>JAUUYH010000088.1 GCA_030590505.1 Kiritimatiellota bacterium
CTGTCATGTGGTTGCGAACTTCGCAAAAAAGAGCAAAAGAAGAGTTGCACATTTGGTTTTTAGTGGTTATATTTATGGCTTCAGGAAACTCAAAAATATATTTTGAGTTTAAGAGTATATTTTATTGAGAACGAAAAGGTAATTTTATGCATTGGAGCCGGTTATTTCAGAGGTTCAACAATGGCTGACGGAATATACTCACCACAAAGAGCTGTTTGGATTTGGGTTCGATGTCTCACCACTCGGAAGCCTGGATATAATGAATATCTAAGAAAAAATGGAAAAAAATGAAATATACTTTTAGAAAACTGAATGAACTTAATGATCGCGTATTACTGTGCCCGCGCTGTTGTGAAACTCTATATCGTACAGATATTGAACACTACACTTCATGTCCCTATTGTGCCCTTATGCTTGAGATGAATGATGAGCTTGAAGATTTTCTATTAGAGCCAATCGTCGAAGGATGGGCAATTACAGAACAGAGGCGGATGACGTAAAGAGTTGGCTATAAAATTCTCTCTTCTGGGGAGTTCGATTCAATAGGGTTTGATTTACTCAGGAGGAGACAATAAATACAGGCTTTTGATTGCAAATTGATATTAGGTATATTTTATGAGTCCCTCCAAACAAAATTGGCTGTTTATCATTATTACAGCAGGAATAATTTTCCCTTCAGCATTCCTTTTCTGCGTGGTTGCGGCACAGCCTCATATTTTTTGTATCATCTGCCTCGGATTTCTAGCTTCATTTTTCGTTCGTCAACCGATCAAATATTCTGATCGTTCGATTATCTATAGTGTTGTATTCTCCCTTGTTTTGGTTGTGCTGTTTAATATGGTTTTCCCGACCAAAGCAGATCGCTTCTTTCATATTGGCCGACTACTTTTAGCACATATTACCGTACCGCTGTTTCTCTATCTTGCAGTTTTCTCCACTTTTTATGAGCCTAGTGCATATACGATCGGGTTCAGTTCTACATCTTCTCTGATTGCTCTTTTATTCAGTGGTGATTATAGATTAGGTGCTTACAATAGCAATATTGATCAAGAATTTTTTCACAACCTTCTTGCATTGAACAATTTTAACATATTTTTTCTAATTACAGCAACTTCTGTTGTGGTTATGATGCTTATTGCATTTTATCTTGTGCGGAAAGCGCCATATCATAAATCGAGACGAAAGATTGACTGGCTGAAGCACTTGTGTTACAGCGCGGCTGTTGCTGTTGCAATATTGCTGACTTTCGGGTCACTTTTTATGTTTAAGTCCTTTAAAAAGGAGTTGCGTGAACTGGAAAATTTTCTAATAAAGGCCCGGTTCCCGAATGTAGGCAATCCTAGGATAATGTTTTCTAATAATATTGATCTAAACAGTACGATTAAAGCTGACAGAAAAAAGAATAGTCGTATGATCATACTGCGAGTTGTTTCCCCAGATTCTCCGCCAGGCTACCTGCGTGGACAAAGCTATCAAAACTACGCTGCCGGCAGGTGGAAGGTGGGCAATGACGAAATTGAAGAATATTGTAAATCCAAGCTTAATATTAATAAACTTGCACTGACAGCCTTTTTTATCGATAAAGATCCTGGGAAAAAGGGGGATGCTGTTACTATTTATCCATCGAGTGCATGCTATGCTGATTTTCTCTTTTTGCCAGGTAATACTGAGCGAATCGAGATGGTTTCTGACCGTCTTTTTTACACTTCTAATGGGGTTTTTTCCCCAAAAGCATGGGAGAGTGATGCTGGTTATACTGCGAGAGTACCTAAGCTTGACCAATTTGCATCATTCGGATCACCTAAAGCTGTTTCACCTACAAAATATATTGAATTTCCAGCTGAACTGAACAGCATTTTATCTTCGATTTCAGATGAAATCTTCCCAGAAGGCGATAAGCTACCAGCGGAGCTATCAGATCGCAAGATAACAGAGAAAATAAGGGATTTTTTCAGTTCAAACTTTACCTATACTCTTGAGCCTGAAGCCCCAAAAAACGGAGAAGATCCACTTGAGTTTTTTATGACAAAAAGCAGACGCGGTCATTGCGAGCTATTTGCATCTTCTGCAGCTATGTTACTCAGGAAACACGAGATTCCCTGTAGATATGTAACTGGAATGATGTGTAATTCAGAACATCCAAGCGGTCAGTATTATGTATCACGTTTAGGCGATGCACATGCGTGGGTTGAGGCATATATTCGTGATGAACAAAAATGGATTATTATTGAAGCCACTCCTGCTTCAGGAGATGGAACTAGCCATGGATGGGGCTTTTTTGAGAGCTGGTTCGATAGATTAAAATATTCATTAAATAAAATTATTGCAGATGCTCGCAGAGGGTATATTGCAAGGGCAATTCTGACTACTTTTAGCGAACTTTTTGCGTTTTTTGGGAACGTAATCAGCAATCCGATCGGAGGAACTATTTTTATGGGTTCACTTCTTTTTCTTATATGGAGATATCGTTTCAGGAGAAGACGCTCCCGCCATCTAAAGCTAACACTTAGCAAAGAGATTATCCAGTTGCAGAAAGTGCTACGAAAGCTGCAAAAAAAGATTATCGGAAAGACTGCCATTTTGCGAACTTCGCAAATGAGTTTAGAAGACTGGTTGAAGGAGCTGCGAAGTTCGCAAAAAGTGCCAGAGAAGCAACTTGCGAAATTAGCAGATTTGCTCAATGATTACAATAGATTACGGTTTTCTACTGATAAAATTTCCTTACAAAATCTCGACTCTTGGAAAATTCAAGCACAACAAACAACCGTATGTTTGTTGGAGTTCTAAAATCAAAGAATATGGGTATAATGACATGTGAATTCAGCATGTTTTAAAGTTTTTTTAGTGTAAGGTATTGATTATTTATTTACACTGACTAAGCGTTCTCTTGATGTCTAATCAAGGTCGTGCCCGACCTGCAAAGCAGACAACCATTGAGAGCCATACACTTTTAGAAAAAGAGTTGACAATGTTGTTGAAAAGGTTATAGTATCATAAGTTGGAAGTGAAATCTAATCTAAAATTTAACTTGTTCTTTGAATCAAGAAAATTATAAGGATATACATAATATACTTTGCACGGATGAAATCTTAACATTTTCTTTAAACTTAATTAGCTAGTAAAAGAAAGACAAGATATCTACCGCTTGCGGTATAATATTCGATTCGCTCTCCCTGTTTTTTATAATCAGTTAAGGAAAACTATGAAAAAATTAGACAGTGTATGCCTGACAAATGTAAAAGAAGTCTACAACGGTCCTGAAGGAGATTTGTGGGAGCTTATTATGGGAGAGCAAATCCACGTCGGGGGGCTTACCTCTTCAATGAATCTGGCAAGCAAAGCGGGTTTAAAGCCTGGATTCACGGGTATTGATTTCTGTTGTTGCAACGGTGCTGGAATGCGCTTTTTGCTTAAATTTCAAAATGCTCTCTCCATGACAGGTGTTGATGCGTCAAAAACAGTTATTGATAGAGCAAAGTTAAGAAGCGAAAAAGAAGGATTTGGTGAAAAGACTTCATTTATTCTTGGTGACGTGTGCGATAGTGGACTACCAGAGAACAGTTACGATCTTGTCTGGGGCGAAGATGCCTGGTGCTATGTTGAACATAAAGATAAATTAATCTCCGAAGCAGCCAGAGTAGTAAACACAGGTGGCACCATAGCCTTTACGGACTGGATTGAAAGAGATGGTTTAAGCGATGCCGAGGCAGAACGCTTTATGGCATTTATGAAATTTCCGACTCTTTTAAGCATTCATGATTATTCGAATTTGTTAAGAGAAAACGATTTCGAAATTTTACATGCTGAAGAGACAGGGATATATGCTGAACATGTAGATCTATATCTGGATATGCTAAATAAACAATTGACTTATGATGCATTGAAGCTTGTCGGCTTTGATATGGCAACAATGGAATCAATGGGAAAAGAGATGGCATTTATGCAGAAACTTGCACATGAAAATAAAATAGGTCAAGGACTTTTTGTCGCGACAAAAAAATAAAAATATAACTCAATTAATAGAAGAAATGTCAACTAAAAAAAGAAGGTAAAAAATGAAAAAGTGTTGTGGGCATAAGCCTACCGGGGAAACTGGATGTACTACATCTGTTTCGACATCCGAAATGCAGGGCTGTTCATCATCGGAATTTGAAACTCCATGTAAAACAGCAAAAGAAGAAAATCAAAAAACTGAAACAATATACCAATGGTTTGACGACATGGTAGATCATTGCTATGAGTATGCAGAGCAAGCTCATTCCACAGGGCAGCCTATTGTTGGCATAATGTGTGAATTCACCCCTCGAGAGATTATTATGGCAGGGGGAGGAATTCCGGTTTGTCTATGCGGAGGTTCTGTTGAAATGATCGCACCCGCCGAAGAAGATCTCCCTTCAAATCTTTGTCCTCTTATAAAATCCACATACGGTTACCACAAAGAAAAAGCAAACCCTTTCCTTGAATGGGCTTCTCTTATCGTTGCTGAAACTACCTGCGACGGAAAGAAAAAGATGTATGAGTTGATGGCGGAAACAAGGGATATGCATGTACTGGAACTTCCACAGAAACCAGATGACGCTGATGCTTTTGAGCATTGGTTTTGCGAAATACGCAAAATGAAGGAAGCCCTTGAAAAGAAGTTCAACACTAAAATAACTGATGAGAAGCTCAGAGAAGCAATCAGGCAAATGAATAGAGAAAGATCTCTGAAAAAAGAGATTTCCTATTTAATGCAGCAAGAGATGCCACCACTAACTGGCTTGGAGTTGCTACATTTGAACTCTATTATTGCTGCAATGCCTTCTGCATTGGATCAATATGAAAAAATCCTGGATAAGTTGAAAAATAACAATGAGACCTGCAGTAAAAAGAAGAAAAGAGTGCTTCTAACAGGCGTCCCTCTTGCTCACGGAGCAGAATTGATGGTAAATCTTATCGAAGATACTGGGGGCATTGTAGTCGCTATGGAAAACTGTAGTGGACTGAAACCAATTATGTATAATATCGACGCGAACGCAGATGATCCATTAAAAGCAATAGCTGAACACTATTTCTACAACATTCCATGTTCGGTAATGACCAAGAATGATAGGAGAATGGATCTGCTAAAAAAACTTGCCGATGAGTTCAAGCCTGATTGTATTATTGATTTAATATGGCAGGCATGTATCACCTATGACATCGAATCAGTCAGAGTAAAAAAGGTGGCGGAAGAGCTAGAGCTCCCCTATCTAAAAATAGAGACAGATTACTCGACATCTGATTCTGCGAGAATCGCAACTCGTATACAGGCTCTGTTTGAGACTGTATCGTGACAGAAAATTGATATTATCATAACCTAGATTATGCAAGAATAAGTGCGTAATTCGCATAAGTACTTTGTTTTTTAGTAAGGCTCCTTGTTAGTGAACCATTTAGCAAAAGCAAAGTGTGTGCGGACAAATAACTTATATTAATTATGTGCTTGGGCTTGCACGATTTAGGTAGGAGATTCTGTATGACAAAAGAGATTTATTGTTGGATAGTTTTTGTAGTATATTCATTGATCGTTATTGCTATGGGGCTCTATTCGTGGCTTTCAAAAAGAAGAGATGACCAGGATCACAGCAATGTTGAATTCTGGATGGCAGGACGCTCAATCCCTGGATGGGCACTGGGTATATCAATAGCTTCAGGCTGGTTGATGCTGGGATGGATAAGCTTTGGAATGAGTCAGATATATCTCTATGGGGCAACAGGCCTTTGGCTTCTGCCTATTCCATGGTTTATTTTATGTATAATGATTATAATTCTTGTCCCTTTTTACAGGAAAGTCTCTGCTGTAAGTCTTCCTCAAGCAATCGGACGACGTTTTGGTCCAGGAGCACGCTATCTTACAGCAATTCTCTCTTTTTTGGTCTTCCTATGTTGGACTGGAGCTGAGTTGGTCATTGTGAAATCCCTGGCCGCCCCTCTTTTAGGACTCAAGGGTGACTATGCGATTATCGCACCTCTGCTGTTCTGCATCCCGATTATTATCTATACCGTTCTCGGAGGATTCAGGGCAATAATAAGAACTGATTTGATACAATTTTTTATCATGGCTATTTTTATGCTTATACTTGGGTTTTGGGCATATAATCAGGCATCTTTTGCCGCACCTGAGGGGATTTTTGATGCGGTAAAAGATTTTACCCCTCCTTGGACTGAAGGAAAAAATGCGCTGAATTTTAATTTTTTAGGCTGGATTTTTCCCATTGTCCTTCTTATCGGATATATCCCTGGTTGGCTTGTTGAACAGGATCTTACCTTACGCATTCAGGCTGCACCGACAATTAAACAGGCCAGAACCGGAGCTACAATTGGTTTTGTTTTAATAACCATCTTTATTATTATTATACCCTCTTTTGTGACTTTTATGGCAATGGTAGTCTTTAAGGATTCATCTGCAATAGGAAGCGATTGTACTGGCATAATAAGTGCATTTATTGCCCAAATGCCAGGATGGTTATCTGTAATAATGTTTCTTGGACTCATTTCATGTCAGATGTCAACTGTTGATACATTCTCCAACGTCACCGCAATGCCACTGGCATATGACCTGATAGAGCCTTTAATGCTGAAAAAAAAGAAAACTTCAGTTGCGCTAGTGTCTCGCTCAGTCACCGCACTGGCAATAATCTTGGCATTTATCTACGCATACTGTGCAGATACGCTGGGAGATGTTTATTATATCTCTTCAGGTGTACTTTCCGCTGCGATTGCAGTACCGGCAATTGCTATTTTCTGGAAACGTGCAAATACCCCTGGAGTAATTGTAAGTAGTATTATCGGGACAATCTCAACAATCGGCATGTATCTATGGGAATATAAGGTTTTACAGGCTTCAAATCCAGAAAATGCTCATTATTACACAGATGTTCTTCCGTCGTGGCTTGCTGGAGCTTATGGATATTTGTATATCGGAGCTGGAGTAATTGCTGCTGTTCTCTCTTTGATAATCATCTCGATTCTAACAAAAAAACCTTCAGAAGAACAATTATCTGCTGTATCAACCGACCCAGTGGACGGAGTAGAAACAATTAAGGAGATCTCATCCTGAGTAACTCACCATGAAAAATAAAGTTTTATACAGTTCTCAATATATTCCTCCTGAATGGATTAAGATTCATGGATTTCAACCAGTAAACATGATTTCGCAAAACAATAATGCGTTTCAGGAATCAAGTGAAGGGGTGTGCCCTTATGCTGAATTGATGTTTAAACAAGCAGAGCTATTTGACGGTAGCGCGGTTGTTTTCACAACCCGCTGCGATCAAATGCGGAGAATATCAGAGCTTTACTCTTCTAGTGGCGCTAAATTATTTCTTATGAATATTCCTGCTACGTGGCAGAATCAGACAGCCATTGGCATCTATAAAGATGAACTTAAAAGGTTAAGTAGTTTTCTTATTCAAACAGGTGGAACAGAACCGGACTTTGAAAACCTGGTAACGCTCTTTAAAAATAAAAAGAGGCCTGATCCTCCGAAAGTAGGTAATGAAAAAAGGATTGCATTAATGGGAGGGCCGGCCATTGATTTTGATTCCGGATTAATCAATCTTATCCAGGAACACTCAGCAAAGATATGCCTTGACGCTACAGAAATCGGAGAACTTGCAATTCCAGATGTTAACCTAAAAAAACTAGCAGATGATCCTTATTCAGAACTGGCAATTGCCTATTTCGCAAATATGCCAGATATTGCCAAAAGACCCAATAAGCAATTTTATGAACATATAGACGAAATGGTTAAACAGAGAAATATAGATGCCATTATCGTAAGAACATATCCCTGGTGTGATATATGGCATGCTGAAATACCGAGAATTAAAGAGCTTTTTAAGTTACCTCTACTCCATTTTACAGCCGATGTTTGTACATCACCCAAAAATGATAGTAGATTAAAAACTCGATTAAAAGCATTCTTTGAGATCTTATAACCTGGAACCTGAAAATAAAAATGAAACCTAAAAAAGTGACAGTTGAAAAATTAGATGAGCTACATGGCAAAACTCCTGGACTGCCTGCATACTGCGGAAAGCTTTGTCGTCATATTGACGATGGAGATCATCGGCTGACAAAATTGGAATTTGACAATTCAGCTATTTCATATCGTTTATGGAATTTCCTTCTAACCGAAGAAGATAGACTCAGAGAGGCGCGTGCTGCGGGGAAATATATCATCGGCACAATGAAAGATCTTGGCACAATCCCCGTTATGACATACTCAATCCCCAATACAATCGCCTTCTACCCCGATGGAGCATGGTGGATCCCATGTGTCATGGAACTCAGCGGCGGACTTCTGCTCGAAGCCGATAACCTGGGGATTGATGAATCTTTCTGTCCTGTAAGGGCAATGTTGGGGGCGTTTGTGACCGAAAAACACTTCCCGTTGCCGGATCTACTTATATGTAGTTCAGGAGCAGTTTGTGATGATTTTTCAGCTATAGCTCAACGTATCGAAGCAATGGGGCATCCGATAGAGTGGTGGGAAATGCCGCATATACGAAAACCTACCCCCGAAGAAAAGACAATTCCCTTACTTGACGGAAGCCCTGCCCCGAAAATACAGCATGAATATCTTATTGATGAATTTACAAGGCTGCGTTTGCTTCTGCAGGAGAAAACAGGCGTGGAGGTTTCAGATAAAATCCTGTCAGCAGGCATAAAGAGATCAAATAAAATCCGTCAACTCCTTCATGAACTAAGGGATACGGTCTTTCTGGCAGAGGGGATTGTCCTCCCGGCTCTTGAACTGCTTATCGCAGAAATGCTGGCAATTCATTATTGCTCTGATATAGATGAAACAGAAATAATTCTCCAGGAAATGGTAAATGAAGTAAAAAACAGGGTAGCAAATGGTTTTTTTATAGGTAATAAAAGTGCAACAAAGGTTTTCTGGGTAAATCCTGTTGCTGACCTAAGAGTTATGAATATGCTGGAAGAGTATGGATGTCGCCTTTGCGGAACAGATTTTATGTTCACCCATGCCTTGGATCAAATACCGGAAGATATCCCACCTCTGGAAGCTTTGGCTCTAGCGGCAATGTCTGACTCGATGACCTCAGGCTCGACCCAGCGTGCAGCAAGAATATGCAAGGATATAAAAAAAATCGGTTCGGAAGCTTTAATTATCTCAAAAATACCTGGTGCAAGCCATTGTGCATTTGAAGGAAAAATAATAAGTGAGATAGTCAAGCGTGAGTGTGGAATCCCTGTGATTGAAATAGAAGTCCCCCCAATGGCAGATGTGATGATGATGAATATTAAAACAAAAATAAAAACTTTGAAAGAGATAGTAGATATACTTTGAACGGATGAAATCTTAACATTTTCCTTAAACTTAATGCTCTAGCAAAGGAAAGAGAAGACCTCTACCGCTTGCGGTATAGTAAAATCGATGAGAAAAGATAAACTTTAAAACAAAAGAAAAATTATGATATATGCAGGAATAGATGCTGGCTCACGTGCAGTAAAAATCGCTCTTATGGATGCTGAAAAAAGAATAATTGACATGACTCTCGCCGATCAGGAAGTCAATCAGAAAGATGATGCCATCGAACTTTTTGACGAGCTACTCGAGAAAAATGGGTTCAAAAGAAGTGATGTGGCAAACATTATCGCCACTGGCTATGGAAGAGACAGCCTTACTTTTGCCAATGATACCATTACCGAAATCACCTGTCATGCAAAGGGAGTTAACTATTTTCATCCCGAAACAAAAACAATTCTTGAAATCGGAGGACAAGACAGCAAACTGATAAAGCTAAACGACAAAGGTTCAGTAAAGGATTTTACAATGAATGATCGATGTGCTGCCGGAACAGGAAGGTTTCTTGAAGTCGTATCAGAAAGATTGAAAGTCCCACTGCAGGAACTTGGAAAGTGTGCAGAAAAAAGTACTTCACCTTCCCCCATCAGCAGTATGTGTGTAGTTTTTGCTGAGACAGAAATCATTGGTCTACTTTCAATTGGCACTCCTCCCGAAGATATCATCGCTGGCGTACAGCAGTCAATTGCCCACAGATTATTATCAATGAGTGGTAGAAATTTAGAAAGCCCTGTTGTTTTCACAGGAGGTGTTGCTCTCGTGTCTGGAA
>JAUUYH010000042.1 GCA_030590505.1 Kiritimatiellota bacterium
GAAAAAGAGACTGCAACCGCTTATGCAGTAGGAATGGAAAAAGCGATGGCAGAGATTACTCAGCAAATAGTAAAGAATATACAAAAAATAAAGAAAAAATAATGCGATTAAGATGATAAATAAATAACTCTTAATTGCATTTCACTTGACTGCTAAACATTTATGCTTAAAATTACAAAACAATCTAAATCAATCATAATTGATAACATATCACAGACACATATTGATATAAATCAGACGTTAAGCTTTTGCAATGAGATTAAATCTCTGCTAGACAAATCAGTTTCAACATTTGTTTTTGACCTGAAGGGTATTGAGCCCACTAATTACACTGTTCTTACATTCTTAAAGGCTGTCGCAGAGATGCCGAAGGCAAATAAACTCTCTTTTATAATGAAAAATGCTGATGCCGAACTGACGATATCTTTACAAAAACTCGGATTCTCTGATGATAAATACATAATTAAAGAGTTTAGAAAAAAAGAGATACAATCGATTTTTGAAACGACAGGTGGTGGTATTCTGAAATTGGGTAGCGATATGAGAAAACTTGTCATTTACACTGAAGAACTACTTATGACACTCATCTATTTCATCAAACATCCAAGAAAACTTAATAAAAACGATATACTATATTATGCGGACAAAACTGGAGCCGATGCTGTTCCCATTGTCATGATGATATGCTTTCTAATGGGTGTAATTCTTGCATTTCAGGGGCTTGCACAGCTATCTCGCTTTGGGCTAAGCGTTTTTGTGTCCAATCTTGTGGGATTCGCTATCGTTAGAGAGCTCGGCCCCCTTATGGTTGCAATTATATGCACGGGCAGGGCAGGATCTGCATTTGCCGCAGAGATCGGGACAATGAAGGTAAATGAAGAAGTTGATGCAATGACAACAATGGGCTTGAAGCCAGTGTATATTCTTGTAATGCCTAAACTGATTGCTCTTATTATGGTTATGCCTATGTTGACTATAATAGGAAATATTTTAGGCATCCTCGGGGGTGGGCTGATTACAGCATTAACAAGTGATATTACATTCTATCAATATATGAACCAGATTACAAGCTCAATGATCCCTGCAAATATATTTGAGAGCCTGACTAAAAGCGTGGTCTTTGCTTTCCTTGTGGCAGCGATAGGCTGTTTTAGAGGACTTGATGCCGAAAACGATGCAAAGGGTGTAGGAAATGCTACTACATCTGCCGTTGTCAGCGGAATTTTTCTTATTGTACTTGCAGACACAGCTTTAACATTTATCTTTCCGCAGATAATGCACCTCTTCGGAATTGATTACTAAAGGAACCTACTATTATGAATACACAACCTATTACTGAAATAATTGAAAATAACGATAATTTTCTTATTGTAACACATGTCGGCCCAGATGGTGATGCAATTGGCTCCACTCTCGGCCTGCTTAACGCTCTGCTCGAAAATGGAAAGAGAGTCGATGCATATTTTCATGAGACAATTCCCTCTGCATATCTACCCCTTATGCCTGATAATTTCAAGCCCTATATATCAGGAGATCTCCCTGAATTGAGCAAGTATGATATGATTCTATGCCTAGATTTTTCCTCATCAGAGAGATTTGGGAAAATTGATTTCTCAAAATATAACTCTGTCAATATTGATCATCACCCCGACAATACACAATTTGCAAAACAGAACTTTGTATTCCCAGAAGCCGCAGCAACAGCTGTAATAATTTACAAAATCCTGAAAGAATCTTCACTGTTGCGTGTTTCGCAAAGTACCGCGACACTTCTTTTAACTGGTCTGATTACTGATACCGGCGGGTTTCGCTTTCAGAACACCTCGCCAGCTGCACTACGTTCAGGTGCTGAACTTCTTGAAGATGGTGCAGACTACTCATTAATAATTAACTCTATGTTCTTTGCAAAATCTGCGAATCTCGCAAAAATGGAAGCTGAAATTATCTGCTATCATCTTAAAACAGGATGCGATGGCAGATTTGCATGGTTTTTTCTCTCCGAAGAACTGTTGGACTCATTTAATATTGATGAAAAAGATACTGAAGGGCTGATAGATCTCATTCGATCTATCAAAGAGTTTGAAATTGTCGCCATACTCAAACAGAAAGATGGAGGCTTTAGAATCTCATTGCGATCTAAACATGAACAATATTCCGTAGGCTCAGTTGCAAGAAAACTCAATGGTGGCGGGCACGACCTTGCCGCTGGCGGATTTATCCCATCTGATTCCCTTGAAGAGGCTGAAAAAATCCTAGTAGAAAACATTGCAGATTTGTTCAAGGAAGTTGTAAAAAAATAAAATCCACATTGCTGGGATTAAACTTTACTGTTTTTTATGAACTATGGATTGCAACCACTCTTTTTAAGTCTAAATTAAGATGAACAAAGAATAAATGCGATAACAAATGGAATAACATAGTAAAAAATGAATCTAGCGAATAAAATTACAATATTACGAATTATCATGGTCTTTATCTTCCTTGTGATATGCAATGTGGATGAACTGATGAATAATTCTCCTACCCTGCAAACCACATGGCGCATTATCGGATTTGCTTTTATCATCCTTGCCAGCTTTACAGATATTCTTGACGGCTATATCGCCCGTAAATACAATATGGTAACGGATTTCGGGAAACTAATGGATCCACTCGCTGATAAGATTTTTATGGCAACTGCATTTGTAATGCTTGTTGATAAACAGATTCTACCTGGATGGATCGCTGTTGTTATCATCTCCAGAGAATTTATGGTTACGGGCTTGAGACTCCTTGCCACAAATAAAGGCGAAGTTATCTCTGCAGATATTACAGGAAAAATTAAAACTCTCGTACAGATGGTTTTTTTAGGCGTTGGTGGTTCAATATGGATAGGATGGCTTGATAAGGATGTATGGATGAATAAATCCCACTGGGAAGGCATTGTCTGGATTATATTCTACAGTTGCGTAACTCTTATTACTGTATATTCAGGAATCTCATATTTTGTACGCCATAAAAATCTGTATGAAGACGCTTGATACAATTTTAATACCCAAAAATTACAAATGAACTGCACTTACCTAATAGGATAACTAATTGGAAAAGAAAATTACAATTGTCTTAGATCGTTTGCGAAGTGCGCATAATACAGGTAATATCTTCAGAATTGCTGATGCAGTCGGAGCTGAAGAAATTATTGCCTGCGGTTATACACCAATGCCACCCCATTCTAAACTTGCGAAAACCGCAATGAATACAGATAAAACTGTAAAATGCAGACACGCAGAAACATCAATTGATGCTGTCGATATGCTCAGAAAAGAGGGAGTTAAGCAAATTATTGCCGTGGATACCGCAGAAAATGCAGTGAACGCTTGGGAGTTTGAATACCAATTCCCCCTTGCTCTGATTTTTGGAAATGAAGCATTGGGGATAGATGAAAAAACCCTCCAAAAATGTGACCATATCATAGACCTACCGATGGTGGGCTTTAAGGAGTCAATCAATGTAGGAAATGCCGCAGCCGCAGTCCTATATGCGATTCTCGCAAAACAGAGTTAAAATATATAATCAACGTCTCCTTATGTTTGCACATTGCAATAAAAGAGGCAGTCGTTGTTTTGAACTATTGTGCATTATTTGCGCAAAAAATGATTATTGTGTAAATAGTGCACAATAGGAAAAAGTCGCTAACTACTTCAGTTTAAGTCTGTTGGCTTTATTGGCACGGTATGTGCTTATAAAATTTTCTATTTTAGAACGTTTAATTCATCAAAAAGGAGAAATTAAGATGAAAAAATTAATGGCAATGGTACTAGTAATGGCTGGAATTTCAATGTTGGCAATCAATGTTCAAGCACATGGTGACAAGGAAAGCTGTCAGAAATCATGTGAGAAGGGTGGATGTGAAAAAGGCGGATGTGAGGCAAAAGACGGTTGTGATTGTGGTGGCAAAGGGTGTGACAAAAAAGGCAAAGAGTGCAAAGGAAAATGTGAAGGCGGATGCGAAGCTAAAGAAGGTTGTGATTGTGGCGGCGAAGGCTGTGATAAAGGGAAAAAAGGTAAGGGCAAAGGGAAAAAATCAGGAAAAGGTTGCTCAGGCTGTAAATAATTAGTTTACATCAAACATACAAGAACAGGGATTTTGTCCCTGTTTTTTTTTACTTAAATCATGAATCTCGTGCAGTGTACAGTTTAATATTTACGCTCTACTAGGTTTTATACACCTAAAGTAAGGTTTTATTGCTATGCTGAAGAAATATAAATGGATAATTCTTATTATCGCTGTTCTGTCTTTAGCAGCAATCTTAGCCTTTTTTGGACAAAAAGAGAACCGTAACGGAAAAAAGAGTAATAAGAGTAAAAAAATACGTCTAATTGAAACTCAAATGGTTGATACTCAGACTATGAGTAAGACAATAAATCTTACTGGCAAAGTTGTAGTCACAAACTCTGTAACTCTTACCGCAATGGTGGATGGACTCATCTCTTTTTGCCCCTGGCGGGAGGGAGATCAGGTAAAAAAGAATGAATTTTTAATAAAAATTAAACGTCCTCTTTTTATTGCAGAAATGGAAGTTAAGCAAGCCTCACTTGATGTTGCAGAAGCGAAATTAGCTGATTTAAAAAGCGGCAATAGGCCGGAAGAGATAAGGCGTGCTCAGGAAATAGTAAAAAGTTTTGAAGAAAAAGCCTTATACACGGCTAAGGACTTGGAAAGAAATAAAAAACTCGGGATGAAATCAATAGTTTCCGCAGAAAGCATTGAATTATCGAAGGTTACACATGCAAAATGCTCCTCCGATCTTGCCGCTGTCAGAGAACAGTTAAAGATCCTGAAAGCTGGAGCTACTAAAACTGAAATTGGAATATTGGAAGCGGAGGTAAAAGAGGCCGCAGCTCTTTTAAAGGTGGCAAATGCGAAAGTCGCAGAATGCGAATTACGCGCACCTTTCGACGGTATTATAACAAAGATCTTAGTTCGTCAAGGTGACTTAGCTCGTACTAAAGAATCATTACTCAAACTGATAGAACCTGCTTCGATTGTTGTGCGTTTTAATGTCCCTGAACAATATGCACACTTCCTTGTTAAAGGCGGGGCGTTACAAATTTTACTGGATGCCTGCTGTGATAAATATATTAATTCTGAGATCAGTCGTATATTTCCAGAAGTAAATGAGAGGACCCATACTGTTACAGTCGAGGCAAAACTTTCTACCAATGGTCGTTTCCTCCCAGGCATGTTCGCCAGAATACGACTTCCAATAAAGACAGTAAAGCAAGCCATAGTAGTTCCGTTAAGTGCTGTATTAACAACTCCACAAGGAAAACAGATAATCTATACGGTTGTCGATGGAAAAGCCGTTAAAAAAAGCATACAAACTGGACTGGAAAATGCAAAACTAATCCAAATATGTTCTGGTATTTCCCTCGGAGAAAACGTCATTACAGCAGGAAATGAAGCTCTTAAAGATGGTATTGCGGTAAAAGTCAGAAAACCAAAGAAACCACAAATTCCTGGCAAGTCCGCCCTAAAAAATCCGTAAAAAGGGAAATATGATTATAACTGATTCAACCTTGAAACGACCTATTGCAGCAGGAGTTTTAGCACTGTCTGTTTTTGTTATCGGTTTCTTCGGGTTTAAGCAATTGGAGGTAGATTATCTCCCAGAAGTTACATATCCACTGATTAAAATTCACATCTGGTGGGGGGGAGCTACTCCGGAAGAAATTGAAAAAAATATCGCTGAACCAGTGGAACGTGTCATGGCCACTCTTGACCATCTAGATTTTATGGAATCCTCCAGTCTCGAAGGAACCTACACTCTGCAGGTTAATTTTGAATATGGCGTGAGCATTGAGGACGCCTTTCAGGACGTAATGGCGGCAATGGGACGGGTTAATCGACAATTGCCGAAAAATATGAATCCACCGGTAGTCATCAAAGCAGATCCCTCACAACTTCCAGTGATGCAGGTCACTGTATCATCGGACAAACGAGATCTTGTCTGGCTACGCGACTGGTGTGAAAACTGGTTACAGGATCAAATCGACGTAGTACCTGGAACGGCCGGAATGGAGATTGTCGGTGGGCTTAAGAGAGAAATTCGCATTCATCTTGACATTGACAAGTTAAAAGCCTATAATCTCAGTTCTAGAATAGTGGGAAAGGTTCTTCTTGATGAAAACTATGAAACATTTGCAGGTCGGGTTACAATTGAACCGAAAGAAATTATCGCCAGAACCATGGGAGAGTTCGAAACCCTTGAAGAGATTCGTAATGTTGTTGTTGCCTCCCAAGACGGGCAACTCGTTTATTTAAAGGATATTGCGAAAGTTGAAGATTCCCATGAGGTAGCAAGGATTCTAACTCGTTTCAATGGAAAAAAATGCATAAAACTAAATATTTTAAAACAGGCTGAAGCCAATACAGTAAAGACTGCAAGACGGGTAAGGGCACGCTTGAAAGAGTTGCGAGAATTTATTCCGGGTGACATTAATTTCGGGGTAGTTGAAGACCAGGGAGCTTATGTTTCTGCTTCAATTGATAGTGTTCTGAACTCACTGGTTGCAGCGGCAATTCTGGTGATTGCAGTAACCTACTGCTTTCTGGGTGACTGGCGGCAGATTATTACGCTCATGATTGCAATGCCGCTGACTTTGGCTGGTAATTTCATTTTTATGTGGCTGGCAGGATTTTCCCTAAACTTATTTTCCCTTGGCGGGCTAGTTGTTGCCACAGGGATGGTGCTAGATAACTCCATAGTGGCGATTGAAAATATCACTCGCTTGCGGGCATCAGGGATCAAAGAATTCTCCCTGAAAGGCGTCAAGCAAATAACATCATCTATGATTGCAGCCACGATCTCATTTCTGGCACTTGTACTACCTTTTTTACTTGTGCCTGGAATCACAACATTACTTTTTAAAGAGCTAGTTCTGACGGTGGCTGGGGTCGTAGTTATTTCCCTTCTAGTGGCATGGACTATCACGCCTTTATTAATGCATTATCTTTTTCATTCTGAAAGAAATGGATTCGGAAAGATTAATTTTGTTGAACGTATGAATGATTTCGTGACAAAGATCTATCAGAAAGGCCTACTCCTGACGCTACAAAATAAAAGTTTTGTTCTTGTTTTGGCCATCTTGTTCGTATTGATGAGTTTTATGCTAAAAGTCAACACTGAGTTTTTACCCCGCTTGGACGACGGGAGAATCATGGTAAAACTGATGACCCCTGCTGGAACATCAGTAAAAAAAGTAGATAGCGCCTTAAGGGCAGTGGAAAAGAAACTTAAAGGGCAACCTTTTATTGAAAGCGTGTTCGCAATGTCAGGCGGGAAAGTGTGGGGGCTTTATACGTTTGATGTACCCAATGAGGGGGAGCTGAATATTCAGCTCGTTCCCAAAAATCAACGCTCAATAAGTACCGATGAATTTATTAAACAAATCATGCCGATTGCCAAAAAATGCACTCCCCCTGGAGCTAAGATGCCAGTGAAGCATATGCGCATAAAGGGTATCCGAAAAACTGGCGTACAAGAGGTGGAAGTAAAAGTAATGGGAACTAAGATTGAGGAAGTTTTCAATTTCGCAAAAAAAGTAGCAGGCCGTTTGCGAAGTATCGATGGACTTTACGGCGTAAACCTATCTATGGACATGACGAAACCCGAATACCGCATCTATGTTGACCGCACCAAAGCATCAGCATTAGGCATTTCCGTAAGAACAGTTGCGGAATCCCTGCACTCCCTTATTCATGGAATTGTACCGACCCGTCTGCGTGATGGAGCGGAATATTATGACATACGAGTAATGGTTCCTGAAAAAAACATAAAATCAAAAGCAGACATTGAGGAACTGATCCTAGAGAACAAGAATGGGGAGAAATTCTTTGTCCGAGACGTCGCGGAAGTCCGCCGAGCAGTCGGTCCAGTGGAGATAACCCGTGAAAATCAGGCAAAAATGGTTGTGGTAAGAGCCGATGCACACGGTGTCAGCGTTGGAGAGGCAGTAAAGCGTGCAGACAATGCTGTGTCAGAAATGAAGCGGCCAGTCGGAGTCTTTTATGAAATGGGAGGCCAGGCACGAATGATGCGGGAAATGAATAAAACTATTTTACTTGTTATAATTTTTGCCGTTTTCTTTGCTTTTGTGGCCCTGGCAGTGCAGTTTGAAAGTTTAAAAATACCATTTCTTGTTCTACTCACGCTTCCACCCGTGATGGCCGGAATGCTGTGGGGGCTTAAAATTACCGGATTAGCCCTTGGGGCAACGGTTGCAATCGGGGTGCTGGTGGTAATTTCAGCCACGATCAACGATGGAGTGCTACTGCTTAGCTTTGCGGAAGAGTTGCGGAAGAAGGAGAAACTTTCTAGCTTTGCCGCGGTAGTTAAAGCAGCAAAGATTCGTCTGCGCCCCCGCTTAATGACAACATTTAGCACGATAGCAGGATTTTCACCACTAGCCCTAAACCTTGGAGAAGGCGGAGATCTTCTTCAGCCGATGGCGGTCGCAGCCATCAGTGGGTTGTTGTTTGAGATTTTTGTAACACTCTTCCTGCTTCCATGTCTGTATTGTATTTTCGACAGAAAAAAAACAGCAAACCAGCTTATTCATTTATAATATTAGCACTATGTCGCTCTATTATATCCTTAAGCTTTCCGCTCTTTTTGAGTTCTTTGATAAAGACGTCTAGGGATTGTTTTCTTTTAATGTCGTCACGACGTACAGCCCAGGATATCTGCTCTTCAGTTAACGGGGATAGCACAATTTTCAATGTTGATTTCAGATCCTTCTTGCTCTCCTTTTCAGTTTTTGAATTAAGGATGAATTTTTTTGATTGCAGTCCCCACGCCTTGCCAGCATCGAGCATGATAATGTAACCATTATCGGTAAGAGCTTTTCTTATACATGACTTAAGGTCTCTTAATGATATATGGCGAGCATTCGGTAAGACTTTTTTTGCGAAGTTCGCAGAAGTTGATCCCACTGATGTCAGGACAGTTATTTTTTCATCATTTAGCTGTTCTTTATTTTTAATAAACATTGAAACTGCATCGTTTACCAGAATCCTTTGTCCAGCTTTAAGATGTAATGCACAAGGCTGGAGAAAATTTTCAGAGATATAGGTGTCTGTAGTGGCAGGGATTGCAATATCAATCTCTCCACGACGGAGGGCGAAAAGTAGCTCTGTGCGGGGATATATTGATGTTTCAAGCAGGTAGTTGTTCTGTTTTGCAAACATAGTTAGCAAATCGACTTCAAGGCCTTGCAATGCATCAGAGCCATCACTGCTAACCAACTGAGGAGGTCCATCAAGAGTTAAGCCGACTCGTAGAATCACATCTTTCTCGAAAGTAGTAAGCATCGGAGGTTTTTCTGATACGCACCCTAGGGTTCCAAGCATTATAGCTAGGAGTGATAAAAGCATTGGCAGTATCACGCTCTTTTTCCTGTTCAAGACTAAATTATTATATATTTTCATGTAGTTACTAATATGCCCTTGAACAGTTTTTTCAACTTCGATTTCTCCACTATTTTGCAATGACTCATTTTTTTTTGCTAAAAACTATATAATTGGTACTTTTTTACGGCTTTTTCTGAAAAAATATGTAGAAATTTAAGATCGTTTAGCCTCAAAACATGAAAGATTGAGCGACTTTATTGGAATATTATTGGCAAAATTGAAATTATGGGCTATTTTCCGTCCCCACGTTGTTAAAGATAAGTGAACCTTGCATATCGGAAGATTATGTGCTAAGGTTCTAAGATATAAAAAGAGGAGATCAGTTATGGCTAGTGGAAAATTAGAAGGACGCATTGCAGTGGTTACAGGTGGTGCCAGAGGAATAGGTAAAGCAATATGTGAACGTCTTGCCGCAGAAGGTGCATCATTGGCAATAGTGGATATTATGCAAGAGGTTGCCGATGAGACGGTCGCTGAATTTAAAGCTAAGGGCGTTAAAGCTGTAGCATTTGCTGCGAATGTCGCAAAACCTGAAGATGCCGTGAACGCAATCAAGGCTGTCATCGATGAATTCGGAAGGATTGATATTCTCGTAAATAATGCTGGAATTACTCGTGATACGCTTATGATGAGAATGAGTGAAGCTGACTGGGATTTAGTGATGGATGTAAACCTAAAAGGTACATTTAACTTTATTAAAGCAGCTATGCGACCTATGATGAAAAACAAATATGGCAAGATTATTAATGTAGCATCTGTTGTCGGCAGAATGGGAAATGCAGGACAGGCAAACTACTCAGCATCCAAAGCGGGTGTGATCGGGCTTACAAAGACTGCTGCAAAAGAACTTGCAACACGTAATATCAGCGTTAATGCCATTGCACCAGGATATATTCAGACCGATATGACAAAAGATCTGTCAGATCAAGCAAAGGATGCATTTATGACAGTTACTCCGATGAAACGTGCAGGATCTCCTGAAGATGTAGCAGGAGTTGTCTATTTTCTATCTTCACCAGACTCAGATTATGTTACCGGACAGGTTATAAATATAGATGGAGGATTGCTTATGTAAGAAAAAAATGCTTATTTGATTTGAAATTATTCAAATATGGTAGCATTTTATAGAGTTATTAAATAAGACCGATTTGGTGGAAGAATTTTAAAAAAACGTTTGATTAATATAGAATTGACGGTAAATTCTCAGTTCGGTGTTTTAAATAGTGAATACTAAAGTACATTTTAACAGTTTAAAGAAAGGGGCAAATTATGTCTTCTAAAACAGAAAAAGTAAAAGAAATCGTAGTACAGCAGCTGGGTGTTGCACCTGATCAGGTCGTTCCAGATGCAAAATTCATCGAGGATCTCGGAGCAGACTCATTGGATCAGGTAGAACTTGTAATGGCTCTTGAAGAAGAGTTCGGTGCAGATATCCCTGATGAAGAAGCAGAAAAGCTAACAACTGTTGGCGATGCTATTAACTATATCGAAGGCACTGACTAGTTTAACTTGTCTATGCTATAGAGTGGACCATCATCTATGGTCCATTTCTACTATAATTTATCCTTCATATAGGCATAATTGACTGCTTTTTGAAGCGTTCGCGCTATTAGAGAAGCATCTAACTGTTTATTTGAAGTTTTTAGAGTATTATTTTATGAATTCAAAACGTGTAGTAATTACTGGAACTGGAGCCCTATCTTCTATAGGAAACTCTACCGAAGAATTTTGGAATTCCCTTACCAATGGTGTTATAGGCATTGATCATGTCACAAATTTTGATGCAAGTGATTTTAAAGCAAAGATTGCTGGTGAAATCAAAAATTTTGATGTCAATGATTATATGTCTCCAAAAGAGGCCAGACGGCTTGACAAATTTTGTCATTTAGGAATTGCAGCTTCTGACGAAGCGTTAGCACAAGCAGGCATTTCCAAAGATCTTAATGAAGTCAACCCAGAAAGAGTTGGAGTTCTCGTAAGTAGTGGTATTGGAGGAATGAAAACAATGGAAGACCAGTGCCGAATCCTTCACGCACGTGGTCCATCAAAAACTTCACCACTGCTTGTTCCAATGATGATTATTGACATGGCAGCTGGTGCTATCTCAATGCGTTATGGAGCTCAAGGGCCTAATTTTGGCGTTGTGACAGCATGTGCAACAGGATGTCACTCAATTGGAGAATCTTATTGGATAATCAAACGCGGTGATGCTGATGTTATGCTTGCTGGTGGCGCAGAAGCAACTGTTACTCCGTTGGGATTTACAGGATTTTGTGCGATGAAAGCATTGAGTAGGCGAAACGATGATCCGAAACGTGCCAGTCGTCCATTTGATGCAGAGCGTGATGGTTTTGTTATGGCAGAAGGAGCAGGAGTACTTGTTCTGGAAGAGTTTGAACATGCTAAAAAACGCGGAGCAAATATTCTTGCAGAAATTATCGGCTACGGAGCAACAGGAGATGCATATCATATCACATCACCTGCACCTGGCGGTACTGGTGCCGCAAGAGCAATGAAAGTAGCTCTTGGACATGCTGGAATTAATCCTGAAGATGTTGATTATATCAATGCACATGGTACAAGCACCTCACTCAATGATAAATTTGAAACTGCTGCCATCAAGTTGGCATTCGGGGATCATGCATACAATGTACCGATAAGTAGTACGAAAAGTATGACTGGGCACACTCTCGGTGCTGCTGGTGGACTTGAAACAATTGCTTGTATCCAGGCGATTCAACACAATGTTATTCCACCTACTGTAAATTATGAATACCCAGATCCGGAGTGTGATCTTGATTATACGCCTAACACTGCAAAAGAGAAAAAGGTCAACATTGCAATGAATACCAATCTTGGGTTCGGCGGCCATAATGCAGTTGTTATAGTAAAAGCTGTTGAATAATTAATAAACTTAAGGAGATATTAGAATGAACAACTTGAATAGAATCTCATTGGCTCTTCTTGTCACATTGCTGATTGCCACTGGATGTCAGCCTAAACTTGCGGAATCTCCTATTGGACCAAAAGAGAAAAAATGGGAAGATTTTATTAAGGATACATACCCAGACTGGCAACCACCTCAGACAGAACCTCCATCCAGGGTTGCTGTTCCTCCTGCAAAAGAGAATCCACCGATTTTCATTCAAGAAGATGATATTGTTTTTGAGATAGAGGAAGCTCCTGCTATGGAGATCGAGACACCTGTTGCTGAAACTACAGAAGCAGTAACTCCTGAATATCAGACTTATATAGTCGAAAAGGGCGATACTCTCTGGAGTATTTCACGTAAGTTCTATGGATCAGGTAAAAGTTGGAGAACTATATTTGAAGCGAATCAGGATGTTATTGCATCAGCAGATAAGGTTCGCGCCGGAACTGAAATTAAGATTCCTGCAATACCATAGATTGAAACCCACCAATGTGGGTTTTATATATCGTCCATTTGTGCGCGTTTCCGTTAGAAAGTGTTTTTAAAAGCTTTTGTTAAAAGCGTAAATATACCGCAAGCGGTAGAGATCTTGTCTTTCTTTTGCTAGCTGATTAAGTTTAAGGAAAATGTTAAGATTTCATCCGTGCGAAGTATACCTTGTAGCTTTGCCTCGAGGTAATGAATTATTTGAAATTTTGAATCAAATATTAAAGTATTTGAAAGGAAGTCTTCAGGGCAAGGTGATTCAGTAGATTTATCTACTGATAATTCCTGACCGGCGGTATAGTCCGCGAATCTGTTTTTAACAGATTGATATGGTGAAACTCCATAACCGACAGTATAGTCTGGATGAAAGAAGATAAATATGTTATCATAATTAGTTTGATAATTTTTATGCGATTTTAACCCTGAAGCAACCCTTCGGGTTTTTTTATGGATTGGTTTTAATACTACTTTGCACTTAATAAGGCAGTGTAAATAAATAACCTGTTCATTTCGCAGCATTAAAGTTTACTCTCTTTAGAGGTTGCAATTGTGTATGAGTAAGAGGAATTATTTATGAAAGATCTTTTTGATAAAATTGAAGATGTTATTACCGCATTTCGCGCTGGCGAAATGGTGGTTCTTACCGATGATAAAAATCGTGAAAATGAAGGTGATTTAGTTATTGCAGCATCAAAAGCAACACCTGAATCAATAAACTTTATGGCGATGCATGGTAGAGGCCTAATCTGCGTGCCGATAACTGAAAAACGTGCAGACGAACTTCTCTTAAATGAGATGTCTCCAAGTAACAGTGACCCATATCAAACTGCGTTTACAGTAAGTGTCGATGTCAAAGAGGGCACAACTACTGGCATTTCAGCTTTTGATCGTGCTGCTACTGTTGCCGCTTTGATTGATCCGCAAAGCACACACACTAATTTCACCACTCCTGGACATATATTCCCCCTCATTTCCCACAATGGTGGAGTACTAAAAAGAGCTGGGCACACTGAGGCTGCCGTCGATCTTGCAACTCTTTCCGGACTTGCACCAGCTGGAGTAATATGTGAAATAATGAATGAAGACGGCTCTATGGCACGCCTTCCAGCACTGAATGAATTCAGGAAAAAACACAATCTTAAGTGGTGTTCTATTGCAGAGATAATTGAATACAGACGTAAGAATGAATTACTTGTGCACAAAGAAGAGGTTGTTCAGATGCCTACTGATTTTGGACCTTTTGAGTTACACCTTTATACATGCCGGATAGATGGGCAAGAACATATGGCACTTGTTAAAGGTGATGTTAAGGGCAAAAAAGATGTGCTTGTAAGAATGCATAGTGAATGCCTGACTGGGGATGTTTTTTGTTCTCGGAGATGTGATTGTGGAAATCAGCTTCATACGGCAATGGCAAAAGTCGCAAAAGAGGAGTGTGGTATTATTGTATATATGCGCCAGGAAGGCCGTGGAATTGGCTTGACAAATAAGATGCACGCCTATAAGTTACAGGATGAAGGTTGCGATACAGTTGAAGCCAATGAAAAATTGGGTTTTGCTGCTGATTTAAGAGATTATGGGATTGGTGCACAAATTCTGGTCGATCTTGGTGTTCATAGCATAAGGCTTTTAACAAATAATCCAAGAAAGATTGTAGGTCTTGAGGGCTATGGACTAAAAATAACAGAGAGAGTCCCGATTGTTATTCCACCTCATGAACATAACAAGTTTTATTTGAGTACTAAAAAAAATAGATTGGGACATCTTCTGGGATAACTGTTAATAGCTTTTTGCGAATTTCGCACAAACATAAAAGAAAGAGGAGAAATAGATATGAAAAAAGATGTAGGAAATATAATTGAAGGCGGCATGAATGCTAAAGGGTTGACCTTTGCGATTGTTTGTGCAAGGTTTAATGAATTCTTTGTCAGCAAACTTCTTGGTGGTGCTGTTGATACGATTGTGCGTCATGGCGGAAATGGAGAGGATATTGATGTAGTATGGGCACCTGGCTCCTACGAACTGCCACTGCTCGTCAGTCGTTTGGCGAAGTCCGGAAAGTACGATGCGATTATAGCACTTGGTGTTGTAATTCAGGGAGCTACTCCACATGCAGGTCATATCACATCTGAGGTGAATAAATGTTTTGCCCAAATTTCACTTGAACATGATCTTCCTGTGATAAATGCAGTGTTATCTACAAATAATATTGAACAGGCAATCGAACGCAGCGGAACAAAAGCTGGTAATCGCGGAGCAACTGCTGCTTCTACAGCAATTGAGATGGCAAATCTTCTTAAAGAAGTTTAACTTATTGATGTGTAAGGAAAAGTACAATGGCAACTAAAATACACTTTAAACGGATTGGTCGCGAATTGGCGATGCAGTTTCTCTTTCAGTATGATTTTAATCAGGAAGGCTTTGATCCAGAAGAGCTGGAGCGTTTTTTTGAGCAAATGGATAAGTCAGAAGTTTTCGAGAATACCCGCGAACTTCGCAGAGGTAAAAAATATACGAAAAAACTGGCAGCTGGAATTATTGAAAATATCAATGATATTGATAAAAAAATTAATGAATTCCTCTCTAAAGATTGGGATTGGGCTCGAATTGCACCAATCGATAAGGGGATTCTTCGTGTTGCAACATTTGAAATGCTTTTTGAGGAGGCAGTTCCTCCGATCGTAGCAATAAATGAAGCAGTCGAACTAGCGAAGAAGTTCGGATCAGAACAGTCAAAACGATTTATTAACGGACTGCTTAATACTCTTAAAAATACCCTAGACAGGGATCCAAGAGGGAACTAACCCGTATTTTTCACAGGGAGCTTAGGGACAGGTTGATAGTCGCCCTTGACTTTCTCTGTGGCAGGGGTATGTTTTTAATCATACTTTCAGCACCCTTTTTAATAAAAAAATAGCATAATTAAATTATTGAAATTTTTTGCTTTTTTTTTTGACTTTTCTCTAATAGCGTATATATTATACGCTAGTACTATTTTAAAGTTAAAAAA
>JAUUYH010000092.1 GCA_030590505.1 Kiritimatiellota bacterium
GCAAGAACCATGTCGGCACCAATCTATACTGTTACAAACAGCTCAGATCAAAGACCTAAGAAACCGATTGCTTAAAGCCCAACAAAGAACAGGACATAGTCCTTTGCTTTCACCCTGCCTTGAATTCACGAAAAACTGCGACAAATTGATAGAATAACAAAAAAATGCCACTGCAAGATTCACTTGCGTAAATAATTAATTAAAACAACTCGAGAATAGAGAAAAAAGCCAAATTAGAAATCATATTTTTCAAATTTGGTGACTATTAACCTGTCCCCTTGTTGAATGCTTTTTATTGGGGACAGGTTGATTATCAACTTTGGACTGAGAAAATCAAAAAACAGATTTAGAATCGTGAATATAGAACAGGCAGATATGGAATCTGCCCCTACATTATTTTTACGTGGTTTATTTCTGTTCTTTGAATAAAAGCTTGGCAAAATATATTTTTATATGGTACACCCCAAGAAACGGGGGGTAAAATCCACCTTGGTGGGATTAAAAATTGAATATTCGTTCAATTTGTACTTAAAAATAAACTTTTTTATGCTACAATATATATCATTATATAAATAACAATTAGATAAAACTGAAATTCAGAAAATATAAATTATGTCATTTTTACAACCGTTGCTTCTTTTCGGTCTGCCACTGGCACTGATACCGATTTTAATACATCTACTTAACAGGTTGCGCTATAGATCTGTAAAGTGGGGTGCTATGATGTTTGTACTTAAGGCAAATCGTAGCTCTACAAGTATGGCACGCATACGACAATGGCTAATTCTTATAGCACGTATTCTTGCGATATTCGCACTTATTCTCGCACTTGCACGGCCATTACTGGGTGGTTGGCTTGGCTGGAGATTTTCCGGGGCACCTGACACTGTAATAATTCTTCTTGACCGCTCTACCACTATGGGTGGTGTATTTAAACCAGGAATAAGTAAGCTAAAGATGGCAGTTGATTTAATTGCAAAATCTGGAAATGAAGCTGCAGAATCTTCGCATATTGTACTTATCGACAGCGCAACACTCAAGGTACACGAAATACCATCATGGGGTGTGCTGAAAGAGCTTGATGACACAACAGTCACTCAGTCAACGGCCAACATTCCGGCAATGTACCGCATTGCACTTGATTATATGGTTCAGAACATGACGGGATCCACTGAAATATGGTCTGTATCCGATATGCAACACTCAAACTGGAAACCAAAAAACAGTGAGTGGGCAAAACTCAATACCGAATTTTCATCCCTGCCGCAACCTGTAATATTCCGCACACTTGCGATGTCCGCAGAAAATAGAGGGAATAGATCAATCCACCTGTCAAAACTATCCACCTATCCAGGCAAAAGTGGAAAAATGATCCGCGAAATTGTATTTGATATAACTACGCCAGATTCAATAAAAAATAATGAAATCCCGCTCCAGCTAAATGAGAATGGATTTAAAAGGCAACTAACGGTCAAAATCGCAGGGCAGGTAACGCGAATCCGCCATATTCTGCCTGACAGCGATGTAACAAAGAATATTTACGGTTATATTACCCTCCCGCCTGACTCAAACCATGAAGATAACGCACTCTATTTCGGATTTGCACCAAAAACTAAAGAACAAGCTATAATTATCTCCCATGGAGACAAAGTTGCGGAACTGCTCGGGGTCGCCTCTGCCCCAGAAGGGAAAGTCAGAGATCAAAGCTTTAACATAGTTCGTGAATCGGAATTCGACACCTTGAATCTTGACTCAGCGGCACTGGCAATATGTCAGATTAACCCCAATAAAAATACATTAAAAAAACTCAGATCTTTTGCTATGCAGGGAGGATATGTTCTGTTTATTCCCCCGCTCACAACTGATCGCAAAGCAGAGACACTCTGGAGTAAAAAGGAGTCCTTTGAGAAAGGAAAAGAGGTCTTTGTCGCTGACTGGAGCCGAAAAGAGGGTCCACTCGCAGACACTGTATCTGGCGATCAGCTCTATGTTGATAATATAAAACTTAAAAAACGTGTTCTACTGAAAAAATCTGAAAAAGCGATATCAATAGCTACCTGCTCTGATGGTAAACCGTTTCTCTACGCAGAAAAGCCTGGAAAAGGAATGATCTATTATTGCACAACACTCCCCGTAAAAGAGTGGTCAAACCTTGGAGATGGTGTTGTTATTGTACCGATGCTTAGGCGCATGATGCAGGAAGGAGCTCAAAGGTTATCCAGCATACTTATAGGTGAGTGCGGTTTGCAACATACTGAAATCAATCTTAACCGTTGCAAAACACTGCTATCCGCCAATAAAAACAGAAAACTTGCAAATCCCGCATATAATACTGGAATCTATACTGAAGATGATAAAATAATCGTACTGAACAGGTCCTCAGATGAAAATATAAGAAAAGAGTTAAATGATACAGAACTGAAAACACTATTTGCGGATAATCCGATACGCCTCTTCCGTGAAAAAAGCAGCTCATCCTCAAAAATGCAAGCTGAAATATGGAGAATTTTCTTAGTCGTAGTAATTTTAGCACTAATTTTAGAGGCATTTTTGTGTGCACCCAGAAAGTTGGATTGATTAATGAAATTTAAAAAAAATAGGAATAAACTACCTCAGCACAAACAGATGAGGTATACCGCAAGCGGTAGATATCTTGTTTTTCTTTTGCGAGCTAATTAAGTTTAAAGAAAATGTTAAGATTTCATCCGTGAAAAGTATATAAACCCCACATTGGTGGGATTAACATGATGTAAATCATCAAAGAGTAGATATGAATTTAAGTTTACAGACAAATTGGTATTGGATTGTCCTCTGCAGTGTTGCTGTGGTACTCTCTCTGATGTTCAGTTACCGACAGTGGAAATATGCGTCACGTCACCGCAATCGTATAATGACAATGGAGCTTATCCGTACTGCTATAATTATTATGGTGGCATTTACGTTGTTACGTCCTGAACTCGTTTTCAAGACGATTCTGACATCCGACCCTGAAATTGCGATTCTGCACGATGTGTCAGGTAGTATGGCGACACGCGATCTAATTATAAAGGAAGAGAAAAAATCCAGCGCCGTCAGCAGAAAAACCTGGGTTAAAACTCAGCTTAAAGATCAATTCTATAAACCTCTCGAGAAAAAGTTTAAAGTATCGGTTACATCATTTTCCATGCCTCCAAAAAACAGCGGATCCAACAATAAAAATCATATCCCTGAACAGGGCACAGATCTAAACTACGCACTTTCGGATATGCTTACGGGCTACAACAATCTAAGAGCTGTTATCCTGCTAACGGACGGTGACTGGAACAGTGGCAAATCTCCTATCGGAGCTGCCGCAAAATTGTTAAACAGAGGAACAAAGGTATATGCTGTCCCAACTGGAAGTAGTGGCTGGCTACCCGATATCGAGGTCAAAAAAGTGAGAGCTCCAGCATTCTGCCTATCTAATGAAAAGATATCAATTCCATTTCAAATTCAGAGCAGAATGAAAAATGAGTATCAGACTACCGTTACCATAGAATCTGAGAATGTAATAGAAACGAGTAAAGAGATCATTCTCCCACCTGGTGAGATGCTTGAAGACTCCATTACATGGCAACCTAAACGCAATGGAGAGTATCGACTAACCTTAAAAACAGCAATTCAGGATGGCGAACTCATCACCGAGAATAATAGCTCATCCTTTACTATTGTTGTAAAAAAAGAGCTCTTAAAGGTTCTTATAATAGACACCCTTCCCCGCTGGGAGTACCGTTATTTGCGAAATGCGCTGATGCGTGATCCAGGAGTAGAGGTGAATACTCTGCTTCTTCATCCGCGTATCGGGGCTGGTGGCGGAAAAGGCTATATCTCAAAATTCCCAACAAAAGAGAAACTCTCCTCATACGATGTTATTTTTCTCGGCGATATCGGAATTGCACCTAATGAACTGACAAAAGAGGATGTAAAACTTATCGAAGGAGTAGTCAAACACCAGGGAAGCGGAGTTGTCTTTATGCCTGGCTATCAGGGGAAACAGATATCTCTGCTTGATACTGTAATCAACGATATGTATCCTGTTGAACTAAACAAAGATAAGGCTGAAGGCTATGCATCAGGGATTGAGAGCAAGATGGAACTCTCTGGAAACGGCCGCGAACACTTCCTAATGATGCTTGCCGATACACCTTCAATGAATAGTTATGTGTGGCGCCACCTGCCGGGCTTCTTCTGGAATGCGTCGGTAACAAAGGAGCGACCTGGCTCGACAATTCTTGCAGTGCACTCAGGTCTAAAATGCGAATCTGGCAGAATGCCACTTATCGTAACCCGCGAATATGGAAACGGAAATGTTCTTTTTATGGGTACCGACAGTGCATGGCGGTGGCGAAAAGGTGTTGAGGATAAATATCACTACCGCTTCTGGGGGCAGGTCGTAAGATGGATGGCCCATAAACGCCACCTTGCGCATGATAAAGGCATACGCTGTTTCTTTGTGCCTGAATCTCCACATGCTAAAAACATGGTATCACTCTACGTAACACTTCATAGCCGTACAGGATCTCCTGTTGATAATGCTGATGTAACTGTATCTATCAAACCAGAAAATGGGGATGCGGCAATAACCTTCAACCTTCACCAAGAAAAAGACGGATGGGGTCTCTATAAAGGTACCTTTACTCCAGAGAATAGCGGACTTTATATGCTGAATATATCCTCTCCTCAAACAGGCTCTAATATTGACATCAAACTGAATGTATCTGGAGAAAAACGTGAAAAGATCGGAGAGCCTGTCCGCAGAACCTCCCTGCTTGAAATTACAAGGATTACCAAGGGCCAACTTTTCGAACCTAGCGAACTTCGCAAACTTGTCCAGAAAATAAATGCTCTCCCGAAACAGATTGAAATAGAGAAACGTTTTATGATCTGGTGTCAATGGTGGTGGGGTGCAATCATAATAACAATGCTTGGGATGTACTGGATTATCAGAAAAATCAATGGATTAATTTGATACAGAGATTTTTCCTAAACACGCCTCCCCCTCTGCCACTCTTACGTGATTTCGTTTTCTATTATTGCCATCGCATGCTACTTTTCCTTGCTTTATGCGCTAAAAACACGAAGTGCCTCTTTAGTAGCTTGCGTTGTCCCTAACGCAAATAGCAAGAGCTAAAAAAAATGCAAAAAACAAGAAAAAAAACAGTCTGAAAGGCATAATTTATTGCCTCTTCATTTTGCCTGTTGCTTACTTGACTAATGCGTTGGGACAACGCATGCTACTTTTTCATCCATTTCCACTCATTGCTATTTTGTACTAAACCGGCTTTAACGGGATTGTTTGCAATATATTTTTTAATGCTCTCCTCTTTGTCGACTGTTCGGCACCAATGATCAAAGTTCTCATCAACCCACATTCTACCTCGCTTATTCAGGATTTTATTTATTTCTCTGGCAGTATACTTTTTCAACAAAGCAAATATACCTGTTAAATTGATTTGTTCGCCTTTTTTATCTGCAAGACATAGGCAATGTACATGATTCGGCATAATGACAAATGAAGAGAAACGCCAACAGTACTTCTCTTCCAAAAAATCAAATGATTCCATGAGAATAGGAGCTGTATCATCTCTTGTCAAAAATGCGTTATCTTCATTGTTCACACTGTCTAGAACTCTTTCTATCTCCTGGAATTCTTCCCTTTGAAATTGCAGTAACTCTTTTTCATTATGATCTTTGCTTAAAAGAATATCTCTCTGTTTTTGAAGGTTCAATATAACTTCTCTAGGCAAAGAACCACGTAATCGAAATGTTACAAAATATGATTTCCCATAAACCTCCCAGTGTGGAAGCCGTCTGCGACTAAATAATATTGTTTCGTTATTCATAATATTTTCCTAGTAGCTTGCACTGTCCTTAACGCAAAGAGTCAAACCTTAAAGTAGCTTGCGTTGTCCCCAACGCAAATAGCCAAAGCTAAAAAAAAGAGAAAATAGGAGAAAAAGAGCAGACTGTAAGACCTAATTTATTGCCTCTTGAGTAGCTTGCGTTGTCCCTAACGCAAATAGCCAAAGCTGAAAGAAATGCAAAAAAACAAGAAAAAAAGCAGCCTGAAAGGCATGATTTTTTGCCTCTTCATTTTGCCTGTTATTTACTTGGCTAATGCGTTGGGACAACGCATGCTACTTTGGCTCAATGCGGTGGCAGCACGAAATGGTAATCAACCTGTCCCCTTTTTTGGTATTGCGAAAATAGCAAATTTTCGACCACTTTGCGGTGTTTCAGCAAAAACTAGAAATCAAACATAAAATTAGCAAATGATTAGCTCTGTTTCAGCGTCAAATAGGTGTGCTTTATTCATTGTGCATCCCAGGGAGACAGATTCGCCTACAGATGCTTTTCTGTGTGCATCTATTCGGGCGATAAATTGATGATCTCCTGTTCTCAGGTAGAGATATGTTTCAGAGCCCATCGGTTCGACTACCTCAATTGTTGCAGTCATTTTGTGGTTATCAGCATGTAGTTCCGCATCTTCAAATCCGAGGTCTTCTGGTCTTATTCCGAATACCACTTTGCGGTCGATGTATCCTTCCGCCTTTACTTTCCATGCTGGGGAAAGCTCTAAGGAGATGATTTCATTGAAGAAGATAAGCCTATCACCGTCTCTTTTTATTGAGCCTGTGAATGAGTTCATTGGAGGTGTTCCGATAAAGCCAGCTACAAAAAGGTTTGCGGGGTTGTCATATACATCAAGAGGCTCGCCCACCTGCTGAATTAGCCCGTCTTTCATAATCACAATACGATCAGCCATAGTCATCGCTTCTACCTGATCGTGAGTTACGTAGATCATTGTTGTATTAAGAGTTGTGTGCAGTTTACTAATCTCAGCACGCATCTGCAACCGCATTTTAGCATCGAGATTACTTAACGGTTCGTCAAAGAGAAAAACGGAAGGTTTACGCACGATTGCACGCCCTACAGCAACACGCTGACGCTGTCCACCGGAGAGAGCTTTTGGGCGACGACCAAGAAAATCTTGAATTCCGAGAATCTCCGCAGCCTCCTGCACTCTAACATCGATATCCGCTTTTTTAAATTTTCTAAGTTTGAGGCCAAATGCCATATTTTCGTAAACAGACATGTGGGGATAAAGTGCGTAGTTCTGAAAAACCATAGCAATATCCCGATCCTTCGGAGGTATATCGTTAACAATTCGTGATCCAATGGAAATATCGCCATCGCTTATCTCTTCAAGCCCTGCAATCATACGCAGAGTTGTTGATTTTCCGCAACCCGATGGACCGACGAGCACGCAGAACTCCTGATCTTTTATATGCAAATCAATATTATCCACGGCCTTTATGTTGCCTGGATATACTTTACTTACACCCTTTAAAATTACTTCTGACATTGTAATACTTTGCCTCTATAAAATAAATAAATAATTATCGAGACAACAATTATTTAAGGTCATGCGAGATGCTTAAGCTACATTTCTCTAATTCGAAATTGTAATATAGCATATTCCCTAAATCGTGCAATCCTAAGCACTCATTTTGCATAGGTCATTTGTCCGCAATGCCCCATCGGTTGTTAAAATTCGTTATTTGAAAAATGACGACCTACCAGTCGATTAAATGTTAGGGTCTTCACCTAAATTAGCGGGTAACACTAAAAGAAATCAATCAAAAATAGAACACGGATAATTGCGTCCCCGAACGTAGTGACGGATTACTATCATGCCTAACGTACTTGATGATAATCAACCTGTCCCCTTACCTTATTCTATCATGCCTAACGTACTTGATGATAATCAACCTGTCCCCTTACCTTACTATTCTTTACTTCGCTCTCGTTTATGTGAGAAGAGCCAGGGGATGAGGTCGGGTTCGGCGTAGGCCCAGTTCTGAGCGGCATGTCGGTTTTTGTATTTTGTTTTTTTACGTTTCTTTACAGCATCATTTTCAATCTGGAACTTACTGTATCTTGCATCTGCCCCTAATTCAGCGACACGCTTCAGCATTTTTACAACATCAAATCGGGTCTCCTTTTGTTCTCCAGGATTACAAAATGCCCAGATGGCAACTTTTTGTTTGTGTTTCATATTTTTCAACTGCTCTCCCCATCCGGCAGCAATGGGAACTCCTCCTGCAAACTTACCGGGAAATAAGGAAATAAGTCCCCAAGTTGCGATTCCGCCTGAAGAGAGTCCTGTCACATAAATTCGATCTGGATCTATCCCAGGATATTTTTTCAGCATGCTGTCGATTATACCGACAACCATCTTTAGATTATCAGCAATATAATCATCTTCAGAACCAGGATAATACCACGCCTCACTCTTAGCTCCATTAGTCAGTGGAGCCAAAAAATAGCACGGATGCGCCTTCTGTACTTCAGGTTGAACAAAGACCAGACACTGGGGATGTCTGTTCATATGCTTTTGATCTGTCATGCCGTGTAGAAATACCACAAGTGGGACTTTTTCTCTTTTCTTAATATTTTTCTTGTCAGGAACAAAATAGTGATACTTCATTACAGGATTCTCAGGAAGGAATAGTTCATCTATGCTGTCAATATTATCATCTTCAAGAAGTCTCCTCCATGCTTGCTTAACTGCATTATATTCGCCATGCTGCATCTGCTCATACCGAACCTCCATCAACTCTTTAAACTTATCAGCATCAAAATCTTTAGGTAGTTTGCTTTTTACATAGTAGGCTTTTCCGTACTTGTGGTAGGGGTTGAACTTTTTAGTGATCCCGAATGTTCCCCCGAATCGATGTTTAATCTCCGCATCGGAAAGAGCCTCACGGGATACAGTCATTGCCTTACCATTACTCAGAACAACCCTGAGAGCCTTATTGCCGATTTTTGACAATGAGGAGAAGGTAAGCACCTTTCCATCCTTCAATTCAAGCTCGTTGAAGGAGAGACTGCTGGTGGTTTTTCCGGAGGCTGCTGAAAGGGTGAGCGTGAGTGCGATAAAAACACACAGAACTGTTGCGAATTTCGCAAATATCGTACTCTTATTATGGATTATCTTTTTCACTACACTATCCTCACTTATTAAAATCTTTTATTTTGCCGTTTGTCTTTGAAAAACTTAGAACACGTTTTTGCGAAATTCGCAAGATGAAATTAAACTATCAACATGCCCCTACTCAGAATTTTTAGTTGACAGTGGAGCCCACGCCCACGCCCACGCCCACGCCCACGTTCACGTTCATGTTCATGTTCAATTATAGTCTTGAATTTCACCAACTTAAAGTGCATAATTAATGTTTGGTTGATAATCGGATTGTCCCCAAGTTTTCTTCTTATCAAACTCTGAATTCCCTAGAATCGTGTTGAGAAAAATCCGGATTGCGGTTTTTACTTCCTTGCCAGAAGTAATTTCAGCCTTCACAGCATAATGAATTAAAAATTGTTTTTGCAGTATATAATTTTTTTCGGATTTATCAATGGATTTGAATATTTCAATAAATTTAGCAGGAGTGTTTGGCAGAAGATAGCGCTCTGACTTGTCTTCTGAATATACAGAACTGCAATAAATGAATATTGAAAGAACGATAATTGATATTTGTGTTATTTTCATGTTTTTATTTTTTAGAATTTTGGTCTTTCTCTGGTTCCATTTCTTTTATTATAGCATCACTTGTAATAAACTTTATCCAATCATTCAGAGGATCGGATGAAGATGGATGTTTAATTTCTAAATAATCA
>JAUUYH010000119.1 GCA_030590505.1 Kiritimatiellota bacterium
AGCATGCCTAGAAAAGATGTTTGTGTGAAGAAGGATTATATGAATAAATCTTTTATAAACGTATCACAACAGCCATGCAATGAAAGAGAAGAAAGAGAACATAAAATAGAATGGTATTCACGAGGTTATTTACCACATCGTGATAAAATAGGATTATTGCAATCTATTACTTTTCGTTTGGCAGATAGTTTGCCGAAGAAAGTGTTGGGAGCACATGCGTCCCGCATGCATAATGAAGAAGAAAAGTCTTCAAAATATCGTATTATGATAGAAAAATATTTAGATCAAGGATTAGGTTCATGTTTATTGCACAAACCGCAAAATGCAAAAATTATTGTTAACGCATTGAAGTTTTTTGATAACGAGAGATATGATTTAATTGCTTATGTTGTTATGCCAAATCATGTTCATCTTCTTGTAAGAATTTATGAGGCTTGGAGTTTATCGAAAATTATACATTCATGGAAAAGTTATACCGCAAAAGAAATTTTAAAAGTTGAGAAGAATGCAGGCGGGACGCCTGCGCTCCCAGTATGGCAAAAGGAATATTGGGATCGTTATATTCGAGATGAGAATCATTTTAACACTGTTATAGAATATATTCATAATAATCCTGTTAAAGCTGGATTATGTAAGACTCAAGAAGAGTGGAGATGGAGTTCTGGGAGCGCACGCGTCCCGCGTGCAAAATAAAGAGGGAAATCAAACGGTTACAAATTGTAACCAGTTGAAAATGCTAGCTATAAATTATGGATAGAGGAAAATTATGAAAGATAACTTAAAAAATAAAATACAACTATTTCAAGAACAGAAAGTTCGAACCCACTGGGATGAGGAACAAGAAAGATGGTATTTTTCTGTTCAGGATGTGGTGCAAATACTTACTGATAGTAAAGATGCAAAGCAATATATTAAAAGAATGCGAAGCCGAGACAGTGAACTAAATTCCAACTGGGGTACAATTTGTACCCCCCTTCAAATGTTGGCAGCCGATGGTAAAATGCGAAAAATTCAAGCATCAGACACCGAGGGCTTGTTTCGTATTATTCAATCTATACCATCAAAAAAAGCAGAGCCCTTTAAGCAATGGTTGGCAAAAGTCGGTTCAGAAAGAGTTGATGAAATAGATGATCCAGAATTGGCTTTCGATCGTGCTATGAAAACATATCTTGCCAAAGGTTACTCGAAAGCATGGATAAATCAGCGATTGAAAAGTATAGAAGTAAGAAAAGAACTTACTGATGAATGGCAAGAACAAGGAATGAAAGAGGGTTTGGAATATGCTATTCTAACCGATGAAATAACAAAGGCTTGGGCTGATAGAAGTGTGAAATCTTATAAAAAACTTAAAGGTTTAAAGAAAGAAAATCTTAGAGATAATATGAGTAATTTGGAATTGATTTTAAATATGTTGGCAGAGGCATCAACAACAGAAATATCGAAGGAGAAAAAACCAAAAGGTTTAGAAGAGAATAAAGATGTTGCACGAAAAGGTGGTAATGCCGCTAAGAAAGCTCGGATAGAGATAGAAAAGCAGACAGGGAAACCAGTAGTCTCAAACAAAAATGCTAATCAATTACGAATTGCAGATTCTAAACCACGAGATGAGGATAAATAAATGATATTTAAAAAAGAAGCTGAATTTGAAGATGCATTAGTACACGAACTCAAAAACAAAGGCTGGGAGAGTGAGGTTTTAAAATACCCTAGCGAAGAGGCTTTACTAAAAAACTGGGCGACTATTCTCTTTGAAAATAATAGAGAGATTGACCGCCTTAACGATGCTCCATTAACCGATGGCGAAATGCAGCAGATAGTAGAGCAGATAACCGATCTGAAAACACCCCTAAAACTCAACGGCTTTATTAATGGTAAAACAGTTTCAATTACCCGTGATAATCCTGTCGATAACTTACATTTTGGAAAAGAGGTCAGCCTTAAAATATACGACCGCCAAGAGATCGCGGCAGGTCAAAGCCGTTACCAAATAGTTCAGCAACCACAGTTTAAAAGTAAATCAAAAATCTTAAATGATCGTCGGGGCGATATACTACTCTTAATCAACGGTATGCCCGTTATACATATAGAGCTTAAAAGAAGCGGTGTATCTGTTAGCCAGGCATATCACCAAATTGAAAAATATTCTGCTGAAGGCATTTTTAGTGGTCTATTTTCTTTGGTTCAGGTTTTTGTAGCAATGGAGCCGAAAGAAACACTCTATTTTGCAAATCCTGGATCAGATGGAAAATTCAACAAAGACTTTTACTTCCATTGGGCAGACTTTAATAACGAACCTATAAATGAGTGGGGAACGATTGCTTCAAGCTTACTCTCTATCCCTATGGCACATCAGTTAATTGGTTATTATACGGTTGCCGATGATTCTGACGGCGTTCTTAAGGTTATGCGTAGCTATCAGTATTATGCTGCTAACGCAATATCGGACAAGGTTTCCAAAAATGATTGGCAGAATAAAAACATGCTTGGTGGTTATATTTGGCATACAACTGGCTCGGGTAAAACAATGACCAGCTTTAAGTCGGCACAGCTGATTGCTAACTCCAAAGATGCCGATAAAGTGATCTTTTTAATGGATAGAATTGAGCTTGGTACCCAATCTTTACTACAGTATCAGGATTTTGCTAATGAGAATGAAGATGTACAGGCAACCGAAAACACTAGTGTTCTTATTACAAAACTTAAAAGCAACGATCCTGCAAACACATTAATTGTGACCTCGATTCAAAAGATGAGCAATATTAATGAAGAAGACGGTGTGTTGAAAACTCATGATATTGAGGTAATGAATTCAAAAAGAGTTGTCTTTATTGTAGATGAAGCTCATCGATCAACTTTTGGTGATATGCTTATAACCATAAAAAACACATTCCCTTCTGCTATCTTTTTTGGTTTTACTGGTACACCCATTCAAGAAGAAAACCAAAAGCAGATGAATACAACGGCTACGGTTTTTGGCGATGAACTGCATAGGTATAGCATTGCCGATGGTATACGCGATAAGAATGTACTTGGTTTTGATCCATACAAAGTAATGACCTATAAGGATAAAGATTTAAGAAAGGCGGTTGCACTAGAAAAAGCCAAGGCTAATGATGAAGGCGAAGCATTAGCTGACCCAAAGAAAAAAGAGATCTTCAATACCTATATGCAAAAGGTAAAAATGGCCGGGTATACAGACAATGCTGGCAAATATGTAAAAGGTATTGAAGACGAATTACCAAAGTCTCAATATAATCGTGATGAACATAAAGAAAAAGTGGTAGAAGATATTATTGATAATTGGATAACTCTAAGCCAAAACTATAAATTTCATTCCATCTTTGCCACCAGTAGCATATCTGAGGCAATCGAATATTACCGATTATTAAAATCAGCGAAACCTGAATTAAAAATTACCGCTCTATTTGACCCTAATATTGATAACGATGGCGATTGCGGTGCAATATTTAAACAAGATGGATTAGTGGAAATTATTCAAGATTATAATGACAAATATGAGCAAGATTTTACACTTGCTAATCACGGAAAGTTTAAAAAAGATATTGCAGCAAGATTAGCCCATAAAAAGCCTTATACAAGAGTTGAACAAACGCCAGAAAAGCAAATTGACCTGTTGATTGTGGTTAATCAAATGCTTACTGGATTTGATTCAAAATGGTTGAATACATTATACATGGATAAGGTGCGTGAATATGAAAATATCATTCAGGCATTTTCACGAACCAATCGCCTATTTGGGCCAGATAAACCCTTTGGGACTATTCGTTACTATAGAATGCCCAACACCATGGAGCGAAATATCCATGAAGCCGTTAAGTTATATTCTGGTGATAAACCTATTGGATTATTTGCCGAACGCCTCGAAAGTAACATCAATAAACTGAATTCTATTTATGATGAAATTGTTGACCTGTTTGATATTGCCAAAGTTGATAACTTTGAAAAACTTCCCACATACATTTCTGAACGTTGTGAATTTGGCAAACTATTTAAAATATTCAACGATTATTTAGAAGCTGCAAAAATTCAAGGTTTTAAATGGAAGCAATCAAAATATAAATTTGGAAAAGGAAAATCAGAAATAGCACTGCACTTTGATGAAAAAACTTATCTGATACTAGCACTACGGTATAAAGAGTTATCAAATAGTAGTGACGGAGAAGGTGGCTTCAGTGATGTTCCTTTTGAAGTTTATGGATATTTAACAGAAATAGATACGGGTGTTATCGATGCTAGTTTTATGAATACACGCTTTAAAAAGTACCTTAAAATCCTTAGAAAAGAAGGTCTTGATAGTGAAAAAGTTCAAAAAACGTTAGATGAATTGCATAAATCCTTTGCCTCTCTATCTCAGGAAGATCAAAAATACGCCAATATATTTATTCATGATGTTCAAAGTGGAAATGCAACACTAGATGATGAAAAAAGTTTTAGAGAGAATATAATAGAGTATCAGTACAAAGCTAAAAATTCAGAAGTAGATAATATCTATCAAGCATTTGGATTAGATAAAACTATACTAGAAAACATGATGAATACTGGCATTATTAAGTCAAACATAAATGAATACGGACGTTTTGATAATCTGAAAAAAAGTGTTGATAAGGAAAAGGCTAAAGCGTATTTTGAAAAATTGGAAGGCACCATCGTTCCACCATTCAAAGTAAATATAAAAATTCATAAGCTACTTCAGGAGTTCATTACAACTGGCGGTTTTGATTTAAAAGACACCAACCAATAACAGTGGATATACCAGCCTCAAAGCGTGGTTGAAAATATTCTCTCTTCTCTGAGGCTTTTATTTGGATCCCTACTGGCGTGACGGGTTGAAACTTGGCCTACGTATGTCGGAATTCATTCCGACACTCTTGTGTATTGTTGAATTAGCATTTTTGAGCAGAGCTTACCTCTTCCTGCTCCTCTCCAGTCCAAGCAGGGAAATCTTTTTTATATTCAGATTCAAAATCCATATCAATATCAGGGTATAGATCAGATGCACACTTTGGGCACATCCCATGAGAAAACTGAGCTTCAGAACGTTCCTCAATAAAAATTTCGAGTTTATTCCAATAGCCTTTATCATCTCTGATCTTTTTACAAGAAGAACAAACAGGCAACAACCCGCTCAGTTTTTTAACTTCAGTCAAGGCCTTTTTGAGGTCATCAATCAAAGCGACCTTTTCTGCTTCAGTTTTCTTACGCCGCTTAATATCATCAATTAAAAGCTTCTCCGTATGAGCACGAGTTGATTCGTAATATAAATAGAGAATTGAAATGAAAATTGTATAAAGAATAAGATTCAACACCACAACAATAGGTTGTGTTATACTTGCAAAGAAATGACGGTAGAGGAATATGGCGATAATGGTAGGTACATACACCGAGCAAAGGACGAATCCTCTACGTTTACCAAGCAGAAAGAATGTAGCTGCAGGAATGTATGCATTCCAAACAAAAGTGGAATAATCCGTAGATGGTACAGCAGCAGCAATAATAGCCCATGTGGCGGCAACCGTAACGAAGACAGCACTACACCTTTCTATATTTTTAGTATTACGCAAGCGAGTGAGCATTGCGACAAAAAACACAACCAGCGCAATTTCTACATATACCAAAGACCAGATATTTAGGGATATATTTACAGGTATGAATGCAAGTGCTACAAGTAATGAAAGTGATAATAAAACCCTCAATAAAAGCAGACGTCTAGAGTCTATGTAATCAAAATACGTATCTCTAGTTTCACTCTTCAATACTCTATCAGAATCCTCCAAAATCTCCTCCAAAATGTGATTCTCGCACATGTTAAAATTTAACTTTCCTACATTTAGGATCTATTATTTCAATTAATAGAAAATTAGCATCCAATTAAAAAAAAGCAAATGAAGAAGTCACCATTAACACAACAGGCATCCAGCTAAGGGCGTAAATAGACCTCGTTGCTCTATCTAAAGAGTTGGCTAAAAAGAAATTGACTACTATAATTAGGAGTACATTGTTATCCCAATTTTTTAAAGAGAGACACTTATAGTTGCCCTGATATTATTGTTTCCACATCGTGGTGGTGATATGGGCGCTGATTTTTTTGTATGGAGAAACTTTATGGGGCGTTAGGAAATATCATTGCTGATGCAAATTCCATCTGAAACTCGATATCAAGAGAGACATCTATGCACTCAACAGCTTTTGCGAGCTTCGCAGCTTTATCAAGCTGATTTTTATCGATAGCTGCGAGTTTCGCACCGATCAGAGAAGTGTTACCAATAAAATGAATTTTATTATCCACTACATCAGGAATCATTCCGACACATTTTGCATTAGAACGCCTGATATAATTTCCGAATCCGCCTGCAATATAGATCATCTCTATATCGTCGATTTGTACTCCGGCATTTTTTAGCAGAATATTTGTAGCTGCACGAATTGCCCCTGAAGCAAGCTGAAACTGCCGCACATCTTTCTGTCTCAAAAAAATTGATCTATGTGCATCTTTGTAAATAAGGAAATCCACTGTATCCGTTTCTGGATCAACAGTCAGACGCCCAGTCAGTTCATTGCTTGTGCATTCGGATTCATCCGCAGAGAGGATTCGTCCAGTCTCATCGAGCAGGTTGCTTCTCAGCATTTCAGCAATTAGATCAATAAGTGCGGTTCCACATATTCCATGTGGCTCACAGTTGCCGATAACATTAAATAGCAATTTACCGTTTTCTATAATGATTTTTTCAATCGCACCGTCTGCCGCCCTCATTCCTGATTCAATACCAGCTCCTTCAAATGCCGGCCCTGCTGCGGCAGCTGTCGCATACATTTTGTCTCCATTTTTTAAGACAATTTCTCCGTTTGTTCCAACATCTACAAATAGTGAAATTTCATCATTTTTATCTGCGAATTCCGCAGCAATTAATCCTGCCGTTATATCGCCTCCAACAAAACCCCCAATTACTGGAAAAATAATAATTTCAGCATTGTTACTGATGCGAAATGGCAGATTTTCTGTTGTCAGAAACATTGTTTCAGAAACTACAGGCTCAAACGGAATCTCCCCCAACTGTTTGGCTGGGATTTTGCAGATTATATGCTGCATTACGGTATTGCCTGCAATAGTAAGTACACTGATTTTTTCAGCAGCAATACCCTGTTTTTTACAAAGATTATCAATCATCTGATTACAAGCATCAATTATGCAACTGCTCATAGCTTCCAGATTTTTATTTGATTCACCCTGAGCACATATCCGGTTAAGGACATCGGCACCAAATCGTGTTTGCGGATTGAGAATGCCTGCTGATCCAATCTGCCGGCCTGTAGCAAGATCCAGCAGTGCAAGTGCAACGGTTGTTGTTCCAAGATCAATAGCAACTGCGAACTTCGCAGATTTAGAATGTTTACCTATTTGCGTATTTCGTAGATTTCCTGAGTGATCATTATCTCCGAGAGTTACAACTCCACTTTCAAAAAGAGAGGTATATGGAATTTTTACTGTAATATCACTCTCCAAAGATGCTCTACAGGCAAGGCGAAATCCACACTCCAACTCCTCCTTCGAAAATCGCTTTTTACACTCTTCCGATGCCTCAATCGTTCCATCTGTAATCTGTATAACACATTTTCCGCAGGTACCCGCACCAGCACATGGTGTTTTTATCAAAATACCCGCTCTTGTTACACACTCAAACAGAGAAGTACCTGGCAATGCAAAAATCTCTTTCCCATGTTCAGTGAAATTTATCTTATATTCTTTCATGTTTTTCCTTAATAGTTATCTTAAATCGTGCAATCTAGATTTATTTTAAAAGTCCTTTCTGATTTTTATTTTTGTACTGATAAAAACTGTTGTAGTTTTTCGTATGCTTTTCCGCTTGCAAGACTCTCTTTTGCCATTGTTGCAGCCTTTTTATAGTCTGGTGCAAAATCTGAAATATAGAGTGCAGCAGCTGCGTTTATTATAAAGAAATCAGCCAATGGCGAATCGTAATCTCCTTTAAGTACATCTAAGATTGCATCAC
>JAUUYH010000137.1 GCA_030590505.1 Kiritimatiellota bacterium
AGCATCTTTATTGGCAATCGATTGGAGTAAACTCTTTTGCTCCTGTGAGAATATATGTTTTTTAGAATCCAGTATCAAGCAGAAAATTGCTGGCCATTTTTTTAGATATTTAGAAAATAAGGAGTCAACTTTATCAGCAAAACCTACCCGTAAACTTCTGCTCCATTCCAGCCAATCTGACCAGTTTTTATTTTCAGGAACACCAAAACGCAATGTGAAAATTAATGAAGCTTTGATCTGATCCCAAGGAGTTTTTACTAATTCATCGAGTTTATCAAAACGGGACAATTCTGCAATACTGCAAAGTTGATCAAAAATCAACTCCCTGTCTTGTTTGTCATCACACATATTAAGATTTTTTAGAAGTTTATCAAATAATACATCTGGATGCGTATCCTTGTTGTTTAAATTGTCACATTTGCCAACCTTGTGCCCCTTCAGTCGCTGGCAATCTAATTCGTGATCAAGCACTTTCTTCGTCGATTCAAATAAAACTAGTTCTTTAGGTGAAATTGAATCTTTAGAATCACCAAAGGCCCTTAGCAGCTTGTTCGTCATGAAAAAACTGACATGTTCACTTTTAAGCACCTCATTCTTTCTTTTGAATTTATTTTTGAGAGCCGTTTGTATGGTTGGAAAAGGTTGATCTTTTGACTTTAAGTAATGCCGATCAGCAGCAACCTGAATAAGATCTTCGAGGATAACAATAATATCCTTGTTTATTAGCTCCCCTTGCCTACACTGTAAAGGAAGGTCGGCAAGATAATTAACAATTTCCAATGATGGATCAGAAGAACTTTTTTGGGTTTGATGATATTTTAAAGATGCTTGACGCAATTTTTCATTAAAATGAGTAGCAAGTGTTTTTAATTCAAAGCTTTTTTCTGAAGATAAAAGTTTCAAGAGAGTCATATCAGAAAAAGAAATACTCTCCTGCTCATTTAATGACTTTAAGGCTGGAACAATAAAATCCCTATCGGAGTCATTTGTCAGTAATTTCTCAATAAGTATTTTATATATTAAATCGTTCTTCATTCTGATTCTCTTAACTAATTAAGTGTTTTGATTTTTTACATGATCTACTATAGGGTATAATATAATAACATCAATGCGAGATTCGCATTTTCTATTCCCTTCACTCACTTGGGTTACTTGGGGCATTTTAATAAATAAATTCATAGACATTCTGAATTATGGTAGCCCCAATACGAAATACAATGCTTTCTCTGCTGTTTTTAGTGTTTTTAGGGACTGGGTGATTCTCGATCATTAAAAAAGAACTCTCGATCAGGAGGCGACTATCAACCTGTCCCTAAGAATTATTCTATTGAAAGGCAACTATGAACCTGCCCTCCCCTCTCCTATGATAATTACTTTATTTTTTTGTAATAATTACAATGTTACGGATGATTGAGATGTCTTTTTCGATCTGTTTTTTTAGCTCTTCCGGAGATGAGTAGCAACGTTCTTCGCGAATGTATTGTAGAAATTCCACTTCCAGCTTTTTACCGTATAGATTTCCAGAAAAATTCAGAATATGAATCTCGACATCAGATTCCGAACGTGATTTATCAGAAAATGTAGGAGATGTCCCTACTGAGATTGCTGCAGGGTACTCTTTGTTGTCCAGTTTCGCCTGTCCAGCATAGACTCCTTTAGGTGGAGTAATTCCGTCACTTATTGAAATATTTGCAGTTGGACAATCAAGTACCGAAGTACCGTCAAAAGCACCATGAGTTACCACTCCAGATAGAGAGTAATTTCTCCCGAGCATTTTTGCAGCCGCATCAAGCCCTCCTCCGCTAATAGCTCTCCGTATAACCGTGCTACTTACAGTTTGTCCGTCTAGGAAAAACTCATCAACTGGATCAAATTCAAATCCATGCTTATCTGCATATTGGTGTATGGTATCAGCATTCCCCTCCCCGCCTCTGCCGAAACGCCATTTACTACCAACGCAGATAGCAGTGATTTCGATACCTGGCGAAAAGAGACAGTCATCAAGAAACTCATCCGCCGAGAGTTCTGAGAACTCCTTTGAAAATGGCAGAGTAACGACTGCTTTAATGTTCATTGATGCGATTAGTTCAATTTTTTTTTGATTTGATACGAGCAGCGAGAGTGGTTCGTCAGGAAATAAAATTTTTCGCGGATGCGGAAAGAATGTCAGCACCACAGGTGCAGCATTATGTTGATCTGCCATAGTTTTTAGGCGATCAAGAAGCAACTGGTGCCCTATATGAACACCATCAAAAACTCCAATTGCTAGTGAGATACGGTTCAATCCGTGATTTGCAAGAGCTTCAAGAGATACAGAATTTATGAAGTCAGCCATAAAAGATCATCTCTCTATTTTTTTAAAACCAGGAGTGACTCAAAATGCGAAGTTCGCGGAAACATATCAAGCATCTGAGCAGATTGTACTTTATATCCACACTTTTCAAGAGAGTAAAGATCACGTTGCAATGTATCTGGAGCACATGATATATAGATTATTGCCTTAAAGTCATACTCCCTAAGTGCTTGTTTTATACGACGTCCAAGTCCAGAACGTGGTGGATCCACAAGAAGCACGCTTTCTGTAAGCACAGCACCGGCACGCTCTTTATGCTTTTCGACAAATTCCACAAACCCCTTATCTGCGCCATTCGCAACAAATTCAAAATCATTCAGTTTATGCTGTTTTGCATTGTATTCAGCAGCTTTGATTGCAGCTTCATCACAATCAAGCCCTGTTATTATTTTAACTCCAGCCTGCCCTGCAGCGATAGAGAACAATCCACAACCGCAATAGAGATCAAGAAGAGCTTTTGGTGCAAGTTTTTTAATTTCAGCCTGAACCTTTTTAATTAAAAGATCAGAGACATAGGGGTTAATCTGAAAAAAGCTCCCAAGGGGAACAGAGATCTGCCCCAACACAGTATCTTCCTTCAGCCATGAAGCATTTGCTGGCGGATTATTACGCCAATAATGCACTCCATTATTTTCAGTATGCCTAAGGGTAAACGTCATACCTTCACGAATTGTTTTCTTAAAACCCGGATCTTTGCGAAGTTCGCAAAGTTTCTCATTAATTGCGGGATTCGCAAGTGGGCAGAACTCCATATCAATAGAGTCCGCACCTTCACCCTCTTTGTAACCTAAGGCGATATCGCCATGATCATCACTGACATGGAGGACAATCTTATTTCTGTAGTTTAGAAGTTGAGGAGAAGGGATAGGTTTTGAAACCTCACAGGCATCTCCGACAAACTCACAAAACTGTCTATTTTTTTCTTCAAGTTCGGCCTCATAACGATACTCCTGATATACACAGCCTGGTGTTTTGGCAAAACATGGTTTACCAACACCGTCAACACCAACTGGAACCAGGCAATCACTCTCAAGGCGATCCTGCGAACTTCGCAGAACGGAAATGAGTTCCGCCTTTACATAATCACGCTTATCTTTTTTATCAACAACAACTACCCGTTCTCCAGGCATAGCATATTTAACAAAAACCACTTTACCATCTTCACGCCTACCGACTCCTGCACCACCATAGGCAACTGATTCGATATCCAACTCGTAACTTTTTTTCTTTTTATTATTCATAACCTTAAAGTAAACACATTTTACAGTATTACAAGATACTCAATAGGGATATTTCATCAATAGATGACGAAACTGACGCTGTTGCGGTGTTTTTCAAAAAAAAAGAACATCATTAAGAGATTATTATTGATCGATCCATTCTTTCAGCAAGGTGCTCTGCGTGTGTTGCCAAGATAACTGTTACATTAAATTCATGATTCAGCTCTTTCAGAAGCTCAACCAAGTTTTCTGCATTTTTTCTATCAAGCGCACCTGTTGGTTCATCTGCTAGAATGATTGAGGGTTCGTTTATAAGAGCTCTAATTAAAGCCGTGCGCTGCTTTTCTCCACCTGAAAGTTCTCCTGGGTGATGAGTTGCACGACCTAAAAGTCCAACTCTCTGCAAGAGCATTTCTGCTCTTTTAACTGTTTTTTCTAGTGAGGCATTTGCAGTAGAGGGGAGAAGAGGAAGCAGTATATTTTCCATCAGAGTACACTGCGGCAAGAGAAGGTTATCCTGAAAAACAAACCCCACGTCCCTGTTACGAAAATGTGCGAGTTCAGCATCTGCTAAATTCGCAATATCCTTACCATTGACAACTATTTTTCCTGAATCAGGAGAGTCCAAACCACCAATCAGGTTAAGTAGAGTGGTTTTTCCTGATCCCGACGGGCCAGTAACGGCAAGAGTTTCACCTTTAGTTACAGATAAAGAAAAATCATCAAAAACTTTCACCACAGAACTTCCTGTTGTGTAGTGCTTAGAAACACTCTCAATTGAAACACTCTCAACTATTTCAGCTTTGGTATTATTTGACATTTAACGTCACCTTACTTGATCAGAAGTTTCTTTATATCTGCGATTTTCGCAATATCTGCAGGAGTTTTCCCCTTCTTATTTTTTATTTTTAAATCAGCCTTATTTTCAAGCAGGAATTTCACCATTTCTGTATTCCCTTTCAATGCGGCAAAATGAAGTGGAGTATCACCATATTTATCAAGACGGTTGACATTATCACCAGCTTTTAGGAGCAGAGTTGCTGCTTCAATTTCTCCATTAATTGCTGCATTGAAGAGTGCGGTTCTACCTTTTTTATTTTTAGTATAATAGAGGGCCCCCTTGCCTATAAGAAGCTTTATAATTTCAGAAGATCCACCTGCAGCCGCACGATGAAGCGGAGTATCGCCATCAACATTAGGAGTTGCGAAATTAGCACGTTTATTCAAAAGGAATTTCACAAGTTCTGGATGTTCTGCGAATACCGCATTATATAGGGGTGTTCGGCCGAAAGTATCCTTTCTATTTTTCAGTTGAGGGTAAACATGTAAAAGAACCTGCATACGGATTTTATTCCCCATCTTGATAGTTCTGTCTAGGTCTTCAAAGGCCTCATCTTCACTGAGTTGTTTTATGCGATCAATCATAATTTGTATTTTGGGAGGAATTTTCCTAGCTTCGGGAGCTTTTGTTTCAGTTGATTGTTCGGTTTCATCCTCTGAGAAGAGAGAGATAATTCCAAAAGCAAAGATAAAAATAGTTAAGAAATATTTCATAATAGTACCGTTCCTGACTTATATTTTTTTATTTACACACAAGTTTTGTCTACAAACAGAATCAACTTTAATCTTTTAAATCGATATTCAGTATAAAGACTATCTAAATATAGGGATTATTATATTAATTACAAGGGAAAAATGAGTCTTCACTGACCAGTTTTTTTCACGAACTAGCGTGCCGTAGATAATTGTTCTGCAAATACAAACGATATTGGTTATCGCAATATGCAGCAGACAATGAGATATGGTGCTATGGGCAAACTCTTTAATCCCAGCAAGGTGGGTTTTATTCCCCGTTCCTTGGGGCACCACCAAGGTGGGGTTTTATTCTCATATAAAAATATATTTTGCCAAGCTTTTATTAAAAGCGCAATAAACATAGATAACGAATTGACGATTAGTCAGTTAATCTCAAAAAAAACACTTTTCACAAAAAATGTTATGTGAAGTTTAAGTGAAATTTATAGATAGAATTTGAAATAAGAAAAAGAGGTCATATTATTAAAGGAGGTTAGGTCGTCTAAATTTTAACAACGAATGAAGAAATCCCCTATTGATAAGGATTAATATGAAAAAACGTTATTTAATATATTTTATTGCTATAGTGCTCTCTCTTGCTTTTGCTCTTTTATGTATGTTTCGGAAAGAAGATGTATCAAAAGAAAACACGTTATCAGAGCAAAAACTCAACGATAAAAAGAGAAATAGCCCCAAAAAGAGAAGTTTGCGCCCCATCTACGACAGGCAAAGTGATACTGGCATAACACTTGATATGCAGATGGATGATTTAGATAAATTACTTACTGAATGGAATAAAGATTATATTATTGAAGATTTAAAGTCTGCACATGATAAATTTCGAAAACTTTGTCAAGTAGCTCCTGAGGTTGCCTGGAATTGGTTAAATCGACAGAAGCTTGATAATAATTTCTTTGCTGTTTACATTTCTGAACTTGCAGCTCTTCAAGGAATTGATGAGGCTGTTCTTTTTGCAGAAAAAGAAGAGAAAAACCCCCTTTTCCTTCCCAAAAATCAGGATAAGGAGTCTATGAGGGAGAAAGCTTTTTTCGGAATTGGCAGTAAAGTGGAATTATTTGAAGAAGGGAAACAGTATTTTATCAATACCCAAGATCCAAGCAATATTGATTCATTTCTATATGCCGTTTCGGGATGGAGTGTTGATAATGCAGTTGAGATGATGTATGAACTGAGTAATAACGGAATTAACATAGAGTTTAATAACTATATGAATTTCGGTACATTTGTTGATAAGAATCCAAGTGGAATGGCTCAGTGGAGTATAAAACACCAACCCGACCAGCTTTCAGAGATTCTTGACACTTGGGGAAGAACAGATAACAAAGAAGCATTAAAATGGTTAATTGCTCAACCGAACAGCCCCACGAATGATGCATTAATGCAGGATTTAATAAACAATAGATTCGAGAATCCAGACGAAGCATTGAATATAATCAATCAATAAAAGATGCATTCAAACCTAACAGATCTAATCAACCATAAGATTATCTACCTACTATATCACCATAATTAAGTTCAAAATTTATTTGCAGTTGTTTAAAAATGATATAATATTTATAACTCGCTAGAGTTATGTTGATGCTAGCAATCATTTAATGAATCATGGGAGATACTGTTATAATGGATAATAAGATTACACTTTCGCAACTTGAATCCTACCTATGGGGAGCAGCTGATATATTACGTGGAAATATGGATGCATCAGAGTATAAAGATTATATCTTCGGCATGTTGTTCCTTCGCAGATTATCAGATTCATTCGATGAAGAGCGTGAAAAGATTATTGCTCATTACACATCAAGCGGCGCTTCACAACCTGACGCTGAAAGCATGGCTGATGATGAAGATGAATATACTAACAAATTCTATATGCCAG
>JAUUYH010000252.1 GCA_030590505.1 Kiritimatiellota bacterium
AAGATTCCCCAAGGGACAGGTTGATAGTCGTTTTAGAAAGTTGCGAGAATCGCAAAAAGTTCTCATAGGGACAGGTTCATTCTCCTATCTAGGGACAGGTTGATAGTCGTTTTGCAAAGTTGCGAGACTCGCAAAAAATGAATCAACAAAAGGGTGTCTTATTTAATACATAAGAAAATATTGCCTTGTTCGTAAACTTTTCCATTTTTTTTCGATATGTTATTGTATCGTCTTTTCCTTACTGTAATGTTAATAACATCGAAATCCTCATTTGTGCTGATTGGCAATTATAGGTATAGTTTCTATTAATGAACTGCCTCGGTGCAAGCACACGAGGTATCTACGCTTTTAACAAAAGCTTAGCAAAATATTTTTTTATATGGAAACGCCCCAAAGGGGACGGGGGATTAAACCCACCTTGGTGGGATTAAATACTAGATTGTGGGATTTTAAAGGCTACTATCGTAGAATGCACTTGTAGTATTGGAAGATAGATAGTTTAAATCGTAGTTTTGATGGTGAATAACAATTAAGAGAAAGAGTAAAACATTTAAATGAAATATAGTTTGTATGATGATATAAAAGAGACAGCAAAGTTGCGAAGTTCGCAGATTGCAATTATCGACCATAAAAACAGGGTCAGCTACGGAGATTTGATAAAATCTGCGAATCTCGCAGCAACAGAATTGAAGAGTGCTGGAATGAAGGAGTATTCAAAAAGTGTTCTTATCGGTTCAGATTCTGCAGAATATCTTATTTCCGCACTTGCGATTCTCGCAAATCGTGGAGTCTTCGTCTCTGCGGGCAAAGAGATCTCAAATATTGACTTTAATAATTTGCTGGATGGGATTGATATAGAGTTTGCTATTATTGAGGAACAATTTCTGAAGAATTTAAAGCCAAAACTCCTGAAAGAGTGTAAATCTCTTCAAGTTGGCTCTAAAATTTTTACGGTTTTCAAAAAATGTAGAAAAAATACACAAAACAACAGCTCATTTACAGATATCAATCCGGCATTTATCAGGTTCTCATCTGGAACTACGGGGGCAAGTAAGGGGATCGTGCTTTCCCACGAAACGATCAAAGCTCGTACCGAAGCTGCGAATCACGCATTGAAAATAAGTGAAGCCGATGTCGTATTGTGGCTGCTTCCCATGGCTCATCATTTTGCCGTTACCATAATGCTCTTTTTACGGAAAGGATGCACTATTGATATTGCTGTTGATGAAAAACATTCTCAAATTATTACAAAACTTCTTAGCGGCAAAATAACATTTGTATATGCAACTCCATATCATTACGGCAATATGATACGGGCGGCTCAGAATATGAAAAAAAGTGGAAAATTACAGAAGATTCAAGTTCCGGACACCGTTCGATTGCTTATATCCACGGCTATGCCGTTAACAGAGGATCTTTGTGCGAAGTTCGCAGATTTTTTTGGAAGATTTCTTAATCAGGCATACGGTATTATCGAGTGTGGATTGCCGTTTATCAATACAAAGGCAAATGCGAAAACAGCAATAACCGTAGGCAGACATCTGCCTAAATACCAAGTGCGTTTGGCTCTTCAGGATGAGAGCGATACGGCCGGCGAAATTCTAATTAAAGGTGATGGTTTTTTTGATGCTTACTATGACCCATGGTGTCTTAAGGAAGAGGTACTCGCACCAGGGAATTGGTTTCATACTGGAGATTTAGGCAAATTCTTGCCTGGCGGTTATCTCCATATTGTCGGCAGAACAAAGAGTGTGATTAATTTTTTAGGGTTGAAAGTTTTCCCAGAAAAGATTGAAAATATTCTTAATACGCATCCGGCAGTAAAAGAGGCACGGGTTCGCGGCAAAAATCATTCGGAATTTGGAGAAATCCCTGTCGCTGAGATTGTCCCTACTTACAATAGTAAAATATGTGAGATTGAATTAACAAAATACTGCTCGAGCCATCTACCTTCACATGAGATTCCACAGGAATTTCTACCTGTAGAGGAGATTCCAAAAACTCGAAGTGGCAAAATTTTAAGAAAGAAACAATAAGGAGAGAGTATGATAGCACAGATTAGTGGAGTTTTAGTTGAGGCAACTTTCAATGAGGCAATTATTGATACAAATGGAGTCGGCTATCTTATCTTTATTCCGATAAGTACCTATGATAAATTGCCAGAAGCTGGAAAAAAAGTTACATTAATGACAGTGCTAAATGTACGGGAAGACGCTCTTGACCTCTATGGATTTGCAACAAAAGATGAAAAAAATCTCTTCGCACTCCTGCGTACAGTCTCAGGCATCGGCCCTAAAGTGGCACTGAATATCCTTAGCTCAATGAGCGTAGAAAATTTCTGCAATGCAGTTGCAAACGGAGATGTAAAGGTAATTACAACCCTGAAAGGACTAGGGAAAAAGACGGCAGAACGTTTAGTGCTAGAACTGAAAAATAAAATCTCAGCAATCTCGCCAACTTCGCAATTTGCAACAGGTAAAGATAGTTCACCGTCATCCAAAGCTGCGGAAGAGGCAGTACTTGCTCTGGTCAGTCTAGGCTTTAAGTATGACCACGTCGC
>JAUUYH010000176.1 GCA_030590505.1 Kiritimatiellota bacterium
AAACTTTAAAGCCTTTTACTGCAGCTGAATTATTAAATCTAGTGCTATCTTGTTTTTCATTCAACATTCTAGCCCCATAAGGCCACAAATTTTCCAAAGCAGCGCAGAATGACCACATCTCGTATTTCCCCTGCATAACTGCACCATACTTCGTAGGTGAAGCAGGGTTGAATGTTTTGGTAAATTTCTTCGCTATCTCAACATATTCTTCCCAAGTGGCTGGGGGAACTGGAATAAGATCCTTACGATAAAAGAGAAGCACTTCGCTCATATCTTTCGGCAACATGTATATTTTACCGTCATCACTTTTTACAGTTTCTAGAGCAATCGGCAAAAAACTCTTCAATGAAAGCTTTTTTCCGTCGGGAGATGTCATTATATCCTTGTCAGAAAGGTACTGCCCAAGTGGTTCAAGGTGCTCTCTTATTTTACCTAGATGAAGAGAGAAAGGATGGATTATATCAACATTTTCTGCACCAGAGATCAGTTGCATCTCAAGTTTCCCAAAATATCCAACGCGTTTAAGGGACGTTGTTTTGACCTGTATGCCTGTTTTTTCGGCATAGTTTTTATTCCAGTATTTAACCGTTGGAATCATCGCTTCTGATTCAGGCCCCTCAAACATCTGGACCGTAACAGTGATTCTCTCCGACTTAGATTGATCTGCATTATCACTGCATCCAACTAGACCGAAAAACAGAAGTGTCAAGATAATAATTCTATACATAAGTACATCTCTTCTTTTTATTTCCTTTTAGTTCATCTTATACAAATAGCACACTATTACTGCTTTAAAAGCTTAGATTTAATTTTCCGCATAAGTTGTTTAAAATTATTCTCATCTTTAAGCAGTAGCTTTTGGAAATAATACCAATTGCCATTTGCCCTCAGCAGAATTCGTTTGGCATCAAAACTTGTCACGGCTAAGATTTGTGCCTGCTATTGTGTAGAACATTGTGCCATCTAGCAACATTTAGCAGTAATCAACAGCAGTTAGCTCCTGTAAACAAGTGAGGCAATGAAACCTTTTTTCTGTTATCTTATCAAAATAGCACTCCATAGAAGAAAATATAAGAAGAGGAAGCAACACATATATCCTATTATAAAACATATTATTGGACAGCATACGAATTTGCTATATCAGAAAAAGGTTTCAAAAAATGGGCTGCAGGATGTGATTTCACAAAGATTGATGAACCTATTGGAATGAGGCGGTATAATTATTTTACAACTGATTCTACAGAATATGATTCAGAACCAAATGGAGAATATCATCAATACGAATCTAAAGTTAATGCAAAAATTATAAATGGATATTATTATAGAATGAACCCAAGATAAAAAGCAAACAAAAAAACAGGTAACGGCGTACCGCCGCACCTGATTTAGGTATTGGCTTTTTTATTTTTCTGATTCTCTAATTTCTATTTTTGTCTCAATTCCATCTTTTTGTTCTTGTGCTTTCTTCATACTTTCTTGCATTTTTTGCTGTAATTCAGGCATATTTTTTTGAACTCGCAGTTGCCACATCTGGTCAACTTTTATATCGCTTGCAGTAAGCAAACTTGCAGCTTTTTGTCCAATTGGTGTTTTATAGAAAGCAATTAGCTCTTTAAGTTCATTATCAGTAAAATTTTTCATATAAATTTTAGCTAAATCATCTTTCACTCTGTCCCAACCCATATATTTATTAAAGAACTCAAACATTGTATTTTTAAGAATGGGCGTCATAGTAGGGTTTTGTTTGGTTTGCATGTCCATTATTCTTTCAACGTTTTTCTTATATTGTTCAGACTTATTCATGGTTTTTAATAATTCATGGACAACCTTGGTGCTTCTTTCTTCATCAGCATTCACATAGATCAAGCTGAGAAAAAGTAGGGCAAGTGTAATAGTTTTTTTCATTATGTATTCCTTTTTTATTTATTCTATTCATTTTTTTGTCATCTACTTAATTTTTGCGGTAGCGAAATCGAGTTAGATGCATATTTTTTGTTGCGGGGCTACGGTACATCATCCTTATATATTTGTATACGCTTTTTTAAATTTTTCTAGAAAAATATAGCGTCTGGATTTAATAATTTCATCACGAGTTACTAAATTAACATTTATATCAATTTTTGCTAATTATTTGTATATTTTTTTGTTCTTTATTATATCAAGTGGTTAAAATATTTAATTACTGATAACTGCTTTAAATATATCCATAATATATTTTATTAAATAATAAAATTTTTATTACCTCATGTAAATCTCTTTCTTTAAAATTTCATTTTATTCTTCTTTCGTTACTATACTTTACGCGGGTGAAATCTTAGCATTTCACTTAAGGTTGAGTCGTCAATAAAAGAAATACAAAATCTCTACCACTTGCGGTATAGAATATAATCGTGCTTCTATATTTTACAAGTCTATAAACTGATAATCATTCTGATTGATAAATAAACTACCTCGATGTCAACTCGAGCATTGCGACAAATCGACAAAGCAGATAACCATACGAGCTAAATACGCTTTTAGTAAAAGCTTGGCAAAATATATTTTCATATGGAAACGCCCCAAAGGAACGGGGAATAAAACCCACCTTAGTGGGATCAAAAAGATTTGAGGCTGTTTAGGTATAACGACACTCACTGATTTAGGAGAAGAGGCCAATTATTCTCTCCTCCCACTGCACCACAGCATTACTGCATCACACTCTTCCTGCCTTCACATAAAGTGAATAAATTAATGTGAAAGCAGTTGCAAGAATATTACCTTTTAGGTGGTAAAGCTTCACGAACAAGAGAACCATGTGTATCACTCATGATAAGCATTGCAAATTTGTTTACCGAATAAATATCGTCTGTATTGAGTGAAGCATAGTCGAAACGTCCTCTTAAATCTGTATAACCATCCTTGTAGAATTTTACAGACCCATTATCACTCTTTGCATATACCTTCACGTAAACCTTTGGCAAACCTTTACCGCTTTTCCTATCTGCAACTCTGACTTGTCCATAATTCTCAACTAGGTCAATTTTAAGAGCATTGGGATAATAAGCTTTTTGGTTTGAGATTCCAGCGCCGATTACCTCGATCATAAGATTTTTATCTTTTAACTCTTTAGGAATCGCGATATTCTTCATTTTTTCTTCTTCGAGTTTGACTAACTCAGTGCGAAAAGGTTTTATTATGGAAAAATTATCTCCTACATCTCTCACAAACGGTTTTCTTGAAAAGAGTAACTCCAGATCCATCAGATAGTAATTAACATTACATTCGTCGATATTTGAATGGTCGATTTTGAGAACATCTCCCAGTAAATTAAACTGTAGTCTTGGCGATGTATCTGCTAGCTGCGTTTGATTCTGAATTCGGCTATCCTCATCAATTACCATTGAACGTCCACCATCGATTTCAGCACATTGTGCCAAAATTTCCCTAAAAAGCGTTCTCCAACGATCTACAGGATAATCCTTATATTGCGTTGCTATCAGTTTTGCTTCTGCAGGTTTCTCACTGTAGAAAGCCATATATGCAGACATATAGTCATATTGAATTTGCAGTTTTACCTTACTCTTATCAACTGCCTCAAAATAACGCATTGCTTCCTCAATTCTATCCTGTAGGAGCATGTAAATCACGACAGACATTTTATCCTCATCCGTAAGCTCTTTTCTGTAAGTTAGCACTTTCATATATTTTTCATATTGTGAATAAAACTCTTCATTCAGAATAGCGGTCTTATTTCTGAGTTGAAATACCCTAGCATTAACCAATGGCCAATACTCTTTATGTTCATAAATATGGCGTATAATAGGATCTAGTTCCAGTAGTGTGGAATTTAAGATTCTACCACTATTTTGAGCCAATGATGTATGGGGAAGATACTCACGGATTCGATCCTGACTATTATTATAGAGAGAGTATGACCAAAGTGTATTATCATATACTTTGCGCTCATCAAGAATTGAGAGCACTTGCTTGAAAAAATTGATTTTTTTCATGCGCCATGCGATCAGTTTAAGGTTTAACCGATTTATATTGTGAGTATTCAGATATTTAATCACCTCTTTCTCTGTGGCAAACTGAGAAATATACCCCCAGCTCTCTTTGTTAATACTATCAACTTGTTCGACAACTTTTAATTTAGAGGTTTTGCTTTTAGCAACAATCATATTATCCTGGGATACATGTACCGGATAATGAGAAAAGTCTCCCTCCTCTGGGAAGTAAAAGTAGTATTCTTGAATCAGTGTGGAATATGGCTTTAAAACAGCATACCTACTGCTTGTCTGCACTCCACTCAAAACAGCTATCGCACCTTCGGGAATCTGCTGAAGAATATCTACTTTTCTAGTTCTTGATGTAATATTTGAAAGAACAACTTGAGTGCCATAAACTCGTCCTTTTTCAAATTCATCTGTCACAAAATCATCAAAACGCTCATTGTTTTTGTAGCGATATCGATCATCCTTAGCAAAAAAACTCTGTTTGATCAGCAAAGATGACGCTTCTTGTTCTTCGTCTATTTGTAGGATTTGACGGTGAAAAAGAATAACATCACTGGCAGCCTTAAAAACCATTCCACCATCCTTGTATTGATACTCATGCTCTTCAGCTTTGAAAGGAAGATCTAGCAGAGCTAATGCAAGCATCATCTCAGAAAAGTTACCATTAGCTTCCGGTAAATTGGCAGAAATAAAACCACCATTTCCATCCCAGCTGGCAAAATCTTTCCAGAAAGCATTAACATCTATCAGATCTGCGAGCTGACGAGAAATAGGCTGATGGTAGTAATTATTCTCTAACCACTCTTTTGTTTTTTCAAGTTTGCGATAGAACTGACGTATAGATTCTCGCTTTTTATTATCACTACGAACTCTCTTATTACGTAATTCTATATCAGTTACCACTGCAGGAGTGTCATAATCTTCTATTTCCACAGGCTCAGGGGGTTCAGGAGGAGGAGGTGGTGGTTCGATCTCTCGTTCACCCCCACCAGGACCTCCGGGTGCATTTTTCGAATACTCATCCGCTTGTGCATATATGGCATTCGACATTCCATGAGCAGCCCCTTCCAGACCGCTACTTCTAAGTACAGAATCAAAAAGACGATTATATTTTTCAACATCAAACAGATTCAAATCATAAAGATCCTTCAGATGACGTGCCGTGCTTTTATGCTGAGATTTGATACTCTGCGCAAGCAGTGCCTGTTCGGCAATATTAAGTCTCCCATAAGCCCAGGGTTTTAGGTAAACCTCAAGTGAATTACCCAACAAGAAGTTATCCATAAATGTTTTATCTTTTTTATTAGCAAGGTATGGTCGAACAACTTTCTTAAAAAACTCTGGATCTTTTTTAGAAAGAAATAGGTGCAGTTCATGAGATGCATATTCTTTATAAAGTTCCTGCTTCTTTTCCTGACTGCACTCTGGCCATTCTAAGATAAAATAAAATTCAGCAAGAGTAAGATCGTCATTAAGTGCAGTAAAAAGTCTATAAGCGGCTGCAAGAGAATCCACGACCTCAAGCTTAGCACTGCTAACGTCAGAGATCGAAAAGCTCTCACCCTTGCG
>JAUUYH010000107.1 GCA_030590505.1 Kiritimatiellota bacterium
AGTTCTAAAAGAATATGAAGTGCTTCATTATATAGTTTTATTGATATCAATATCTTTGACAGATAGAGAATAACCCTCTCGTCTGTTATGTTGTAGTCTATGTTTTCTAGTAGTTTTTTGGTCAGGTCAGGCCGGTTGAGCTTTTTTGCGATTTTAGCAAAAAAACTTATCTGCCAATCTTTTTGTGAGGTTGTGTCTGATTTGTCGATGCGTTGGCGTAGAGTCTCGAAAGCTTTTTGAACAAACTTTTTGTCTTTGAAATAGTTCATAATCTTTGCTGGAATCTCTGTGGATTGGTTATTTCTCCATATTGATGATGCAATTTGTAGAACATTTTGCTTTAGATCCAGAATATAGAAAATATTTAGAAGCTTCATTGCTTTAGATTTTTCTGTTATGTCAAACTTGATTGACGTGAACAGCGAAATGATTTTCTTTTTCTTCGGTGAATTTTGAATATAGGATGCGATTGAAGCAGATTCTGTTGTGCTTAAAAGCGATTTGATACCGTTGATTCTCTGCTTTTGCTGCCCTAGTTTATTATCAACTTCAAGAATCATAAGAAGCAGTTTTGCTCCATATTTTTTTGAGAGAGCTTCCCATTTCTCATAATTAGATTCCATTGGTTTTATATTGTTAAGTAGCTCCTTTACATCTTCTTCCGCTCCGGGGAAGCAGTGCCAACCTATCTCTTTCCAGATACGCTTCAAGCGCATACGCACTTCGGGGTCACTCTGTCCTTGCGATTTTTGAACATCATTTCGTGCGTAGTAACCTATGGCGATTAGAGCTTTTGTCGCATCTTCCCTATCTGCGAATTTCGCAGCTCCTAGTTGTTGGATAAGGTGTCTGATCCTCTCCGGGGAGTGGTCGGGGGGATTGTCTGAGGCTTCCAGTAATTGAACGGATGCTGAAAGGATCGCAACTAAGATGACGGCAGAGATTATGTTATTTAGTTTCATAGTTCTGTAAACTCCTCTGAATCCATGATATTTGCAATTATTTCGTAATTGAACCCTTTTGATGCCATACACCTGTATAGTTTTTCTTTTCTCTTTAGAGATTCTTTTTCTCGTCTCAGGGCGGGGAGCTTTTTCTTGAATGCGATTTTCGCAGCAATTAGCTCATCTTCTTTTGTGAAAGAGTTTTCAAGCTCTTTTTCTATCAATTCACGGGGTACACCTTTTTTGGCGAGTTTCATCTTTATCATTTGCAGTCCAGATCCGTTCTCTTTTAGCTCCGAAATATACGCTTTTGCAAATTTCGCATCGTCGATTAGCTCTAAACGTTTGCAAGTCTCTAGTACTTTATTGACTGTTTTTGTTGTATGCTTTTTTTGTCGCAACTTATTTTTAAGATCCTGTTCGCAGTGTGCCCGTATTGAGAGCATACGCAGTGTCGATTCCCACGCAAAAGCGTAGTGGTTTGCATCAAGAAGATTGCGCCACTCTTCTTCTGACAACTCTTTGCCTTCATAGAGTGAAAACTCAAACATTGCATCAGGATGGATACGTTGTAGTGCATCATCCCCAGTGGCTTTGACTGAGAAGTAGCGACCTTTTTTCTTTAATAATGAAATTTTCATAGTTGTTATATATTTTTATATGAGAATAAAACCCACCTTGGTGTGATTTAAAATTTCCTCTTTTTTCTCTTATACGAATTGAATGCCCTCTCCTTGGGCATACATTATACTTGCAATTTTAAATGAACTACCTCGGGGCAGAGCCCACTGGGTATCTAAAGCTTTTAACAAAAGTTTAGCAACATAATTTTATACGACAACGCCCACAAAGGGACGGTTTATCAAAACCACCTGAGTGGTGTTTCATATCTAAAACATGGAAACAGTACAGTGAATATACAACATAGAAAGCAAATAATAAAGCAGGCAAAGCAAATTGTTATCAAAGTAGGTACCAGACTACTGACTGACAGTTCGTTAATTCCTACAATTATCAGACAGATTGCTCATCTCAGAGAGAGGGGATGCCGTGTAATGCTTGTCTCTTCTGGTGCGGTTGGAGTTGGAATGAAAACTATGAGCCTGAAGAAGAGGCCTGCTCGTCTCTCGGCGGTGCAGGCATTGGCAGCAGTTGGTCAGAGCTCTTTGATGTCGCTTTATGAGCAAGAGTGTGCAAAATATGGGTTTCATGCAGCTCAGATGTTGCTAACGGCAGAGGATCTCGGGGATAGGGAACGTCATTTGAATGTTCTGAACTGTATAAATTCATTATGGGCTCAGGGTAATTTGCCAATTATTAATGAAAATGACTCAGTATCCATTGAAGAGATTAAACTTGGAGATAATGATACACTCGCTGCGATGCTCGCAATTATGACTCGTTCAGATTTGACAATTCTTCTGACAACCGTTGACGGTCTGCACTCTGTTGACAGTGATGGCAATCTGGACATGCGTATTCCGTTGGTTTCTGGAATTACCGACGAGATGAAGCGGGCTGCTACTGGCACGGACGACTCCTCTATGTCAATCGGCGGTATGGCAACAAAGCTTAGGGCAGGGGAGATGATAAGTAGTGCCGGAGAGTCTATGTTGATTGCTGATGGACGTGAAGGTGATATCCTTGATCGAATTTTTGATTGTGATGATGTGGGAACACTATTTGTCCCGACTGCTGACAAACAGATGCAGTCAAAAAAACGGTGGCTAAGTTTCTTCTCTAAGGTATCTGGCAATTTGATTATTGATGAAGGGGCAGTTGAAGCGATTATGAATAGAGGTCGGAGTCTTCTGCCTTCTGGTATTTTAAAGTTTCAGGGAGAGTTTTTGAGGGGAGATACTGTGACAATATCTGATCAACGTGGGCTCGTTTTGGCAAAGGGACTTACAAGTTTTTCTTCGAGTGATTTAGCGCAGATTGTTGGTGCAAAAAGTTGCGAAATTCGCAAAATTCTTGGATCCAACGATGAAGAGGCAATTCATCGAAATAATTTGTCAAAATTAAAATTAGGATAATTGCACTCTGCATATTGAGATTTTTGATTGTTGGTGTATATTGAAATTCTTATAAGTGCAAAAAAACTAGTTTTTGCATATTGTAAGGGGGAGTATTTGTGATATTTACAAATAACATTATTGAATAATTGAAAAGATAAAAGGTTTATCATGTTGGATGAAGTAATATTTAGAGCCATGGATGGTGCGTTAAAGGATGAAGAGTTTGTGTTTGAAGAGAATGGTCTTTGCTTGATTGGAAGATCAGGTGATTGTGCTCTTCAGATTCCGCGGGAGAAGGATATGCGAATTTCGCGTAGACATTGCCTTTTAATTCTTAATCCTCCAAAAATTAGGATTCGTGATCTTGGCAGTCGAAATGGAACATTTGTTAATGGTGATGCACTTCCTGCAGGAGTTTTGGGCGATGTCCCAGAGCAGATGTCCCCACAAGATCGCGTTTTGACCCATGGTGATAGGGTTAATATCGGCGAGACAGCTTTTGAGATTTTTATTCCATCACTGCATGCTGCTCCACTACCGCACGGCAGCAAGATTATAAAATTGACGAAACCCGAACCACAGCATGATACATCCTCTAAGGCAGTAAAAAAGAGTGTTTCGGTTGATACGGGATTTTTTATTCCACCACCAATCACAAAAGGAGGTAGGCAGAACACTTCCTCTACGACGTTAACAGAGGCCTTTAAGAAACCCCCTCCGCACATGCATTCAGTTACTCCAGATGCACCAAAACCTATGCGTCTTGTAGGTAAAAAGAGCGATGGATCTGCTTCAGGAGCAACTCTGCTACTGAAACCAAAAACACAAGAAGATGGTGTTGCACCTCAGAGAAAAGTATTGAAAGGTAGAATTGTAAAGAGGGGGGGCACCGCACCACCAGCACCAGCACCAGTAGCAGCAGCACCACCTCCGGCAGTAGCACCTCCAGCACCGGCGCCACCGCCACCTCTACCAGAAATGCACCCTGGTACAGCAGTTATGGATAATACAAATTTACCAGATGGTACAAAGTTAAGCACAGGTGTAAGAAAAGCCGCTAAATCAAATAAGCGTGTTACAAAATTTAAGATTAAAAGCCCGAAAAAATAATGATTTTATCTGTCGAAACCTTTTTAGATTGAAAAAAATAGCCAACTCGGGATTCTGGATGAAGTCAAGTTTTAATAAACTACCTCGATGCAACCATACGAGGTATATACGCTTTTAATAAAAGCTTGGCAAAATATATTTTTATATGTACCGCAAGCGGTAGATATCTTGTTTTTCTTTTGCTAGCTAATTAAGTTTAAAGAAAATGTTAAGATTTCATCCGTGCAAAGTATAGTATGCCCCCAAGGGACGGAGAATAAAACCCACCTTGGTGGAATTAAAAAGGTTCAATGCTTTATGATATATCGATTAATTAGGCAAAATATGCGAATCTCGCAGATTGTTTTATTTTTTTCTTTGCTACTTTTTGCTGGATGTGCTCATGAAATAATTCTACCTGGAAATAGCAAAGATCCCCTACAAAAAACAGTTACAATAATTCACTTTAATGATGGAAAATCCCGCCTGCTGAATGCTGGCAAAGGCTTGGAGGATTATGGGGGGATTGCGAGGTTCGCAACTATCATTAAGGAAATTAGAGCGGATGTTAAATTAAAAAATCCTACAAATTCCTCGCTAACATTGTCCGCGGGCAATAATATTCTGGCAGGGCCTGTTTTTAATGTTAGCCTTCAGAAAGGCCTTCCTTACTATGATGCAGTTGCATTGGATTCCATTGAATTGGATGCTTCCGCTATAGGTAATCATGATTTTGATTTTGGACCAGATGTCTTAGTTAATTTTATTAAAAGTTTCAATTATACCAAACCGCTTTTCCTTAGTGCTAATCTCAATGTGGATAATGAACCTAAACTTTTGGAATTGCAGAGGTGTGGTAAAGTCGCACCGTATGCAATTTTAGAAAAAAATGGCGATAAATTTGGAGTTATAGGCTTAACAACTCTTGACCTTAAAGCAATTTCAAGCCCTAGAAATGTTATTGTTCTTTCATCTTTAGTTGTTTTAGTACAACAGGCTGTGGATAACCTAAAACAGGCTGGTGTTAATAAAATTATTCTTTTATCCAATCTCAGAGGCATTAAACAGGAGATTGCACTAGTGCAAAAAGTGCACGGCCTGGATGTTGTCGTTACAGGAGGTGGCGGCGAACTAATGGTGAACAATACAAATTGCCTAATTACAGAAAATCTCCCTAAGGGACAGGTTATTAGTGGGCGATACCCGCAGTTTGTGAAAGATCTCGATAAGCGTAATGTTCCCATCGTGACAACTCCCGGGGACTACTGCTATGTCGGACGCCTAGATCTCTCTTTTGACTCAAATGGTGAAATTTCAGCGATACTGCCTTCAAGCAAGGTTCTGAGGGTAATTGGAGATAATTTGAAAGGATCTGCCGAGCCTGATCGAATTATTACCGAAAATGTCGTAATACCTGTAGCTAAGTCGATTACTATATCTTCAAAAATTGTAGGAAATACAAACATAGTGCTTGATGGTAGTGCAAACCATACTCATTCTCGTGAAACCAATCTGGGCGACCTTGTTGCAGATGCTGTTTTTAGAAGTGCAACATATTACGCAAATTCATATAATACAGAAAAGCCGAACGTTGCCATGATAAACGGAGGTGCAATCTGTAACAGTATTGCTGTAGGGCCTATTTCGGAAGCTACACTTTTTGCTGCATGCCCTATTTATGATTTTATTACTATTATCAAGAATGTCGCTCCAAAAGATTTTAAAGCACTTGTAGAGACAACATTAAGTAAATTGGACATGAAAGATAAAATGGAGTCATGTGCATTTCCGCAATTAAGTAATATGTCAATTATATATAATCCAACCCGTACAGTTGGGAATAGGGTTAAACAGATTAAATTAAAAAGTGGAAATCTGATTGTCAGTAATTATAAGATTGTACGATTTGCTCCATCTGTAAATATTGCAACATTGAGCTTGCTTGCGAATGGAGCGGGACATTGGCTCTTTGGAAATGCAGAGAAGACTAATATTGGTATTTCATTTCAAAGTGCATTAATTGATTATATTGAAGCCACAACAACAACAGGCGGTCTAGGCAAACTGGTTCTTAAACAACGTTATCCTGTTAAGGGATTAAACAGAATTATGCTAACTAGGGAGTAGTGAAGAACGCTTTAGCAAAAGGGAGTTTATTATGAAACATTTGATTATTACAGCAGTAATGTTGGCAACTACGACGCTAATGTTACCCTCTTGTAAAGACAAAGAGTCGTACGAAAGCAATGCTTTAATCCTGAAAAAGGCAATCGAAGCAGGAAATAAAGGAGAGTGGGAAAAAGCTCAGTTATTGGCTTTAAGAGCAAGAACACAGGATCCGAATGATGCAAATGCTAGAGTTATGCTTGCACTCGCACTAGAGCAGGACGAAAAGCTTGACCAAGCAATTGAAGAGATCAAGGTTGCAACTACTCTTGATCACTCTATCTTTATGGCACAATATACTCAGGGACGCCTACTCTTTAAGAATGATATTTATGAGGATTGCCCCGCTCCTCTTGAGAAGGCTAAAGAGTTAAATCCAAATCATTCTCAAGTTCTGCTACTCCTTGCTCGAACGTATTCTCTCTTGAGTAATTATGATGAATCCATAAAAAATTATATACTACTGGCAAGATTAAAACAGTATAGCAAATCTGCCGAAGTTTTTAATGAAATTGGAGTTCTGTTTTTTAAGAAAAAAGATTATAAAAGATCCATAAAATTCTTCGAAAGAGCCTATTCAATGGACCCAAAGTTACCATCTCTTAATCTTAATTTTGCAGTTTTTTATGAAACTCTTGCTGAACTATGCAAAGATGATAAAAGTAAGGCTTTTATTGCAAGAAGAAATGCAGTGAAATACTATGGCGTATATGAACAGCTTTTAATTTTAGATCCTCATGCTGAAGATACACGAAAGGCCATAATCGATAAAATTGCACAACTCAAAGAAACTATGTGATCTTAATTGTATCAACTAAATCGGGTCTTCGCTCGGGTACAGGTGAAGAGGCCTTTTTATATGGTACGCTCCAAGTGACGGGGAATGAAACCCACCTTGCTGGGATTTAATATCAGCCATAAACTGGTTGCAGGAATAATGAGAAGTCGTGGAATTGCGAGTAAATGCCGTATCAGCATGTAAGAAAACTTTATGAGAAATTTATTGAACTGACCAACAATTAAAAGGAGAAAAATAAGATGAATTTTTATAAACTTCTGATTTTGTGCCTTGTGTTGCAGTTTAATGCATCATGTGTACTGTTGGGACAGAATGAGTATCCCGAAGCGAAAGTAATCGTGACCGTATTGGATGATGACGGCAAACCTGTATCAGATGCGGATGTGACAATAGGTTTTCAACCGTACGGAGGATATTCGAAATGGCAGGTGAAAGGGAAAAGTAATAAAAAAGGAATATTTACTGGGGAGAATAAAACAGGATCTGGAGTATGGTTTAGTGCCGAAAAAAACGGCTACTACGAAGGGAGCGCAGGTATAAGATTTAAAAAACAAAATAAACTTCTCAACCGCTGGGAGCCTTATCCTTCGAAAATAACGATTAAACTCCGTAAAAAGAAAAATCCAGTTCCGATGTATGTGGAAAGTACAGGTGTTATTCCACTTCCCTTTTTGGGAAAACCTGTCGGTTTTGATCTTGAGAAGGGAGACTGGATTAAGCCGCATGGGAAAGGCGAAATAGCAGATTTTGTATTTATAAAAAAACTGGAAAAAATAGGAGACAAGGAAAAGCTAAGTTATCTCTTGACATTTTCGCATCCTCTTGATGGAATACAGGAGTATGTTACGAAGAAAATTTTTTCTAACAGCCAGTTTAAATGGCCTTATGATGCATTGTTGGAAGGATATCAAAAAACTATTTCAGAATATAAAATATACAAAATTAGAGTTATCGAAAGAAAGGATCGACCAGATGCCAATTATATTTTTCGTATTCGTACAAAAACAGATAAGGATGGCAATATAATATCAGCTAATTACGGGAAAATAGTTGGGGGATTTCACTTTTCATCGGACGATGGAATTAAATTCACCTACTATTTTAATCCTGACTCAAAAAGCAAGAGTTTGGAATTTGATCCTAAGAAGAATCTCTTTAAATCTGATAAGACGTTTAATCCATGAGGAATTTACTGATTTTATATTTTGCGATTTTCGCATCTTCTCTATCTGCCCTGAAATTCAATCAACTTGAACTTAAGGATAGCAAGGTTATCTCTTTCTCTTCCTGCTCAAAGGTCGGACAGAAAGCGTTGAAGGTTGTTACAGTCGAGGGGAAGCTGATAACTATTCTTCGTGAAGAACTTTCCGATGCGGAGGTGATCCGCAGGTTTGGGACTCTGATTCCGCTAAATTACGGAAAAGCTTACTACCAAAAGAGCAAACTCCCTGAAGATTTTGATGCTGGCGAATTTCGCAAAACATGTCTGCCCTTGATTGAACTGCTAAAAAAAGATCGTCTTGAT
>JAUUYH010000046.1 GCA_030590505.1 Kiritimatiellota bacterium
GTAATTGACGTCTGTAAAGAAGGCGACATGGTTACTGTAAAAGTACTCGATGTTGATGATCGTGGAAAGATCCGCCTCAGCAGAAAAGCAGCTCTAGAAGAGATGGAATAGTAACCGCAACACTGTTACTATTATACTGTACGCGGGTAAAATCTTAGCATTTCGATTAAGGTTAAGTAGTTAATAAAAGAAAGACAAGATCTCTACCGCTTGCGGTATATATGGCACTTTATGTGCCGTTTACAAAATATCAAAAGCCCCTCTGTCATACGACAGCGGGGCTTTTTTTGTTTTTTGTTTTGAATAATTCTTGTTTAGAGCTATTGTTGTAACCATACGCTCCCAAGGGAGAGAGAGAAATGTGGAGTAGTGGAATCAAAAAAGGTAGTAATAGTATAATGAAAAGCAGACAATATTGGAATGAACTTACAGCAGAATATCAGGAGAACACCTTTATCTCAATTGATGACTTTCATTACGGCCCTATGGTTGCCGGAGATAAAGAGCTAAAACTGCTACCACGAAAACTCAAAGGATTAAAAACTCTGGAGATAGCCTGCGGTGCCGCACAAAACTCTATCTACCTTGCAAAAAAAGGTGCTATATGCACTGCTTTTGATATTGCAGAGATGCAACTAGCCATAGCACTTGAAATTATGCGGGAGCAAAAAATAAAGATACAGTTTCACCGGTTTTCAATGGATAGCTCATGGGACAAGATTGAGGGCACATTTGACCTTATTCACTCAACATTCGGGCTCTGTTTTTCTAAAAATCCATCAAAAATTATTAAAAAAGCTGCTGCACTACTCAATGACGGAGGAACTTTCATATTCTCTCTTGAACATCCTGTGGCGGCGGCCGAAAAACTCGAGCTTGAAGGGGATTCTGGGGTATTTATCAACAACTACTTTAATCCTATACCCGAGATCAGGGTAGATGAGAATAACGAAGAACTTATCCGTTCAAACACCTATCCTGTCGGAGTTATGACAAAATGGATAACTGATGCAGGCCTAACCATCAGTGGAATATTTGAACCGACCCCGAAAGTTATTAATATTGAGAATACTCCATACTTCAGCGCAGCATGGGAAGAGGAAATTGCAGGCTTTCACGGAATCCCACCTGTAATTATTTTTGTATGCAGAAAATTCAAAAGATTTTGATAGATTTATTGCGTAATTCGCAAATGAAGATTTATTAAAACGAAGAGAAGAAATAAAGCGTATATAAAAATCGCTTCTAGGAACGCCGTACCGTCGCACCTGAGCTGAGTGTCATTGGCTAAGAAAGTGCCTTAGGGACAGGTTGATAGTCACTTTAATTTGATTTTCTGACTTGAATTCAACGTTTCTTCTTGTAATTTTCATGTGTAACTCCTTTTCTAGGGTGTTATATCGGGCCTATTGACACGATCTACTACTATACACTTCGGTGCGTAGTTAACAATTGTCGGTCAAGAGTGCCCTCTTTTAAACAATTAACTCTAATAGTATGTGCACGGGACGGGCTAAAGCCGCGCCCGTGAAGATAGTCGTTATGATAAGAAAAGCATATGAACTTTTTGAAAAATTTATTTAAATCAAAAACATTTACACAAATTGAGCAGATGGAGGAGCCTAGAACCCCTGCGATCGACTATATAGATCCTTTATTATATAAGATGTGTAAAGAAAGAAATTATGAAAAAGTGCTTTATGCTAATGATTTTTTTGATCGGAATTTAACATTTGAAAAAGTCCGTTTAAGACTAGAAAATATGGCAGGACTGACTAAAGAAAATATAGATAAAGGGAATACGGGTGCTGTCATTTTAAGAATAGGAACAGAAGAATTTAGAGTTCTTATAAAAAGTTTACCATTAGAGAAAATTATAAAAATAAACATAGAAAATCATAACAAAAAAATATATAGGGACTGATTACAGCCCCAGATTTTAAACGATATACGAGAATGCCTTAGGGACAGGTTGATAGTCACTTTAATTGGATTTTCTGACTTGAATTCGACGTTTCTTCTTGTAATTTTCATGTGTAACTCCTTTTCTAGGGTGTTATATCGGGCCTATTGACACGATCTACGACTATACACTTCGGTGCGTAGTTAACAATTGTCGGTCAAGAGTGCCCCTTTTAAATAATAGGGTATTCACCTAAATCAGTGGGTAACACTAAACAAAAGAGATCAAGAATAGAACACGGATAATTGCGTCCCCGAACGTAGTGACGGATTATTATCAATACGCAAGTTTTGAATGTTAGGTGTTGATTTCTTGATTAAGACAAAGATCAGGAAGAGGTTCTGAAGTTCTAGAGTGCGGGAGTTCTAAAGTTGAAGAAGTGGAAGAGAGGAGGTCTATGGTTGTTGGTTGGTGGTAAGAGAAGATTGTGAGTTGTTAATAGTGAGTCGTAAATTATAAAATACATAAGAGATAATACAAGAAAGAGAAGATTTTTATCTGAAGTACGTTAGGCATTCATGTCTGACATGGGGCAAGAGATGAGGAATAAGAAAAGTCCTTTGACAAGTCTTACAGGCTCTGGAAGGGCATCTTTTTATGCTTGTTTTTTTACGCTATGTCAGGCAGGAATGCCTAACGTACTTGAAGAGAAGCAAGCATCAATTCATCAACTAATTAGCGTATTTAGCAAACATTTAAATTTTACGTATCTCACTTCTCACAATTCACTCTTCCGCCTCCTTAGTCATCACAAATAAATAACCAATATTGTTCACTTGATCTCGAACAAATCTTTTTCGTTACGAAAGTGTTCACATATTCCTATACCGCAAGCGGTAGATATCTTGTCTTTCTTTTGCTAGCTAATTAAGTTTAAAGAGAATGTTAAGATCTCATCCGTGCAAAGTCTAATATGCAAAGACTTCCGTGCCTTAAATATTTATTTAATTCTTGTGCGAAATGAACAGGTTATTTATTTACACTGCCTTATTGTATCACAGCAATTGCAGTTGAGACATTTCCGAATGGTGCACTTACCTGAATTCCTTGAATTCTATCACGAATAGCGGCAATTGCTTCTTTCGCAATTATTATCCCCTCTTCACGTTGTGCCTCTTTTGTGTCAGCTTTTTCCATACGTTTCATAATTGAATCAGGTACGACTACACCAGGAACTTCATTTTTCATAAATTCTGCATTTCTATAACTTGCAAGTGGCCATATTCCTGCAAATACAGGGATATTAAGGTAGGCAATTTCATCCAAAAACTTGAGAAGTGGCTCCACAGCAAATACGGGCTGAGTGATAATAAATTCAGCACCTGATTCGACCTTATCTCTTGTTTTGATCAGCTCACGTTTCATATCTATTGCATTCGGGTCAGCTCCTACGCCGATTAGGGCACTAGTAGGATCTCCGATAGGATTTCCACCAAGGTCTATTCCACAATTCAGCTGCTCCTGTACCTTTACCATACCAATTGCATCAGCATCAAATACAGCGGACGCATTAGGATACTGCCCTAGCTTCGGTGGATCGCCAGTGATAAATAGCAGATTTTTGACTCCGGCTGCTGCACACCCAAGGAGATCGGACTGCATACCTATAAGATTTCTATCCCGACAGCAGAAATGAAGAACTGTTTCGATCCCAGCGAGTTCTTCAATTTTAAGTGAAGTTACAAGTGGCGAAATCCTTGAGCTTGCCCGAGGACCATCTGGAATATTAATTGCATCAATTCCGACATCAGCACACTGTTTAGCTTTTGCGATAGTCGCAGAAAGATCAAAGCCCTTCGGTGGGACAATTTCAATAGTTGCAATCCACTCACCATTTGCGATTTTCGCACCTAGTTTTGATTTTTTTCCTGTCGTCACAGACTCTTTCAGCAGAGTTTTATCCTGAACTTCTGTCACAACACTTCTTTTGCCTACAACAGCAACACGCTTTATGCTTTTTGCAATCTCATTAATATGTTTCGGGCCAGTTCCGCAGCACCCTCCGATTCCAGCAACTCCCATATTGACAAACCGCACAGCATAGGTGGTAAGATATTCGGGGCTTGCCATATAGATCATACGTCCGCCAACCTGCTTGGGGACCCCTGCATTAGGTTGCACAATAACAGGCAGTTCAGTCAATGACAAAAGAGTTTCAAAAGGTGTTAATATGCCCTCTGGTCCGACGCAGCAGTTAAGTCCGACAGCAGTTGGCTGACGTCCATCCTGCTTTAGGCAAGAGAGCATTTTTTTTAGAGATTCTCCCTTTGCTGACTCTCCAGTTCTGTCAATGGAGAGACTGAGTATGTAAGGAAGTTTTCCAGCCGCATTTGCAGCTAGAAATGCGAAGTTCGCATCTTTTACAGATGGAATAGTCTCGAACATAATAAAATCGACACCAGCTTTTTCAAGAAACGCAACCTGTTCAGCTAGGATATTAATAATCTCCTGTGGCTTCATTGCCGAGTGTGCCTCTATCGGTCCGACAGAGCCTGCAATAAGGGTATCTTTGTCAGCCGCCTCGCGGGCAATTGTTACAGCTGCGTTGATTATATCTTCAATTTTGTCTTCAAGTCCAAATTTAGAGAGGTTGTAGCGATTGGCTGCAAAAGTATTTGTTGTCAGCACATCTGCCCCAGCATCCACATAGCTTGCATGGATCTCTTTTATTACATTCGGCGCGGAAAGGTTGAGAGAGTCAAACGATGTATTAACGAAAAAATCACGTTTATAGATCTCTGTTCCCATAGCACCATCAAAGATAAGAATTTCATCTTTGATTCTCTGTTCTAGGATATTTTCCATAATTTTATTTAGGTACCTTTAATTCTGTCATTGTAAATGATTGCGGTGCAAGAAACACCTCAAGTTCTTCAGGTGCAATAGATTTTTCTGGCTGTACTTCGACTATTTCACCGGAGAGATCAGTGCCCGCTGGAGCCACCGCTTCACCTCCAGGATTAGTTGTTGGTTTTGAGTTTATTTTGATAATAATCCAAACAATAGCAATCAAAACAACAATGGCCACGCCTACAATCTTGAAAAACTTGCGAACTCTGACCTCTTCCTGAAAATTAACCTGCTTCCCTTTTTCAATATCATGCAGAATTTCACCAGGCACTTTTTTATCTTCATACGTAATGCCTTCAATCTCCATAGAGTTCAGGACATGAGCCGGATCCAGTCGATACACCTTACAAAGTTGCTTTACATAAGCTTCAACATAAATTCCCTGGGGGAGATTTTCTTGATCACCCATCTCAAGAGATATAATATACTTCTTGTTAATCTTAGTTTCCTGAGCGACCTGCTCAATGCTTAAATCAGCTCGAACCCTGCCTTCCTGAAGTATTTGACCAGGAAGGAATGTACCCTGAATGGGTATAGTTTTACTTTTATCCTTTTTGGCAGGCGTCGGAGTTGCTACTTGCTCCTGAGATTGTTGTTTATTCAATTTTATATCAACGTCCTTCTGTTTAATGTCTTCATCCTCTAATTCAGAAGCTGGAGTTTCGGCGACTTCATCACTATTTTCTGGTATCGCTTCGCTACTCTCTTCAGATATTGCGTAATCACTCTCTTCGGATATCGATTCATCACTCTCTTCAGATAAATCTTCAATTTGCTCTTCTTCTATCTCCTCCTCCAGAAGGTCTTCATGCTCATTATCCTCGGGAAAGTCAAGTGGTAGCAGGTCAAGATTTTCTTTATTTTTACTCATAATATATACTCCAAGAAAAGAATTATTAATACTGATTTGCCATCTATAAATATCTATTTATCCAAAAAGCTAAATTTGCATAATCAAAACGTACTATACTTTGCACGGATGAAATCTTAACATTTTCTTTAAACTTAATTAGCTAGCAAAAGAAAGAGAAGATATCTACCGCTTGCGGTATACCTTTTTGAATGCACTTATTGTATCACCTAAACCTTACAATCTAGGTATAAAAATATTTACATCAATCATATATCATATTAAGATAAACTGCTTCAGAATTTTTGCAATTATAATTCAAGAAAACAGTATATGTTTTTTGTCGTTTTTTTTACATTCCCAGTAATACACGGCTAATAAATTCCAAGTTCTGCTTCATATCAGGGAGTTTTTTAATAAATTTATCAATATCTTTTTTATGTGTTTTATAAAAAGTTTTATCCATTCTGATCTCATTTATAAGATCTGAAAAAATAGTTACCTTCAAGTTTTTACTTATCGCAAGAGCGTCTTCTATCTCATCCAATGATGAGTGATATTGAACCATAAATTCTTCAATTTGATTATTGATTTTCTCTAAAGCAACCATCCCCTGCCCTTCATCAAGGATCATTCCGTAAATAATAAAATTCATAAGTCCATTTATTTTTCTAGCTTCAATACTTTCAAGCAGCTCAGATATACGGTTCATATAGACGTGAGCACCTCCATCCCCTTCAGGATTAATCTCTTGCATAATATTCTGTATTGCAGGGTCATCTACATCATATTCATTTATTACGTCACATTTTTCTGCGTTATCCATATTTTTTTCTCCTAATATACAACAAAATAGTTGTATGAAATGCGTAAAACTCAAAACATAATTGTCGCGATAGTAATAGTTAAGCTTGGGCTTAATAATCGCCTAAAACTCTCTCTTCACCTGCGACAATCGCAACTCCACCACTTGTTCCAATTCTATCCGCTCCAAGATTTATCATTGTTACAGCATCATCGTAATTTCTGATGCCTCCTGCTGCTTTGACTCTGCAGGTGCCTGCAACAGTTTCCACCATAAGCTTAACATCTTCCTGCGTAGCTCCACCAGTTGAAAACCCCGTTGAGGTCTTAACAAAATCCACTGCGGCCTTCATAGAGACTTTACAGGCCTGCACTATCTCTGATTCGTCAAGCAGGCAATTTTCAAAAATAACTTTCAGTATCGCCTTATAAGAGTGAACCAGTTCCGCAACCTTGCGTAATTCATCTTCAACATAGTCCCAGTTTCCAGCTTTACATTCTCCGATATTAATTACAGTATCTATCTCATCTGCTCCATTGTCTAGACACCACTTAGTTTCTGCTAACTTCGCAACTGTTGACGTTGCTCCTAATGGAAAGGCCGTTACGGTGCATACTTTTACAGCTGAGTCTGCTAGAGTTTTCGAAGCAATAGGAACTCTACATGGATTTACACAAACACTTGCAAAAGAGTGAGAAATAGCTTCATTGCAAAGTACGATTACATCTGCATTAGTTGCATCCTGCCTCAAAAGGGTATGATCTATATATTGTGCAATATTCATTCTCAGCTTCTTAATCTCAGTAATTTATACCGCAAGCGGTAGAGATCTTGTATTTCTTTTATTAGCGACTAAACCTTAATCGAAATGCTAAGATTTCACCCGCGTTAAGTATATAATAAAACCGGTAGTGAGGTTTAAAAAAACGAGGCTTTTGGCTCCTGGGGTTTCCAATTTCGTCGTCCTTTACTCAGCAGGACATGTTAAAGTGCCATAATCATCTTTGCTGACAAATTTTGTAAGGTTAGTACAATCGTCATCTTTAGCACGCACAGCATAGCGTTCCTGAACTCCCTTAGATGTTTCTCTTTTATAGACTACTTTTTTGCAATCTGCTTCTTCAATTTTTACGGATTCACGTTTCTTCACATTGTAGAATTTAATTTTCATTTCTACACCTCCCTTGTTAGTGTTAGTGTTAGAATTAATATAATAAAGTTAATATTATAAAACTAAGTATATTATATATCACAACTACAAGTTAAGTTCAAGTTGAAGAAGAAGAAAAATAGATTTTTATTAGAAAATAAGCGAAAAAAGACCAATCGCGATAAGCAGAAGAGCCAAGAGTATAATTATCGCCTGATTGCGGCGGATATTCAGTGCATGCTGTTGTTTCCCAGAAACCTTTTTTAAGTTACCAGATTTCAGTAAAGTCGTAACTCTTTTTCCAGCTGCAGGTTGTTGAACATAATCTATAATTTTGCTTTTTTTATGCCGCATTAGACTACAACAATGTTAAATAGTTAATCAGTGCAAGAATAAAAGCAGCAATTATGATTCCGAGAATTAGTGGAAAAAACAGGCCAAGGCCGAGCTTAAAGGTCTGCCTAAAGGTCAACGAGTTTACTTCATGCACAAACGATGATGATGAGTTAGAGCCACCATGTTCCATCGCGGATGATTGCTTACCTGCAAGCCCCGCCATAGGACGGGCAAGTTTTGCAGATATCATCATACTCTCGATTCGGGTATTTTCAACCATTCTCATTGCAGTTGATAGCTCTGATGTCAGTGTATGCCTATCCCAGGTTGAATCATCAATTGCTTCAAGATCAGCAATAATCTGTCTTACTTTTTCTTCAGCATTCTCTAAATCTCGAATTCTCTGTTCTGCAGAGATTCGATCTTCAGGAATAGCTGAGAGCACCTTTTTAAGTTTAAAAAGAACATCTCTTCGAAGTGCTTTAAATTCATCCCATCGCTGAAAAATAGCTTTTTTCCACTCTTTATCATTAATATTAACTGACGCGGATCCCTGCCTACGTATATTCTGATTTATTGGCTCAGCTAGGATTGTTTGCGGATCATCTCTCTTTTCATTAGATTCTTCCATGAGTTTTTCACGTATATTTACCAATTTCCCATCAACAAATTTATCTTTACCCATCGTTTTGACTCTCTTATTTATATTTGTCCATCTGCACAACCTAAAATATTATATTACTCTCTGAAAAGATTTTTGGGAGTTCCATCTTTTACAGCACCGGCATTCGCTTTATTAAAATAGATATTCGTTCTCCAGCCAGGCCCGTAAAATTGTAGCTCCTTAACGAGGTATAATTTATTAACTTCCTTAAATGATACCACCTCAAGAGTTCTAGAAATATCTCCGAACAATTTCTCCTTAACAGGTTTACTCCACTCAACCTTCAAGGGAAAGTAGTGTTTACGGCTGATATAGACCTTGGCGCTCTCTTTTTTATCTGGCGAGATTAAGAGAAATACCCTGCACGATATCATTCTTATCGATGTTGACGGGAACTCTTTGGCAAAAGACCAGAAAAGAAACGACATTGTAAGATCTTCAGGTTTAATTCCGAATGTTCCACGCAACTTACTGCTACCTTCATCGCCACTCTTAAGTACAGTCGCCCCATTTTTCATCATGGAGTATGGTTGCCCGACTGAGTAAATTTCATTTTTTCCAATAATCACTTGAGCAAAAATCATCTCAGAAGAGAAGCGAAGTGCAAGGTAGATATCAGATTTGGATATAAGTCGTTTCCCCTCCTTACTTCTCTTCATATTTATAATTTCACCCTGTATCTGAGCCCATGTTTTTTGTTGAGGCGGGGTTCTGACGAATCGTAAAAACTGCTCTGGTGCGATTTTCTCATTATCATCTGCATTTGCGAAGTTCGCAAGCAGGGGTAGCAGAAGTGCAATCACCACAGATTTTACTTTAAATATGTTTTTTATCATTTTCATAAGATATAAATACATCTTATTAAACAAGTATTCAAAGTATATTACGAAAAAAGAGTAAAAAGAATCAGAAAGTTGTTGAATATTACCCAACAAAGTTATAATATAGAGTCGTGCAATAAAATAAAGTAAGCATAAAATGCAGTAAGGATAGATACAATTGAGAAATAAAAATACAAAGTCTGCCAGAAAAAATAGACACAGTGATCTTTCGAAAAGAATTTTTGTAAAAAATGAGGCTCACCTTTTTGAGTCATTAAAAGATAAAAAAGAACCGTTATTGCTAATTCTTGACGAGATTCAGGATCCCCATAATCTTGGGGCCTGCCTGAGAACTGCGGATGCGGCAGGTGTGGATGCAGTTATTGTGCCTAAAGACAGAGCGGTATCGCTAACGGAGACAGTTCGTAAAATTGCATGTGGCGGTGCTGAAAATATTATGTTTATACAGGCAACTAATATTGCATCAGTAATACGTAAGCTGAAAGAGTCGGGAGTCTGGATCGTTGGCACCTCCGACAGGGCAGACCGATCCATTTACCAAGTGGACTTAAAGGGAGGCATAGCAATTATTATAGGTTCAGAAGCAAAAGGTATGCGAAAACTGACAACAGACCTCTGTGATTTTCTTGTATCAATTCCGATGCGTGGAAAAGTAGAATGCCTGAATGCTTCAGTTGCGACAGGCGTATGTCTTTTTGAAGCGTTACGACAAAGAGAGACAGACAAAAAATAAAAAGGATGGATTTATGAGACAGCATTTATGCAAAAAGTTAATATTTTGTTTAGTAGTAATTTGCGCCTTTAGTTCAAGTTCAATAGAAAGCAAGGAGCCGGCAAAGATTCTAGTTCTAAAAAACCTAAAATTTCCAAAAATAAAGGATTATAACGTTGAACTTGAGTGTGTATCTCCCAAGCGTGAATTTAAAGCAGGTAAAAAAGCAAAAATGACCTTTCGTTTGCACAATTACGCAATGAAACCTCTTGTAATCTATGAATGGTACCAAAAAGAGTCTGAGAATATTAGCCTGTACTATGTTCCATGGAAACCGAAGATGAAGGTTCCAGCTAAATCTAAATGGAATGCTTTAATACCAAAGATAATGAAGAATGCAAAGCATATAAGTATGGAGTTAACTCACCGTAGTTCAGTACTGCTTGACGTTGACCTCTCATTTATTGAACATATGAAAACTGATCACATTCAGTATTTCTATATTTTCACAGAGCTAAACCTTACATCAATATCTTCCAGATCAAAATTTATCAAAATCACAGTAAAGCCATAACATAGAATGATAATAACCACCCGCGACTTAAGAAAACAGTATGGAAAACTTACGGCAGTAAAAGATGTAAATCTTACATTACAACGTGGTGAAATACTTGGACTTGTCGGCCCTAACGGAGCGGGCAAAACAACTCTGCTAAAAATGCTATCCACCTTGATTGAACCGACAACTGGCTCCATTGAGATTATGGGCTTTAACATTTGGAAGGAGAGATTGCAGGTTCGAAAGCATATTGGCTATCTTCCAGACTTTTTCAACCTTTATGACGATCTAAAACTATGGGAACTGCTCTATTTCTTTGCGCAGACTTATGGTGTGCCGGAAGATGAACGTGACTTAAGGGTCAACACAGCACTAGAAGATACTAACTTATTAATAAAACGTGATGATTTCATAAAAAATCTCTCACGTGGAATGACTCAACGCGTGGGTTTGGCTACGTTACTTGTGCATCAACCTGATATTTTCCTTCTGGACGAACCGGCATCTGGCTTGGATCCTCAGGCAAGAATTACCCTAAGAACTATCCTTAAAAAACTTGCGAAAAAAGGAAAAACCCTAATTGTCTCATCTCATATACTTACAGAGCTTGATGATTTCTGTTCACATATCGCAATTATGAATAAAGGCGAGCTTGTCCTGCACGATGAGGTCAAAGAAATTCATCGTAAATTAAAAGGTGAACACACGCTCAAGTTAAAGGTATTAAATATGTTTGACAAAGCGAAAGATACGCTAAAAAGTAATCCCTCAATTACCTCACTATCCGGAGCCGACGGCATTTTCAGCCTAGGGTACAGTGGAGATGACAAGATTATTGCAAAGATCAATGCAGACCTTGTATCAAATGGAATAGAGGTAATTCACCTACAACGTGAGCAAAAAAACCTTGAAGGTCTTTTTATGGAACTTACAGAGGAGTTAAATCTAAGTGTTTGAAAAACTGATGAACAATCCGATTATTAAGAGGTACAGTTTCTCTCTTTTCAGAAGAAACTCGATAATTGTTGCTAGCATTATCTATATTTCATTGATTATGTTGATCAACACCATCACCTTTCTCTATTTTGTTGCCAACATGCAGTCGAATACACCTATTGATGTACAAAAACTTGCAATGACAGCCTACCCATGGATGCTTGGCCTCAGCGTAATTCTACTCTGGGGGATGGCAAGTATTACACCTGCAAATATTATATTTTCTCAGATTACCAAAGGTTCCTATGATTTTTTTGAAATACTCCCCTTAAGCGGTAGAACAAAAGCCACCGGTCTTTTGATAGGCACAAATCTCATCTATTATCCTCTTGCCGCAATCTCTATCATCCTTACAATTCAATACGGAATGTTAGGCGGAGTGGGGCCAATACAACAACTTAACATACTTCTGCTTTTCCTATTTGGGGGACTATTTTGCAACACATTATCTGTATTACTCTGTGTATCTTCAACAAATTTAAATAAAAAACAGTCAAAAATCGGAACGAATAAAAATGGCAGCATCGTTGGAATAATTATACTAGCTTTAGTATTTGGAATACCCATTATAGGTGCTCTTTCCGATTCAAAACAAGGCATAAACGAACTGTTAGAACTCAAATGGAATTTCTATTCATTTAAGATTTCAGCAATACTATTCATCAGCCTTGCGGCCCTCTATTTTGCAGGATGGAATTTTACTGGAGCGGCACGGAAACTCCAAGACAAGACACTTCCGATGTTTACCCGTGGCGGTGCAGTAAAATATCTAATATCTCTTCAGTTTATATTGTTCGGTTTCTTTTTCAATTACCTCTTCCGTGATAGTATAGAGATGTCACGCTTTGCTGGAGCCTTTGCCATCGTATTATTTTTTATAATGCTAGCTATTTATCTTGCAACAAGAAGAAACAAAAAGAGAATAATACAATCCATTGATAGAATTGCGATAACAGAAAAAAAACCAATGAGTGTAACAATCCTCAAAATAGTAAATATCTCCAATATATCTGAAGCTTTAATTCTCTTTACCGTATGGGCAATTCCTGCACTAATATTTGCAATAACTTCAGGTTATAGTATCAATTCTATAATAATCCACTTCTGTACATTTGCCATATTTACTATCCTTGCGGCATCATGCTCAGAATTTTACATATTATTTAAAGATAGCAAATGGAAATACCATTTTCTTATTACTCTCTTCTTTTTTGTATATCAGGGAGGTATATTCTTAGGTGGAATATTGTCGAGAAGCGGTGATCTTCTGATTTTTTCATTTCCTGGCTATATCATTTTAATGTTTCCAGGAAACCTGACTGAAAAGATCTCCAATATACAGAGAATACAGGCTCTCATATTCAATGCATTTATTGCATTCGCCTTATTTGGATGCGTAATTTCATTCTACACAATGTTATGGCAGAAGATAATTGCTGATTTTAAACTGAAAAAAGTAATTGATGAAGAAAAATCTAAGAAAAAAGAGGAAACTCAATCAGAATGAGTCAACTTAAAATTGCAGTAATATGTATCGGGGATGAACTTCTCAAGGGATTCACCGTCAACACCAACTTAACCGATATAGGTTCGGAGCTTCTGCAGCTTGGACTGATTATAAATAATGCATCTGTTATTCCTGATACAACAGAGATGATACAGAACTCTACAACAAATATGGTTGACTCAGGGATGGATGTTATAATCCTAACTGGTGGGCTGGGGCCTACCGTAGATGACCTTACAAAAGAGACTATAGCAGAACTGTTCAAATTAAAACTTATAATGAGTGAAAAGGTCGTTGCAACTCTAAAATTGTACTGGAACAACAGAAACAGATCGATGCCAGAGGCAGTCCTGGATCAAGCTCTAATTCCCGAAGGTGCAGAAATATTACCAAATGATGTCGGAACAGCACCCGGACTGTTAATTCATGCTTCAGACCACCATCCCCGTCTGCCGGCAATAATTCTTCTGCCTGGACCACCATCTGAAATGAATCCTATGTTTAAAAATTATGTGATCCCATATTTGAGTACACTTAAAGGATATGATAAACTTTTTACAAACACAATTTATACTACAGGACTGCCAGAATCTATAATCGAAGAGAAAACGCTACCACTAATTAAAAATAGCATTTTTTCAATTGCGTATTGCGCATCTCCGGAAGCTGTCAAGGTATATATTTCAAGTTCTGACAGAGATCAGTTGAACAGCAAAACAGATGAGTTACGAGAAAGACTCGGAGAATTTGCACTTCATCAAGGCATCACCGATTCAATACAAGCAGTCGTTAACTACTGCAAACAGCATGACCTAACACTCTCGGTTGCTGAATCATGCACCGGAGGGCTGATTGCCGCAGCAATTACAGATATACCTGGGGCTTCTCAAATATTCAAAGGCGGAGTTGTATCATATTCTAATGAGTGGAAAAATCAAATTCTGCATGTATCAGAAGAGACCATAAACAAATTCGGAGCTGTTAGCTATGAGTGCGCAGAAGAGATGGTTACAAATTTATGCAATTATTATAAAACCGACCTTGGAATTTCTATTACTGGAATAGCTGGTCCGGCAGGTGGAACACCTGAGAAACCAGTCGGATTAATCTATATAGGGGCTAAACTCAATGATAAAATTGTCATCAAACAGTTTAATTTGTCAGGAGATCGAAATAGGGTACGACAACGAACTGTCTATGCTGCCGCAAATCTTCTGAAAACTCTTTTTCTTTAATGTTTTTTTACTTTCACTCTTGACTTTTCAATCTTTTCATGGTAATTATAACTAAAGTTTATTTTCGCATTATTTGTTGATCAGTGTGGCAAGTTTGTGCTAACAAGTGAAGGAAAAAAGAGAACAAGAACCAAGCAATAAATTGAGAGTTTATAATTTCCTCGACTAAAGAAAATGCGGACTTGACTCTAAAAGATATTGGTAAGATTGTACAGTTAACCTAAAATGAGGTAATCGTATGCCTGGAATGGTACTAAAAGTAATAGAAGGAAGCCTAAAGGGAGAAGAGTTCCA
>JAUUYH010000106.1 GCA_030590505.1 Kiritimatiellota bacterium
CAATACTCACGTTGCCACAAATAAACCTTCCCCCGCTGGGAGCCCCGCATTCCAATGCGGATTTATTCTTCAAATAACTCTCTTTATACGAATAATAAGAGTCATTATATTTTCCCCAAAGCACCTCCATCTTAAAAATATGAAGTATGAAAGAGGAAATATGAATAAACAGATTTTCATTGGAGTTCATTCGCGTCCATTCGTGGTTACAATAATTAATCATTATTCCGTTTCTCCGTGGTACCGTCAGTTAACGATTGAGTAAGATTTTTAATATCTTTATTGAGATAGAGCTTGTATTCAACAGATACCCATGAGGCAAATTCGAAAGCAATATCCTGTTGAGCATATGTCCCTCCATATCGACCATCTTTGGCTTCTCTTTTTTCGCTGTTGCAGATTTACGACCTCTTGAAGAAGTTGCGACATTCGCAGGAGAATCAAGTAGTAGTTCCATCTCCTCAAAGTTTCCGAAACAACGGGTGATCTGTTCAATATGATCTTCGCTCATAATTTTACGTTTTGAACCAAGTGATTTACGCATTGATCCATACATCTCGCCAGCATCAATCAACTGAACTTTTCCCTGACGCTCTTCAGATTTCTTATTTGTAAGAACCCACACATACGTTGCGATGCCAGTATTGTAGAACATATCCGTAGGTAGTGCAATAATTGTTTCAACCAGATCAGATTCTAGGAGATAGCGACGGATTTCACTTTCTCCACTTCCTGCACCACCGGTAAACAGTGGTGAACCATTGAGGATGATCTCACTGGAACCATAAAATCATAACAGATGGTTGAAAAAGCATCTAAATAGTGAGCTTTTGAGGCTAAAAATGGTACGCCCAGAAGGACTCGAACCTTCGACAAGATGATTAAGAGTCATCTGCTCTACCAACTGAGCTATGAGCGCGTATCATATTTAAGAACTTGTAATATGGTGCATCTATAAAAAAAATCAAATCACTTCTTGAAATCTATTACCATTTTTTATTATATACCGCAAGCGGTAGAGAACTTGTCTTTCTTTTGCTAGCTAAGTTAGTTTCAAGAAAATGCTAAGATTTCACCCGTCGCTAGTATAGAATGGCAAGAGGTTAATAAAAATATTGTTTTTTACGCTTAACTATTGATTTTCTCTTATAAATGATATATTGTAAATTGGTAGAGAGAGTCTATGCAAATAGTTTGTAAAACTTATAATAATATTAAATTCTATAATTACGGAGAGATAAGAATGTCGAAATTAACACTTGGAATACCGAAAGGCAGTTTAGAAAAGACAACTGCAGAGATGTTTGCAAAAGCAGGATATAAAATCAATATAAGCTCCAGATCATACTATCCTTCAATCGATGATGTTGAGATTGAATGTATGCTGATACGAGCCCAGGAGATGGCACGATATGTTGAAGAGGGTATTCTTGACTGTGGACTTACAGGAAAAGACTGGATTGTCGAAAATGGAGCTGATGTAGAAGAGATTACTGAACTTGTATATGGAAAAGTTGGTCGTAAACCACTTCGGTGGGTGCTTGCTGTTCCTGCTGGTTCAGATATCAAATGTGCAAAGGATCTTGAAGGAAAGCGTATCGCAACAGAAGCTGTTGGAATGACAGAAAAATACCTAAAAAAACATGGAGTAACAGCAACAGTTGAATTCAGTTGGGGAGCAACAGAAGTCAAGCCCCCTCGCCTTGCAGATGCAATTGTTGAGATTACTGAAACAGGCTCATCGCTACGTGCCAATAATCTTGACATTATAGATACTCTCTGCGAAAGTACTACACGTTTTATAGCCAATAAAGAGTCTATGAAAGATAGCTTCAAAAAAGCAAAAATTGAAAAACTGGCGCTACTTCTTAATGCAGTACTCGAAGCAGAAGGGAAAGTTGGATTGATGATGAATATTCCTGAGGATAAATTAGATGCGATTATCGAAAAAGTTCCGGCTCTTGAACGTCCTACAATCTCAAGACTCACAGAAAAGGGCTGGTGCGCACTGAATACTATCGTTGATGAATTTACAGTAAGAGACTTAATCCCTGACCTTATTGCTGCAGGTGCATCTGGTATTGTAGAGTACCCTCTGAATAAAATTGTTCAGTAATACCTAGTGCATTGTACAGCTTAAAATATCGTATAAGTCGCAGTTGTTTTTTGAATTTTTCAAAATGAAAAACAAATACGCATAGCCTTAGTTATGTGATTTTTTTATCATGAAGAAAAAGCGAAAAAAAACAAGGCTTGGTGCGACAGTTTAAGATTTACACTGTACTAAATGGTGTCTGAAGGAAAAAGGGGCACTAAATTGTAAGTATTGCTAATCGTGATTATATGGGAACGCCTACGAGGGTGGGGAATAAACCCCACCTTTATGGGATGTAACTTTTAGTGAAATACACTTTTTTGGAAAATAATTAACAGGGGCATACAATGGAACAATCTGATAATCAGAAAAAAGAGAAGAGTCTGGAAAAAAGCGAAGCGGAGACATTCTCAGAATCCCCCCTTCCCTCTCAGGCTCCAACGTTAAAACTTACAGCACCAGGACATCTTAACTATATATCTGTTGCTGTTGAATTTATCAAAAATTGCTCTAGCTCTTTCGGATTCTCAGATAAAGAGATTTTCAAGATTGATATTGCCGCAGAAGAGGCACTTTCAACAATAATCCTACACTCACTGGAAAACGACCCGGAACAGGAGTACAGCGTTATATGCCGCCGACTTCCAGGAAAGATGGAGGTGGTAATTCACGATAAAGGAGTCCCATTCTCGCCAGATGATATACCGAACTACAACCCGGACACCCCAGACGATGAGCAAAATGTTGACGGGCTTGGTATGTATCTCCTTAAAAACTATGTAGATCAGGTTCAATTTCGTAACCTTGGGCGTAACGGAAAAGAGACAGTACTCAGCATAGGAATTGAAGCAGAACGAATAGATAAGATTCTCTCAATTACTGAAAAGCCTCAAAAGCCCAAAGAAACACACAAAGATGCAAAATGGCACCTGCGTCCATTTGAAGCTAAAGATGCCATTGAAATATCGCGCTGTGCCTACCAGACATACGGCTACACCTATGAACCATATATATATTATCCTGAACGAATTACTGATATGAATAAAAAAGGGGAACTGCTTTCCATTGTTGCTGTAGACGAAAAAGAGGAACTACTTGGACACATAGCCCTAAAATTCTATCATCATAAAGATCCGATTGCCGAAGCAGGCGTAGCCTTTGTAAAACCGCAACACAGAAAACTGGGCATATTCTCAAAGATGTGCATTGAAGCATTCAAAAATGCCGCTGATCGTGGGCTCTTCGGGGTTTACGGACGTGCAGTTACAAGCCACCCTCTTTCTCAGAAAAAGCTTACCGATTTCGGCTTTATAGATTGCGGCCTTATGCTCGGATTATTTCCCTCTGATGTTGACTTTAAAGCACTATCAGGAAAAACCATACAAAAAGAGAGTGCCCTGCTGACCTACCTACCATTTAAGTCACCTGAACGATCCATTTATCCTCCTAAAAAACATAGAGAGATTACCGCAGATATCTTTGCTCAAACTTCAATCCCTGTTATCTTTGAAAATCCGGACAATTATCAACCACAGGTAGATGAGAAGAGAAAAAACAGACCTGAACTAACCTATAGCAGGATGGAAGTATTCAATACCGCAGATATCATTTCGTACTCAACAGAGATAACAATTCTCGACTCCATACACACTGCAATGAAAAGATTATGTATCGAACATACAGACGTCCTGTATCTTTTTCTTAACCTTGAACAACCGGGATGTGCGAAACTCGCAGATGAGTGCGAAAAGCTCGGTTTCTTCTTCTGCGGCATACTGCCATTTGGAACAAGTGGGCACCACACAATTATTCTGCAATATCTAAATAATATTGAAATTGATTTTACTAAGATAAAATTAAATTCTAAATTTGCTCAAAAAATACAGAAATACATATCGAACGAATATAGAAAAAAATAACTTATTCGCTGATACCTATCGTCTTAATCGTCTGACAGCCGTTTCATGCTTCTCCAGCCAGAGCATATACCGTTCAGTGGGGCCTTCCGCAAGGCATTCTGTGAATTGTTTAAGATCATCAATTGATGCAATCTCAATAACATGAGTTTTCAATACACGAGCAAAACCGCGCCCACGCATATAGTCAAGAATAACCTTCCTTGCAATTGTAAGCCCCAACTCAAGCCCGTAAAACTCTACCATCTCGGAAATATGCATAAAAATCTCATCTGCAAATTCGCGGGCATTCGGAGGTTGCCATAAAACTGAACCGTTATCTTCTTCCTTCAACCCCATTAAAAGTTCATCAAAAAGCCATGGATTCCCCATGGCCCCCCTTGCAACCATAACAGAATCGCAGCCTGTATTTTTGCGAATTTCGCAAAAAGATTCAAAATCAAACACACTACCGTTGGCAATTAACGGACAAGTCACAGCCTCTCTTACTGCTGAAATAACATCATGATATACTGGCCCTGCATAAAACTTGGTCCTTACACGCCCATGCACTGTAATTGCCTGCGCTCCGGCATCGCATAACTTTGAAGCCAACTCAACGGTTGGTGCTGGATTCTCCTCATCTAAAATACGAATTTTAACAGTCACCGGAATTTGCGAAGTTCGCACAAGCACCTCAAAAACGCTAACTGCTTTATCAATTTTTTCTCCTAATGCTGCCCCCTCCCCTTTTTTAACAACTTTCGGAGCTGGACAGCCTAAATTAAAATCTATAACATCAAAGTTTTTCTCATTTACAATCTGAGTTGCTTTTTTTAGGATATCCTTATCTGCGGCAATAAGCTGTAATCCAAGCCACGCCTCCTCTTCTCCCCGCTTAAGCATCTTCATTGTCCTAAAATTACGATAAACCAAAGAGCCAGCATCAACCATCTCGGTAAATGCATAAACACATCCGTGCCGACGTGCCGAGCGGCGGTAAGGCAGATCCGTAAAGCCAGAGAGCGGAGCTAAAATCACACTATTTTTGGGATATATCATAATTACCTCACTCTTAATGCTGTAAGACTTTCAAGAAACACCAACACCTCATCGTCACTCATTGGACGCGGATTGCATTCCATACTGCGACTTCGACAGTTTTTCACAATAAATTCAAAATGTTCACTGCTCAGACCAAAATCTGCGAAACTCGCAGGGATTGCCATCTCGCGACAAAGTTGGCCAATTGCATAAATCAGCTTTCTGGTAAGTGTCTCCTCACTCTCTCCCTCAACCCCAAGATTACATGCAATTGCGAGTTGCGCATAATCCGCAGCACACGACGAAGCATTCCACTCCATTATAGGTTTAAGAAGAATTGAACAAGCAACTCCGTGCGGAACCTTAAGCAGAGATCCAATAGGATGTGCTAGGCCGTGTACCGCCCCCAATCCGCTCTGCGAAAAGGCCATAGCAGAAAGAAGACTACCCTCGGCAACTTCACTCCGTTTTTCAAGATCAGCTCCATTGTGGTAAACATCTGCGAGATTCGCAAAAATCTTTGAAACTGCGAGTTTCGCAAGAGGACGTGTAACTGAGTTAGCATCCGATGATGTAAATGACTCTAATGCCTGAGTAAATGCATCAAGCCCACTTGCTGCTGTTACCGCAGGCGGCATTGACAAGGTAAGTTCAGGATCTACAATCGCTACATCTGGAACCATATAGATACTTCTGATGGATTTTTTTATCTTTGCAACAGAATCCGTTAAGACTGCATTCTTTGTAACCTCTGCTCCCGTTCCAGCAGTGGTCGGCAGTGCTACAAAAAATAGTCCGCGCCCATTAATCTCCCGCTTACCGTAAAAATAGTCACCAGTATCACCTTCAAGCGGAATAAGTGCGGCTGCGACCTTCGCAGAGTCAATAACACTCCCTCCTCCAATAGCAACAACAGCAGTCACCCCTTCTCTCCGCCCAAGTTCAATCAGTGAATCCACACACTCAAGTGGCGGTTCTGCCATGACCATCCCTATTGCATCTATTTGTTCAAAATCAGAAAGTTGATCTTTTACACGCTTAAGTACTCCAGAAGCCTCCGCACTTCGACCAGCGACCAGCAGGATTTTCGATAATTCAGGTAGCAAACTCGACAATTGCTCGAGGCTATTTTTACCGAAAATAATAGTTTCCGGATATAATAAAGTAAAACTCATAATAATAATTTTCCTCTTTTTTACACTATCCTTATTGAATGAACATTAAATGCGATATAAATTCTATACCCGTTTCATAGAAACTTCAAACAGGAAATTGGAATCTTGGAAATTTTATTTACATGTGGGCTTGTGCTCCTCGAAATGACCTTCATCTTTGTAGGGCTGATGATCCTGCATGCTTTAAGGAAAAATATAGGAAGTGCCGCTTTCTATATTTCACTTGGACTCCTGCTTGTTTTTACACAGTTTGTAGGGGCTACAGATCTAAAAGTAACACTCCACCTTAACGAACCAGGTGCAGATTTCTATATCGCACAAACTGTCCTATTTATGCCATATCTAGCAATTCTGATGGTAATATATGTCACGGAAGGTACACTCGCAACTCAACGTGTAATTATAGGTGTAATGGCAACACTGGGACTCTACCTCTACCTAAGTCAGATTACAGTAGTCCAGTGTGGATGGGTTGGCGAAAGTATCTCAAGAGGCACGGCAGATGATGCTTTAGCACACCTACTACATCAAAGCAAACGCTCCCTTGCCGCCTCCACCCTTGCACAAACAATTGACCTATTTATGATGCCAATTCTCTTTCAGCGACTCAGAAATATGAATTGCCGACTGTTTATCAGCGTTATTGGTGCACTGATGCTCACACAGTTAACACACTCACTCGTTTTTGTTACGGCAAACTTCTGGGGACAACCTGAGTGGTGGTACCATATCTCTTCATCCTATATTGCCAACGCTTTTGTAACAATATGGCTAAGTATGCTCGTTACGCTATTCTTGTCAAAAATTGAAAAAGAGCGTCCTGGTGAAGGAAGAAGAGCACTCGACATTATATTTGCATTTTTTGGTGGATATGGCAAAGCACAGATGCTAGAAAAAGACCTTCTAGAGTCACAGGGACGCTACAAAATGATGTTTGAAAATGCCAGTGATATGATCCTTATTCTAAATAGTAAAGAGAAAATATTAGATGCGAATATCGCAGCTTTGAGAATATTCAATACAGTATCAAAAGAAGATCTTGTCGATAAAAAATTCCCTCAGGATTTCCTCCGTAGTGCTGAGGATGCAGAAAAGTCCGAAATCCGCTGGAAAAATCTACTTAATAAAAAGGTCACAGAAACTCAACATATACACGACATCCCTATTCAAATGAAATCCTATACAGAACGTGAGATTGACCTAAATATCTCGATTTCTCAACTTACCGTTGATGCGGAACAGGTAACTATCGTATTTGGCCGCGATGTTACAGCACAGAACAGATTGAACAAAGAGAAAGAGGAGCTGCGCGAACAGTTAGGCCATGCACAACGTCTCGAGTCGGTAGGTCGCCTCGCTGGAGGGGTAGCTCATGACTTCAACAACTATCTCCATGCAATACAGGGACATCTCGATATACTCGCATATATGCACGAGATCAAAGATGAAAAGATAGAAAGTCATCTTGACCGTATAGATAATATCACTCAACAGGCAGCAGAACTCACACAAAAACTGCTCGGATTTGCCCGCAAAGGGAAATATGTAGATAAAGAACTTGACCTAGAAAAACTGATAAAAGACGCTATATCTCTATTTATGCCTGCTTCGCAGAAAAGCATTGAGCTCAACTTCACAAACAACCTCAAAGAAGCCCACATCAAAGGTGACCGTGTCCAGTTACATCAAGTTTTCCTCAACCTTATGATTAATGCAAGAGATGCAATGGAACACACAACAGGCAAAGAGATGGCGATAACAATAACATTAGATGAAGGATCTAAACAACAAAACCACTGTATCACATCACATAAGGAAAAAATACCAGCAGAGGATTTCTACTGCATCACTCTTGAAGATACTGGAGAGGGTATGGATAATGCAACCCTTAAACAGATATTCGACCCGTTCTTTACCACAAAACCGACAGGAAAAGGTACTGGAATGGGGTTGGCAATGGTTTTTGGTACAATAACAAACCATCATGGAATAATAGATGTCAGTAGTACAAAAGGGGAAAAAACGACCTTTTATATATTCCTCCCAAAACTTCTAAAAGAACAAGTATAAAAATATGCTCTTCCAGAGCCTGTAAGACTTTCTTAAGAGCCTTTTCTCATTCCTCATCTCTTGCCCCATGTCAGGAATGTCTAACGTACTTCAGAAGCCTTTCAGGCATGATTATTATCATCCCTAACGTACTTGGGCTTCGCACATTTTATGTACTTATTCTCCTAATCTTGGTCCCTTAAAAATGCCGAGCTAGAGCTCGGCGTTCCCAGAGAAGGCAAATCTCTTTCTCTTCTATTTCTTCATTTCTTCTATTTCTTTATTTCTTTCTTCATTCGATGTTGGATGTTCAA
>JAUUYH010000103.1 GCA_030590505.1 Kiritimatiellota bacterium
ATTCTGCCGTATTTGTCAGAATTGCGAAGTTCGCAAAAATGGATAAATTTCAGAGTTCGAAATGCGTCGAACCAAGTATGAAAAGCCCAGATAATTTTTTCAGATTGTTTTGGTGTATTGTTTAGGATATCCGGCCAAGTTTTGCGAAACTCGCAAATATCGAGAAATGCAGCAACTGATTCTGGGAGGTTGCTATAAAACTCATCAACTGAGCGCTCAAGGCTACCGTTATTTACATTTTTTAGTAGCACTGCGAGATTCGCAAATATATTTGAATTATAGAGGTATCTGCCAGGGAATTTGCTTATTTTATCTGAAAGTAACTCTGTTATTCTTGCACCTGTTCCGAAAGGAACTCTGTCTGATGCACGTGCCGATGGATGAATCGTTGTTTCTGTAATTGCTCCGATAGGCTTGGTGGCATCCAGTTTTCTCAATGCCTGAAGAAAGTAGAAATCCTCGCCGGCCCGTTTCGGGCGCATCCCGCCTGCTTTGATGTACGCCTCTGCACGACAAACAATTGCTGACCCCATTGCGTGGTATGCATAGGGTGATTGCGAAGTTCGCAATTTCTCAACATAGTCATCCATATACGTTTCATATAGGCGGATCGCCTCTTCCTCCTCAGGGGTTGATCCTTGTCGATGTCTAAAATCAACAACTGCTGCGAACTTCGCAGAATGAGAACTAAAATATCTGCGAACTTCGCAAAAGTAGTTATTCTCAACCAATGAATCTCCGTCAACAGCCGACAGCAGTGGTGACTTATCCCAGTCAAAGTAATTCAGAGCTGCATCCATTCCAGTTTTTCTAGCAAGCCCTACTCCGCCCCCCTTTTTCAACTCTTTTCCTGCTGAAGATGCATCAATCCATGCAAGAGATTGATAAAGAGTTTCTGGCACAACTCCCTGGCGCAGCCACGTCAAGGTTTTCTGATTATCTGCGAATTTAGCAGAATCACATAATTCAGGTTCAGCATTATTGACGACGAGCAGTATCAGAATATTTTCATCAGACTGTAGGAGTGCAGCCCCCAAAGCATCGAGTGTATCGGGAAGGTATGCGAACTCCGCAAAAACAGGCATTACTGCGATAAGCGAATATTTTTGCATCAAAACTTTCGTCTCGCAACATTCAGGCTTATATTGCAGAGGATTTTTCGTTAAATATTTCTGAATACTTCTCATCGCAATTGTTAAATAATTTTCACTTTATTTTTGTAGCTGCCTGCAGGAGGGTACATCGCATAGATATTCTTGCCGAGTTTTACACCTTCAGAGAGAGAGCCGAAGACAAAGGCCTTTGCTGAAATCAAGGTATCGCGCCATGGAATATCAAGAGCAAAACCTGCAGCGATTGCAGCACTGAATGTACACCCAGTCCCGTGTGTAAGTGTTGACTCGGCCTCCTTATCAAAATTGATTAACGGAGTTGTAAGTAAAAAGAGATGACCATTGGACGATACTACATCAACGGCTCGATTCTCTTTGTCAAAAGCATGCCCGCCTTTGATTATACATGAGAGATTATATTCAGATGCTAATGCCGTTGCAGCCTGTTTCATCTGTTTGAGTGAGGTAATTTTTATATTAAGCAATTTTTCCGCTTCAGGAATGTTCGGAGTGATCCACTCCGCAACAGGGAAAAGTTGTTGCTTCATTGCCTCAACTGCATCATCTTCAATAAGTGGAACTCCGCTTGTGGAGATCATTACAGGATCAACAATTACCGAAATACCCCGATTTTTCAAATGATCTGCGACAATCGCAACTGTCCTGCTGTTGTGTAGCATACCTGTCTTCACAGATTTAACTGCGAACTTAGCAAATACAGCCTCTATCTGAGATTTTACCATCTCAGGTTCAATGGGTGCAACATTGCGAACTTCGCAAGGGTTCTGAGCTGTTACTGCTGTAATTGCAGATGCACCAAAGACTCCGAACGAGGAAAATGTCCGTAAATCTGCCTGAATTCCAGCACCACCACCGCTGTCGCTTCCCGCTATTGTTAATGCGACAGGATAGTTATCACTATTTCTCAATATAATATTTTTCATAATGTAATAATGTAGCCTAAGGAGCGTGATGGTGCAACCCCTTATGTCAAAATATACATAAAAGCATATAATATGGGCTTGCAACTGTATATTTTTACTGTATATTCACGCAGTTAAATAAGATAAAGATTAAAAAATAAATACTCTAACAAGCTAGGAGCGCAATGGATATCACGACTAATTTTTCAACTTTGGACTGGGTTCTCATTATTGTATATCCTATGATTTCTTTAGGAATCGGTCTATATGTAAGAAGATTCATAAAAAACATGAATGACTTTGTCTGCGCAGGTCGTGGACTTGGAACAGCACTCGGAATCGCAACTCTTACAGGGACAGAACTTGGACTTATTACAGTAATGTACCAATCTCAAAAAGGGTTTGGTGGTGGTTTTGCTACTTTTCATATTGCACTCATTGCAGGAATAGTCACCTTAGCTGTTGGACTTTCTGGGTTTTTCCTCTATAGGCTCAGGGAGATGGAAGTTCTTACCATTCCAGAATTTTACGAACGAAGATTTGATAAAAAAACACGTATTCTCGGCGGCATAATGATGGCTGCTGGTGGAATCTTGAACATGGGGCTTTTTCTAAAAATTGGTTCAATGTTTATTGTCGGAGTTACTGGCCTCTCTGAAACGAGCTGGGCTCTACCTGCTATAATGATTTTTCTTATTACCATAGTGCTAATTTATACATGCCTTGGTGGAATGGTTTCAGTTGTTATTTCAGATTATGTACAATTTGTAGTACTCTCTTTCGGTATGATTGTTGCCTCCGTTCTTGCCATTCAAAACCTGGGTTGGAACAATATTTTTGATACTGTAAAAGAGTTAAAAGGAGAAGCTGGATTTGATCCTACAATCTCCAGTGGAGGATTCGGGTTAGAGTATATTATGTTTGCCGCCCTTATAGGACTTGTCAGTTGTGCTATATGGCCAACATCAGTCTCGCGTGCTTTAGCTGCCAACTCACCTAAAACTGTAAAGAAACAGTTCTCTTTCGGCTCTATCTCTTTTATGATAAGATTTTTAATACCATGCTTCTGGGGAATATGTGCTTTTGTATGGTTACACAAAATAGGCGGTTCTGTAGAAGGCGGAGACATTCTTCTTCCAGGAGCAGACAAACCTGTTAGTAATTTATATGCAATGCCGATATTCCTAGGAAATATTCTACCTGCAGGCCTAATCGGGCTTATAACTGCAGCTATGCTTGCGGCATTTATGTCAACACATGACAGTTATCTATTGTGCTGGAGCAGTGTTTTAACTCAGGATGTAATTGCTCCTTTAATGGGAGATAAGTTAACACCTAAAAAGAGAATATTGATATCACGTTTACTGATTGTAAGTATTGGCTTGTGGGTACTTGCATGGGGACTTCTCTATAAGGGAAGCCTTGATATATTTGATTATATGGGCGTAACAGGTGCAATCTATTTTGCTGGAGCATTTGCATTGCTTTTTGGGGGGCTGTATTGGAAACGTGCAAGTTCCACTGGAGCTTTCTGGGCACTGATTGCCGGTAGTTCTGCAATACTAGGACTTGGACCGATTCAGAACATTATTAATAAATCAGATTTAGGATATAAATATGGATTTATTCAAGCGAAAAGTGCAATCGTTCAGCTAGAATCCACAGTTCAACAGATAAATGATCCTGCTATACAAAAAGCCGTTTCTGTTGCTGCTGTAAACATTAAAAGTGCATTAAACAATGAAGAGTTTATTATTCAATTAAAAAAGGAAATTAATAAAACTGATTCTGTACTTGCTAAATTCAAAAAAATTGAAGATACAAAAACAAAAATAAGAGAAAGGATACTGACGGCAGAAAAGGCATTAACATTAAAAAAAGCTGCTTTACAAGTAAATAAGGATGATAAAGATTCCATATTGAAAATCTCTAGTGAAATTCAAACTATTTCATTAAATCTATATAATTTGAAAGAAGAATTAGTTAATACTGAAGCATTTAATATAAATCTTAATCCTGAAATTATTGTACTTGAATCTATGTTAATAAATCTAAAGAAACAGGATGCTATTTCATTTGCAGGTGTAACATTGACTAAACTTATCAATGCAAAGGGTGAACAACTGTTGAAGGAAAATAAAATAACAAATGAGTTAATGGATGACTTTAAGTCTTCCATAACTGTGTTTAATTCTCCTAAAACAATTCTGACAGGCGCTAGAGTTGCACTTGCCAGTGTTGTCTTGACAACATTAACTCTGATTCTTTTATCATTCCTTTTTCCTGACAAGCACAATAAAGCTGGTGTAATTAAAGAATTGTCAGGCAAGAGTGGTCGTAAAGAAACTAAAACTGATGCAGTCGCGTAACTGTAATAATTAAATTAGAGGTGTTATGATGGGTATGGAAAGTTGGATTATATTATGGAAAGTGATTTTAATTGGAGGAATTTCAGTATTTGCTGTTGTTGCGGTAGTTGTCTCCTTTTTTGGATTTCTTGATATTAAAAAATTGCTTAAAACTCTTGATGCAGAGCATGAACAGGAAGATCCAAAAGAAGCAAATGATGCGCCTACTTGATTCATTTGCACAATACACTTAAAAGTTTGCAATAATGCACTTGTTGATAAAAAACAAAGGAGGTTGTGGGTGCTGAAACTATATTTTTTTTATACTCTAACACTACTCTGTATATTTTCTTCAAATTTTCTCTACTCCAATGATTTTGCAGAAGCAATTGAAAAAGGAGATGTGGAAGGGGTTGCAAAAAGAATAAAAAGTGATCCAAAAGCAGTCAATTGTGAAATAAAAGATAAAGGTTTCCCACTCCTGCTTGCAGTCAGTGAACAAGAGGTTGATATCGTAAAGTTACTGCTTGAAAGCGGTGCTAATGTAGAAGTTGCCGATAAAAAGACAAAAGAGAACGCTCCGTTTCGCCTACTTGACAAGCCTCAATCTGCAGGTAATCTAAAAAAAGCAATGGAGATTATAAAACTATTGGCTGCGAATAAAGCTGATTTTAACATTATAAATATTGAAAACATCTCACCACTCTATCAATTCTCGACTGGTCGTATTCCGCTCCAATCCCAGGAGATTAAAATTGAATTTTTGCAAGTTCTTATTGATGCTGGAGCAAAAATAGACCTAAAACTTAAACGAGACCTCCCACTGCTAAATGCGGTACTTCTAAAGGTGTTGCTAGGGAATCCCTTCCATATATCGGTTGCGAAACTTCTTATAAAAAACGGGGCCCCTGTAAATGAGAAATGCAAAAAAGAAAATGAGTGTAAGGCAATGACATCGTTTGTCGAAGATGATACACCGCTTCTTATTGTAATCAAACGTCGTGGTTTTCAACAGCTAACTAAATCTGAGATGATTAGATTACTCATTGAAAACGGTGCAAAAAAAACAGCACGGAATAAGAAAAAAGAGACTCCTAGAAAACTTATTTCCAGAAAATCCCAATTTTACGATGCACTTCACAACACTAAAAAAAAATAGATATAGGACCGCTTAATATTGTATCAAACGAAAAACAAAAAACTTTAAAAAGTGGAAAAACTATTACATTATTTATAATAAATAAGGAACTTCAATTATGAACATCAATCTTGCATTTGCAAACAGACCATTACCTAAGTGGCAATCAGTTGCTCTGACCTTCGTTGGAGTGCTTATTCTTATCAGTGGATGCGTATCTACGCCTCCTGAGTACAAATCAATGCAATTATCTGTAAAAAGAGCGGAAGAGGCAATAAAAAAAGACAACTATGATGCTGCAGTCAAATCATATATTCAAGCAATTATAAAAGCAGAGGATGTTGCACCCGACAAGGTGCCTTCACTGAAAAAGTCACTAGCTCAGGCATATATCAGCTGGTCACGTTCAATCTACTGGCAGGCAAAAACTAAAAAAGATCCCGAACTCTTTAAAAAATCTATATTATTTTGCGACAAAGCCGCAGATATGCACCCAAAATATCGAACAAAGTGCAACACCTATATCGCAAAGTTTAAACGTGATATGTCTACTATGAAATTTAAGAGAGCAACATCTGTAGATACTCTATTGCCAGACAAGAGAGAGAGAAATTACAAAATAGCCATGCTCCATAAGCAGGGAAATGTCCTGACACGCGAAAAACGTTATATGATGGCTAAAGGCAAATTTGATGATATTTTACGTATTGACCCATATAATCTGGAAGCAGCTAGGGCAATAAAAAATATAATGCAAGAGCTTGCCAAGGTTGGAGAAAAACGTCAAGAGGCAGATGAGGCCATAAGAATGGCAGAAGCCAAATGGAAAAATATTGAGCCTATAGCTTCAAAAGAAGAGGCTATGGAAGTCGCCAGAAGGGAAGTTGAATCTGGAGTGAAGCTTCAGAATAGACTTGCGGAAATAAAAATACGTCAAATTGACTTTAAAGATGCACCTCTGAATGAAGTTTTTGCAGAGCTGGAAAAGATAATAACCCGCTTACTGCGTAAAGATTTTCAATTTAAGTTTAAGGGGTTCAAGCCAACCGATCCAGATTGCCCTCCAATCACATTTCAAGGTAAAAATATACCTGCAGAAGGTGCAATTAAAGCAATTTGTAGTGGCTTACAATTAATTCCATTATATTCCAAAGAGAGCGTTATAATTCAAAAAAAAGAGACGAAATCAAGTAAGCAATAAATTAAGAACCGCACCGTTTACTTATATATGTTTCTATCGATCAGAAAATAAAAGACGATAATATGAGCTTAGATAAAACACTTCAGATATTAGAAGATATTGTTCCTTCAAAATACAACAGAGTTGTAGCTGCCGAACCTGGAGAAAAAGGAACAGCTCTGCTATACTTCCGCGAAAAAAACTCTAATAAAGTTCAACAGAAACTAATTAGATTCTACCCGTTTATTCTTCTATCATCATCAGATCTTATAGAAAAAGCCGAAATTGAGTGCAATATTGCTCCCCTGCAAGGAGATGCGAAGTTCGCATACATTGCTAGGTTCCCGGATACACCATCATACAAAAAAGCACTAAAACATCTAAAGATTGAGACAGGTGCTTCTCCTGGCTCCCCCTATGCATTATATAAAACAATATCGGACATGAGTCAAATGCTCTTTATATCTGCTCAATTTCGACTCTTCAGAGAGATGACATTCTCCGAAGTTCACAGACTCCAGTTCGATATAGAAACTTTAACAACAGAAGGCTACGAATTCCCGAATCCACAGAGAAAAGGTGATCAGATATCAATGATCAGTATGGCTGATAATACTGGATGGAGCGACTGCATCGTACTAAATAATCCATACTCAGAAAAAGAGCTGCTCGAAAAATTTGTCACTATAATTAATGAACGCGATCCAGATGTACTAGAGGGCCACAATATCTTTAAATTCGACCTCCCCTTTATCGAAAAACGAGCAAAACGGCATAACGTCCCTCTTACAATAGGACGCTCCATTCCGAAAACGGAAGGTAGAAAACCACTAAAAAGCAGAGCATCGCGAATGAATATTGCTGAAAGAACTCTCAACTATCCTAAATATGAAGTGTTTGGACGCCATATTATCGACACATTTCATCTTGTCCAACACTATGATGTTGTGCACAGGGAACTGGAAAGTTATGGCCTAAAATCTGTTGCAAAGCACTTTGGAGTCGCTGCGAAAAACCGTACGTACGTTGACGGGAAGCAAATCTCTGCCATGTTCGCAGAGGATCCAGAAACATTAAAAAAATATGCCATTGACGATGCTCTAGAAACGGGAGCAATTGCAAAAATTCTATCACCCAGCTTCTTCTACCAGACACAACTCGTACCAATATCTTTTCAAAACTGCGTAGTTCGCGGAAATGCCTCACGTATTGAATCTATGCTGATCTCTGCATATCTAACCGCTGAAGTATCAATTCCTGTTCCTGAACCGTCAAGCCCTTTTTCAGGAGCATTGACTGACGCACCTGAGTCTGGCGTATTTCAGAACATCTGGCACTGTGATATCCGCTCACTTTACCCGTCAATCATTCTTGCGGCAAAGTGGGTTCCGTCCCGTGATACACTCAAAATTTTCCCTTTTTATCTCGATAAGCTCAGAACATTCCGACTGATTGCAAAGGACGCAGAAAAAGATCTTGCAACAAAGCTCAAATCTAAAAATGCCTCCCCCCAAGACGTTCTGATGAAAGACGAATACAATGCACTACAGACAACATTTAAAATACTAATCAACTCATTTTATGGCTATCTCGGATTTTCACAGGGCTCATTTAATGACTACATAATGGCGGACAAGGTTACAACACGTGGCAGAGAGATCCTAACAATGATGTTGGACTTTCTTAAAGAGAGTGGATCAAAAATTATAGAAATGGACACCGATGGTATCTATTTTCAACCGGCACCTGATCTGACAACATCTTCAACCTTTGAGAAAGACCCCAAAGTTCTAGAAACTATGGAGAGTAAAATTCAAAACATCCTTCCAGAAGGAATCGAAGTGGAACTCGACTCCGTCTATCCGGCAATGTTCAGTTATAAAAGTAAAAACTACGCCCTACTCAACCCCAATGGTGAAGTTTCAATCACAGGTGCAGCTCTCAAGTCCCGCGGCCTTGAACCGTTCCAGCGTGACTTCCTGAAAAAACTAATGGGATACCTCTTAAATGGTGAAACTGAAAAAATACATACCATGCTTGATGAGTATAAAGATGCAATTACTAACCATAAATGGCCACTTGCGAAGTTCGCAAAAACTG
>JAUUYH010000098.1 GCA_030590505.1 Kiritimatiellota bacterium
TACAAATATTACAAATATTACAAATTATACACAAGTGTATTCAAAAGTATTAAACTTTAATTCTGTTAATTCAGGGTTAATAATAAAAACTATACTTTTGATCGCAAATCGGTAGTAATATAAATTTATAAATTTTGGGAAGCATAACATGGCTGATTATTATAGTTCAAGAATCGTTATTACTGGAATAGGACTTACATCCCCGAACGGGAACTCACTTGAAGAGTTTAGAAAAAATTTGCTGAACAAGGTGTCAGGAGTGGAAAACTGCGAACTTCGTTATATTGGCGAAGTTCATGCAGGAGTCTGCGATTATGATGCACTTCGTTATCAGAATAAGCGCGATGTTCGCAACGGTACACGTGCAGGATCGATTGCTATTTACTGTGCAAATGAAGCCCTCAAAGATGCTGGACTTGAAGTGAGTGATGATAATAGAAATCGATTTGGGATCTATGTCGGACTTACAGAACACGGTAATGTTGAGACTGAAAATGAAGTTTACAACATCAGTAAGTTTGATTATGATGTAAAGTATTGGACTCACTATCATAATCCACGTTCAGTTGCAAATAATCCAGCAGGTGAAATAACGGTAAATACTGGAATAACCGGTCCGCACTACGCTATCGGTGCCGCATGTGCAGCAGGAAATGCAGGAATTATTCAGGGACTTCAGCAGTTAAGGCTTGGAGAGGTTGACTACGCAATTGCCGGCGGTGTATCTGAAAGCATACGCACATTCGGTATTTTTGCTAGTTTTAAGAGTCAGGGAGCACTTGCATACAACGAAGATCCGACAAAAGCTAGCCGCCCGTTTGATATTGATCGTAACGGTATCGTTGTTGCCGAAGGTGGAGCTCTCTACATTCTGGAGCGTCTAGAAGATGCTGAGAAACGCGGAGCAAATATAATTGCTGAAATTGTAGGCTATGCTATGAATTCAGATGCAACTCACTTTGTGCTTCCGAATGCTGAAAGGCAGGCTGAATGCCTACAGTTAGCCCTTGATAAATCGGGTATCAAACCTGAAGATGTAGATATACTCAACACACACGGAACGGGAACAAAGATGGGAGATATCCAAGAGTGTGAAGCAATTAACAGCGTATTTAAAAATTGCAGTGATAGCGATGCACCGTATGTAAATAACACAAAAGGTTTCATAGGACACGCCATGGGAGCCGCTGGAGCCCTCGAACTTGCAGGAAATATCCCGTCATTTGAAGATAATATCATTCACTCTTGTATGAATGTCGATAAAGTTGACCCTGAATGCGAAGTTCGCAAATTGGTTGTAGGCAAAAATGTCGAAAAAGATGATATCAATATCATCTGTAACAACTCATTCGGTATGCTCGGAATAAATTCGGTCCTTATTGTAAAGAAATTTGTTGATTAGACTTTGCACGGATGAAATTTTAACATTTCCTTTAAACTTAATTAGCTAGCAAAAGATAGAGAAGATATCTACCGTTTGCGGTATAGTTAGGAGATCGCCTTAATGAAAACAATAAAAAGAGTCGAATTGCTTTTTGATACCGGAACGGTTGAGCTTCTCCCTGCGGTTAAACCGAGTGGATATATAACTGCCGTCGGAAAGATCAATGGAGCAAAGGCATATTGCTCTGCTATCAATCCTGATGAGATGCCTACAAGCGTCTTCGATGGACTTCAGCACCATCTTGATTTTATGGAGGCCATACTAAAAGATCCTGCACCGTTTGTGATGATTATGGATACTCCGGCATATCACTCGACTGCTTCAAAAAGTCCTTTTCCTCCCGATGCAGACAGACTGCTTGCATCAAAAAATGGAATCGGAAAATGGTATAAGCTACACTCAGAATTATCAGGTAAAGTACCCCAAATAACTGTGATATGTGCAAAGATGGGTGCATCATTGACCTTTCCGCCGATGCTTTGCGATGTTGCTGTGATGCTGAAAGATGCAGGCATGAGTCTTGGCAGGCCTGATGTGGTAGAGAAAATTGTAGGAGAAAAGGTGGATTACAGTCGCCTGGGTGGAGCTGAAATGCATGCATCAATTTCGGGCTCTATTGATAAAGTTGCCGAGACAGATGAGGATGCATTTGCATTTGTGCGTAACTATCTCTCATTTTTTAAAGATAATTCCATGAGAGAGTCTTTTGCAGAAAACAGTGTGTCATCAGAAAAGTTTTCAGACCTTATCCCCACTGATTCCAATATAGCATTTGATATGCATAAAATTGTTGCGAATCTCGCAGATACTGGTAAATTTATTGAACTTCGTGCGAACTTCGCAAAAGAGTTAATAACAGGATTTGCCCACATAAACGGTCAACCAACAGGGATAATCGCCAATAATTCCGCGGTGAGGGGAGGGATCTTCTTCCCCGAAACTTGCAGAAAAAATACAAGATTCATCTCTATTTGTAACGCATTTGGGATTCCAATCGTATTTATTGCGGACTCCGCAGGTTTTATGGTTGGTTCTGTTGTTGAGCAGGCAGGGATTATAAAAGAGGCATCTCTAATGATGCAGACAATTGCAAATGCGAAAATCGCAAAATTATCGGTAGCACTTCGCCGTGACTACACTGCTGGAGTCTATGCCATGTCTGGTGGCGGAATCGGAAACGACACCTTTATTGCCTTGCCAACAGCGACAATCTCGATCTACGGTCAGGCAGTTGCAGAAAAATTATCAGAAGGTGGAACATCAGAAGAGGAGTGCGAAAATCGCAGAAAAATGCTCTCCGCCGCACAGGATCCTCGCCGATATCTAGAAAAAGGTCTGATTGATGAAATAATAGAGCCGAATAATCTAAAATTGCGAATTTCGCAATTTCTATCCGATATGAAAGTAGAAAATAGAGCTACCCATACTCCGATAACACTGGTTTAGCCCGTATTTTTCACTATTGCAGATCTAGGCAGATTAATTTTCCGTTGGCTCCACGGCAATATAGCTTTTTATTTGCCAAAACAGGCATTGTCCAGCATTTTCCTGCCTTTTTGAGAACTTGAAATGAAATTTCCGGTTTGAATGCAGCATTTGAGACCTTAGCAATAATAAGTTTACCCTTATCGTTAAGGTAGATAATCCTATCATCCGCAATTATCAAAGAACCATAGCCCGTCTTGCTATCTCGCCACAACTCACTGCCATCTTCGATTGAAATTGCAACCAAACTCCCTTTTCCTGTTTTTCCGTCTGATCCATAGAGAGAACCTTTGTAAAGTATCGGCGACGAAAACTGGCATTTCATATTCTTATTAAACCACAGTTGTTTAAATGTATGTTTTTTGAATTCCAGTAGAGCACATCCATGATCATAACCTGAAGAGATGAAAATTTTATCTCCAAACACAATTGGGTCTGCAGCATTAATATCATATTGGGTTTTCCATGGAAAAGATGCCACTAATTTACCATCTTTCACATTTACTGCCTGAAGTGAATTTTGACTAAAAAGCAGTATATAATTCACCCCGTTCTGTTCAAGTACAACTGGAGTGGCATACCCGCCCGTGCCAGGAGAACGCCAAACCTCTTCTCCGCTTTTCTGATTAAATGCAATTCCATGTTTGCCCGCATTAATAATAACCAGGCCATCGACTAGGCGTGGCGATCCTGAATATTTCCATTTTAAATTTTTTGTACCCTTTCCTGATACACTTTTAGACCATTTTTTCGCTCCAGTTTCTGCATCCAAGCAGTTCAAAAGACCCTTATTACTGAAAGTGAAAACTGAACCATCAACAACTACTGGCGTTGCCCTTGTTCCAGCATAACCACCGCCGCGTCCACAGGGATACGAATACTTCCACAAATTTTTGCCAGTATTTGCATCCAGGCAAACAACCGTATCGTTATCATCTTTGTATCCCATTGTATAGAGGCATTTTCCCACAACAGCTACTGCTGAGTAACCAGCACCGACATTGATCTCCCACAACGGGCTCTTTATTTTCTCTATTTTTAAACCTTTTTCCGCGGATATTCCGTTATGATTAAGTCCTCGCCAGAACGGCCAGTCATCTGATAAAAGTGTCAAAGAGATAAAGAGTGTCAAGATGCCAATAATAATTTTCATAAATTCACTTCCTAGTATTTATACTTAAATTGCACAATTAAAATTATAGTTAGTGCCTGAACGAAGAGTTTTGTTATGCAATTCCTCTTTTTCGTTCAGGCATTAGTTATACTTTGCACGGATGAAATCTTAACATTTTCTTTAAACTTAATTAGCTAGCAAAAGAAAGACAAGATATCTACCGCTTGCGGTATGATCCCACCAAGGTGGGTTTATTTAAACATAGTAAGCCTTCATCTGAAAAGTACCAACTATACTACTCAGCTCCCCAATTAACGGGTTGTCCTGTCATTGTAAGCACCCCGCGCCATAATCCCTGATTCGGCACTATTCGTTTCTTCCTCTCCTCTGTCGCCTCCAGTGGAATATGGGTAAAATCACCATGCCAGTAACCGACAAGCATATCTGTTTTTCCTGCCATTGCCGCATGCACGCCAGCACGTGCGAGATTTGCACAGAAAATACTGTCATCACTGCTTGCTGGCACACTTCTGATTATATAACTTGGATCAATATATTTAATACTTATCTTTCTTCCCGATTCCTCAAAGGCCTTTTTCACTTCAGCTTTAAGAAAAACACCTATATCCTTATGGAGCAGATTGCCAGAGGCATCACGCTCTCCGCTTTCACCAATCAATTCTGTTCCTGCTCCTTCAGCGACCGCAATTACAGCATGGCCTCTTTTGTCAAGACGTTTTTTTAAGTGTTCAATAAGTCCATCTTCGCCATAAAGTGGAAAGGTAACCTCTGGAATCAGACAGTAGTTTACATCTCCTGATGCCATTGTGGCAGATGCAGCAATAAATCCGGCATCACGCCCCATAAGCTTTACAAGCCCTACGCCATTCTCTGCACATTTTGCCTCTACATGGGCGCAATTAATTACTCTTTTAGCTTCTGCAACAGCTGTCTGAAATCCGAAACTGCGATATACCAAGCCTACATCATTGTCAATGGTTTTTGGAATACCAATAACACTGATTTTAGCTCCTCTTTTTGCAATTTCATCAGAGATATCATGCGCACCGCGTAGTGTACCGTCACCGCCGATACAGAAAAGTATATCCACTCCCATTCGCTCAAGGGAATCAACTATCTCGGGTTCAGGAGGACATCCGCGGGAACTGCCAAGGATTGTTCCGCCAAGATCATGAATATCCGTCACCATCTCTGGTGTAAGCTTAATTGGAGGAGTTGATGGATCTTTTGCAAGCCCTGAGTAACCGAAACGAATACCAATGATATTATTTACTTCATACCAGTAGTGAAGATCCATAACAATCCCACGTATTACATCATTAATTCCAGGACATATACCACCGCAAGTGACAATTGCCGCAGTTGTTGTTGCTGGATTAAAATAGATTTTTTCCCTTGCTCCGGTTTTTTCAAAACCTTCAAATTTGATATCTGATGGATCGGCATAAGCGTTATTTTTCAGTATCCTCTCATTGTCATTCGTAAATCCGTCACCAGCGAACATCTTATGTGTTCTATGTACAAGAGGAGAATCGATTTTATTCTCGCCCAAGCTTTTAATTGTAAATTTTTCCATAACTTTAACTCCCTTCAATTATAATAAATATTCAATTTCTGTACTCCAACTTATACCGAATTTCAAATCTTGCAAGTGTAAAGAGTTTTCATGCTAAAAAAATACCTGCTTTTTATCTTCAATATTCACTTGTATTTTTTTTACACTCAGTTATAGTACGCTCCTTTGATGTAAATAGTAATATCTAAATGAGTTCTTTAACTGGAACTTTAAATTTAAAAAATATAATTGGAGAGAGACGATGGCACATAAAAAGGGACAATCGGCTAGTAGAAATGGACGTGACAGTAATCCTAAGATGTTAGGAGTTAAGATGTATGGCGGACAGCAGATTCTTGCAGGCGGAATTATCGTGCGTCAACGCGGAACTAAATTTCACCCAGGGAAGAATGTGGGTTGCGGACGTGACTTTACGCTTTACGCACTAAAAGACGGTGTTGTTGAGTTTGCAAAAAACAGCCGTAAGATCAACGTTGTCACTGCTTAAAACTGCAGAGATAGGTGACCTTTAAAGAAAAACCCAGTCATTGACTGGGTTTTTATGTTTATAGGAAATCGATATATTTTAAAGAATAATTCCAAATTAATACCACAATAAAAAACTAATATGTTCGTAGATACAGCTAAAATAAAAATAAAAGCGGGTGATGGCGGTAATGGATGCTGCAGTTTTCGTCGTGAAAAATTTGTACCGTTCGGTGGCCCTGACGGCGGAGATGGCGGAGTTGGTGGTGATATTGTAATCAAAACCGACGTTGGAGAGCAGAGCCTAGTCTCCTTTCGATATAACCAGCACTATGCTGTAAAACACGGAGTACACGGAAAAGGAAAAGATCTCCACGGAAAACGCAGTGCCGATGTAATACTTAAAGTTCCGCTTGGTACAATCATTAAAGACACTCACGGCAATGTACTAGCTGATATGGACGACGCTGAAACGGTTTTTATTGCAGCAACAGGGGGCCGCGGAGGACGTGGGAACCCAAGATTTGCAACAAGCGCAAACCGAGTTCCACTTGATTCAGAAAAGGGGCTACCCGGAGAAGAGAAAGAGATTCTTCTTGAACTTAAAACAATTGCTGATGCTGGACTTGTAGGCTATCCGAATGCAGGGAAATCAACCTTATTACGAGCTCTTTCTGCTGCACATCCTAAGGTTGCAGCTTATCCGTTTACAACACTTCACCCAGTTGTAGGGATTGTTGAATTTGATGATTTTCAACGACTTAAAATTGCCGATATTCCAGGCCTTATTGAAGGTGCTCACGAAAACATCGGACTAGGACACTCATTTTTACGGCATATTGAACGAACTCAGGTGTTAGTTTATGTTCTAGATATGGCTGGATCAGACGGAAGAGATCCTTGGGATGACTACCATTCACTAAAAAATGAACTTGAACTCTATATGAAAGGACTATCTTCAAGGAAATCAATAATACTCGCAAACAAAATGGATTTGCCGGAATCCGCAGAGAATCTGGAACTTCTAAAAGTCGATGTTGATATCGATCCGAATATTATGATTATTCCAATCAGTGCCAAAGAGAAAGAGAACACTGAAGAGCTGAAAAAAGTCCTGAAAGAGCTAATTTTAGGATAAACTTGATCTTTTTAGTTGGTTTTTAGCTCGTGGATGCTAAAACAAATAGTTGTGCATTGGGTTCCAGAACTAGAAATAAACTACCTCGATGCCTACTCGAGCATTGCGACAGATCTGCAAAGCAGATAACCACACGAGGTGTATACGCTTTTAATAAAAGCTTGGCAAAATATATTTTTATATGGTACGCCCCAAGGGACGGGGAATAAAACCCACCTTGGTGGGATTCAACGTAAAAAACAAGATCATCAGGAGACTATCTATCATGAAATATATCGGAGCCCATGTAAGCGCAGCAGGCGGAGTTGAAAACTGCCCCGTAAATGCAGCTGCAATCGGAGCCACTGCCTTTGCCCTTTTTACAAAAAATCAGCGACAGTGGGCTGCAAAACCGTTAACAACCGAATCGATTGATCTATTTAAAGCTCGGTGCGAAGAGCATAACTTCAAACCAGCACAGATACTGCCACACGACAGCTATCTGATCAACCTCGGACACCCCGAAGAAGCCCCTCTTGAAAAATCACGAAATGCTTTTCTCGATGAGATGCAGCGTTGTGAGCAGTTAGGCTTAACTCTCCTCAACTTTCATCCAGGCAGTCATCTGAAAAAAATACCTATTGAGACATCAATGGATCGTATTGCTGAATCTATAAATATGGTTCTTGACAAAACTCAAACTGTAACTGCGGTAATTGAAAACACTGCTGGACAGGGTAGCAATATCGGATTTGAATTTGATCAAATAGCCTACATCATCGAGCGTGTGGAGGATAAAAACCGCGTCGGGGTATGCATTGATACCTGTCATACTTTTACATCAGGATATCCATTAAAAACTTATGAAGAATTTAGTGCGACATTCGCAAAATTTGAAAACATTATCGGATTTAAATATCTATGCGGTATGCATATCAATGACTCAAAACCAGAATGCGGCTCGCATGTGGATCGACATGAAAGTATCGGACTTGGAAAAATTGGAAAAGACCTCTTCTCATTTATAATGAAAGATCAGCGCTTTGATAATATCCCCCTGATTCTGGAAACTCCGAACTCCGATATATGGTCAGATGAGATTGCAACACTACAGGCAATTGCTAACTCTGGATAAATTGATGCGTAATTCGCAAATAATATCCTGTAAATAAATAACCTATTATTTTGCAAATTTATCTGTTTTATAGATTGATAAAGTAGATAAAACTGCTAAAATTATTAAATGTTCTTTTAATGTTTTTTACCGCGGAGGGTATTATGAAAGGGTCTCGTTTAATTTTTGTGGGTCTATTTTTATGTTGTTTTTCACTGTTGTTTTTAAGTTGTTCAACAATTAGGGATGGTTATTCCAAGACTGGCTGGAGTAGGTTTGAGAGTGGTCTGGAGGTACTTCCTAAAATTGAATTCCAAAAGGTAGCAGAGAGTCCTGATAAGAAAAAGGTATTAAATTCAAAACTTTCTCCTGAAGTTAAAGCATATTCAAGTCGGATTCAATCTGCCCTAAAAAAGCGTGTTCCAGATTTTAAGCTTGCTGAATCTGTTATTGATGATATGGTTTCCGAATGTAAAGGGAAAAGTGGGGTTGCCCAAACTGCAATAAAGTATATTACCACTATTGTTTCTCTAATACAAGAATTACAACTTAAAGTTTCGATTATAAATGAATACCCGAGCTTTTATCAGTTAAAATCAAAAGCAAGTAATCATTCTAATATTTTGACCCCACAACTTTTAAATGGCCGTTTCCCTTGGCTTGATTTTACCGATAAATCAAGAAAAGAGGCTTTGGATTTGATGCAGGAAGCATCAGAGAGTCTTTGTGGAAAATCTCTTGCAATGCTTGCTAAGTATAAGGATCTCTTTCCACGTGATGAATTATTAAAATTATCGATGCTCAGCGGCAAGGAGGTCATCTCTTTTGTTGATACAAAAACTA
>JAUUYH010000064.1 GCA_030590505.1 Kiritimatiellota bacterium
ACGGAATCGAATCAATTTTTTTCTTACGAAGATGAGAGTATGCATGATTGTGTGCAATTTTACAGAGCCATGTTGTGAACTTCGCATCGCCTTTAAACTGATCCGCCTTCTGGTATGCAGAGATAAAAGTCTCCTGAGCAAGGTCATCTGCGTCTTCTTCGTTCAGCACCAGACGAAATATAACTTTTCTTATCAAATCAAGATGTTCGTCCACAACTTTGCCAAAGTGTTCGTGTGAACGGTAATCAATAAAATTTTGAACGTTTTTGCTTTCCAACATATATTCTTTCCTAAGATGAATTCACTTTTCTATATTATGTTGCACTCCAACTATAGTACGTCAGCACTCAAGTACTCCAGAACTTCTTTCCAGTTCCTACTTATTATACCTTCTTTACCTATTAGACGCAAGTTTTAAGAGAATCTTTGCAAAGAAACAAAAAAAAAGTCAATTAAATTATTTTTGGATGTGATTGGTTATAATCGATGGTGTGATCGAATTCTAAAATCTCTCCAATAATCCACCAAAAAGCATTTTGAGTATTGTTAGGGACTGGTTTATTATCGACCATTGAACAAGCACCCTCTAAAAAGGAGGCAAGAATAAACCTGTCCCCCAAAAATATTCCTGATCATTTTACGCATCTGAACAAAAGTTTTCATTATAGCAATATTGATTTGAATAGCCGTTTTACTTCGAAGTACGCTTGAGAGCATAGCGACACCTTGTTCGGTAAAGGCGTAAGGCGGAGTTCTTCTGCCGCCTCGACCTGTGTTTGATATGCCAAGTTGGCATTTCAAAAATGCAAACTCTTTATTATCAAGCTGGAACATGAACTCAGAAGGAAATCTTTCAATATTTCTTTTTACTGCTCTTACTAAAGCTCCCGTCTCAACTTCATAAAGTGTTGCAAGGTCTGAATCAAGCAAAACTCTCTCGCCTCTGATCACAAGTATTCTGCTTTCTATTCGTTCCATCGGGATTAAATCTGACATGGGTTTCCTTTTTCTTTCCGATATAAAAATCTACTGTCAAGAATTTTTTAGGGACCAGTTGATTCTCGATCATTTCAAAAGCACCCTCTAAAAAGGAGGCAAGAATCAACCTCTCCCCTTATCTCCCCTTCCAAAATAACATTTTTTAGCTCTATTATTATACCTTCCTTATCTATTAGACGCAAGTTCTTTGAATATCTTTTCGGTAAATATTATTTATTTCGTATTAATTGGTATCTCGCCTGCTTTCGTTAATGCAATTTTTGTCAGTATTGGGCCTATTATTTCAAAAAATATACATGTTGCAGTAATCGTCGTAATACTTACCGTACCAATAACATCGCCTGCATGAATTTCTACGCCATTGACAACTTCAACAACTTTTCCTAGACCTGCAAACTCCTGTTTTACAATAAGAGCTAGCCCTATGGCAACTCCCGCTTGAGAGAGAATCCCCATTCCTACATATTTTTTTATTTTAGGTTCAACATGTCCAAGACAACCACCTAGGGCAGCTCCTCCTATCAGACCAACTGACCGGCATACGATATACACGATTCCGAATATTCCAAGTGCTGGCAAGGCTGTCATATGAAGATTTGCACCAGCTAACGCAAAAAACAGAACAAAAAACAGAGGCATCACATCAGTAAGTACATCTCCAATTTTATGAGATAGATCATGTCGTTGGGTGTTAACGATAACAAGGCCGATAGCCATATTTGTCAGGATCAAAGAGAGATGAAGCATAATGCAGATACCGTTTGAGAGTAAAATGAAGCCCACCACCAAGATAAGAAGCTCTGATTTAGTTTTAATTTTACGTATAAGCAGACTCAGAACATAAGCAACAACAGCTCCTATTAGAAGACTAAAAACGGTCTCTTTGATCGGTTCAAGAATTGCATATAGCATATTAAATTCTCCGCCACCACCTTGATTGATCAAAAGCATTTTGACAGTTGCAGCAGTAAACCCAAAGATAATAATTGCTAATCCATCATCAAATCCCACGACCGCATAGAGTGCTTTAGTCAAGGTGCCTTTGGCTTTATATTCTTTAATAATCGCCACAGTTCCTGCCGGTGCACTAGCAGGTGCGAAGGAAGCAAAAATAAGTGATAATGGTAAATCACCTGTAAGTAAATAGAGTCCGACAGCAGTAACAATAAATGCGGCAAATGATTCCGCAAAGATAATCGAAATAATACCAGTACCCAATTTTTTAAGTGAAGCAAAATTAAGTTCCAATCCGATAGAAAGAGCGACAAATCCGAGTGCAACATCTGTAATAAAAGAGAGATTTTTTTGAATTTCTTGATCAAGAACATTGACAAAGGAAGGCCCAAGAAGTAACCCAATAATCATATATCCTATAATTGAAGGAAGACGAAGAAAACGTGTGGATTTTCCAGAATAAAAGCCGACGATGATCATCGCCCCTGCAACAAATAAAATCGGAAGGTGGTGGTGTTCAAACCATTCAGGAATTGAAGATAACATTACACTCATAATAGAACCTTTATATAGTGAAGAAGAATTAAATATTTATGTAAGTGACCCGGCAGATATCAGAATATCTTGAATCGTAACCATCGTCCCTGGGTTTTCCGCAAGTCCACCGACAATCGTATCGATATTCCTAACAAGTTCATTTGCAAGTTTTTTATTCAACACACCTACAATTAAAATATGATACCCTTTCTCTTCAGAATTCCAAAAAGATGAAAAAAGTGGTAAACGATGAAGGTAAGAACCAATATCATTTGCTTCGATGACTGTTACACTCGCAGATAACGCTGATAACGCCTGAAGTATATCATTCAACTTATCTTCTTTCTGTAAAGCAATATTAAACATACATTGCGCCTCAGGTGTTTTTTTTATATCACAATTTGCATGTCTCAAAAATGTTTCCTGTACCTCAAGAGGTGTAGTTTTAGATATGATCTCTTTGCGAACCGCAACATCAATCAAAGTTCTTGAAATAGTTGAAAGAAGGCGAATATGTAAATCACGCTCAGAATCCGGGGCTATTATAAAGAAAATAATGTTACTTGGCTTTCCGTCATATGCTTCAAAATCAACTCCATCTGGAACAAGCAGAAGTCCTACTGTAAACTCTTTGACCTTATTTAATCGGCAATGAGGAATAGCGATGCCGTTTTCAAAGCCTGTAGATCCAATCTTCTCACGTTCCATAAGGGCATCAAGTAGTTCATCTTCTGAAATCATATCCAGTGCGGATGATTTTTTTGCGAGTTTCGCAATCTCACGCAATATATCTTCCTTATTGGTTGATTGTGCCCGAACTTGAATACACTCCTCTTTTAAACAATTAAAAATATCCATAAAACTCTCCTTATTTAAACATTGACAACTTTTTTTGCTGTTTTTTCCTGCCTAATCGCCGGCACTTATCTATGCTCTCTTTTTATTACTTAGAACAAAGATAGCTGTTGAGATGAAAAAATCAATAGACATTAGTGGACATTTATAGAAAAAGTTTGACATTTCTATATTATGGGTGTACTTTATCGTCTTATAAAAAAAGGAAAAGAGATGGATTTAAAGTTAAAAGAAGTTGCAAAACTGCTAAAAGTTTCAGAAAAGACTATATATAGATGGATAAAAGATGAAAAGATTCCATATTATCGAATCAATCATCAATACCGTTTTCGCACGGATGAAATAAATCAATGGGCAGTTAATAATAAATATGATATATCGGAAACAGATATTGAAACTTACAGTAATAATCCTGTAAGCATTTCAAGCAGCCTTAAAAACGGGGGAATATATTATCACATTACTGGAAATGATATGCCAACCACTCTTAGTGATGCTGTAAATTTAATTAATATTCCACACGGACTTAATCGATCAACGATTCTAACCAATTTGATTCGTCGCGAAGAGATGGCTCCTACTGCGATGGGGAACGGGATAGCCTTTCCTCATCCACGCACACCAATAGTTACTGATATTACTTCAGAAAGCCTCTCAATCTGTTTTCTTGATACTCCACTTGAAGGTTATGCACTGGATAACATACCAATACATACCATTCTTATTATTTTAAGTGCAACTCAGACAAGACACTTGCAACTCATATCCAAGCTATCCTTTCTCTGCCGTCAGGAAAAGTTTATTGAACTTTTGAGAACCCGGGCTCTTCGAGAAGATATATTAAGTTATATCGCTCAACTATTCAAATAATCGTAATTGTTAAGTTGGAAAGAGTGGCTTACCGCTAATGTAGCATAACCGTCTCGGTTGTGAATTCGCTCGGAGGCGTCTCGCCTCCACACGAAGTAACAAAAGTGAATAAGAAAATCCACGATTAACGGTTACTAATAATCACCCTCTAAACTGTTTTGAATTGCGAAATACGCAGATTTTTGATATTGAATTGAAGATTAAGAATTGTCGGGGACAGGTTGATTGTCAACTCCTTCATAATCTTTGTCTTAATCTTTGTCTTAATCTAAATTTCCTCCTTGATTGTAGCATCAAAAGTGTCGGAATGAATTCCGACATACGTAGGACGCACAAAGGTAACGTAGCAAGCAAAAGAACAGTCTGTAAGGCTTTATTTATTGCCTTTTTTTTGCTTGTTGGTTGCTTGCTTAATACAGAGAGAAGATGTACAGGCAGGGATGCCCGAACTACAGAGTGTACAGGCAGGGATGCCCGCACTACAGAGCAAAAAAAAAGCATAGGAACTCGAGTGCCTATGCTTCAAATATTTGCTAAAATTACAGTTAATTACACAGCAAAAACTTTTTCAAGATCAATGCTTGAATGTGCTTCAAATGCACAGAGGGTTTTTGTATGAGTAATGCCCTTAATATGATGTGGCATCTGATCCACAACAATCTTTGAGAGTTCTGCATTATTCTTTACTCGTACAACTGCAACAAGGTCATACTCCCCTGCGACTGTATAAACTTCAGATACACCCTTTATTTCAAGAATTGCTTCAACTACCTGTTTCAGGGTACTTCTTTCTACATTTACCAACACAAATGCTGTTACCATTATCATTTCTCCTATTTGTTTGTGCCCTTATAAATCAAGAGCATTATCTTATCATAAGGCATCGCATCTAGCGATGCCTTACCACATTATTACTGCTTTAACGGACCAATTCCGCGCACTCTCCTTTCACTATTAACAATCTGCCATATCTGAGTATCACGAGCCATAAGCTTGACAAGCTTACCTGTCGAGATACCCATTTTTTCTGCAACTTCACTTATGCGAAATTCGCAAATATGCAGTTCATCAAACAACTTTGCTAAAAATAATGGATATTGACCATTATTCAAGCCGATTACTAATGATTCAAGAACTGGTGACTCATCTGATCGTATATTAATCGCTATCAGATTCCTGAGTTTCTTAAGAGCTGAACTACGATTCTGCTTCTGAGACCGGCTCTCTGCTGACCGAACTTCAATTTCAGTCGGCAGATGCTTCAATCTCACCGCAGAGTATTTTCTGTTACGCTTCTGACCACCAGGCCCTGAAGCTTGGTATTCATCAAACTCACACTCCTTCAACAACCTTGAATCATCATAAACTAACCAGTTATTTCTGAGATTGTCACTACTCCTCGACATAGTCGAAGTCATTAGCATCAGGATCGTCTATAACTGCTGGAGCAGCACGGTGTCCTGTTTTATGATGATCCTGCTTCTTATCAAAATAACGATCAATCTGACGCTCAATCTTCCCCATAACGGTATCAATTGACTCATGCATATCATAAGACTCACTGTCCGCTTCAATATTCAAACCTTTCCCATGCACAATCACTTCTGCAAAATGTCGATCCTTCTCTAGATTAAGAACAATTCTCGCACTCGAGATTTTGTGCTTGTCTTCCAAAATAGCACTCAGCTTGCTTTCCGCATACTCCTTCATTGACTCTGTCACTTCTACGTGTCGTCCACTTACAATAATACTCATTATTTCCTCCTTTGTAAGGACCAGTAAACTGGCTTTAACATTGACATTTATGCGTATGGGCTACACACCATATTTTAGATGCTTACCCCGATTAATAATAAAATCATAAAACAAAATGACCCAAATTTTTCACGAAAACCTATATCGTAAACTTAGGGCCTAAATACAGCTCCCTCGCCTTCTCATCATTAACAAGAAAATCACTATTACCCTCACATAAGATTTGCCCAGCACACATCAAATATGCACGATCAACACATGCAAGCGTTTCTCTTACATTATGATCTGTAATCAGAATACCCAAGTTCTTGTCCTTCAATTGTAGAACAATCTGCTGCACATCATATACTGCAATCGGATCCACTCCACTGAAAGGTTCATCAAGCATAATAAATGACGGGTTAGTTACAAGTGCACGCGTAATCTCCAAGCGTCTCCTCTCTCCACCGCTTAATGTCATAGCTTTCTGATGACCGAGTGATGTAAGTTCAAGTTCATTAAGCAACTCTTCAAGCCTATCAAGACGTCCTTGCTTAGTCATATCCATAGTCTCAAGAATAGCCATAATATTCTCTTTTACAGTCAATTTTCTAAAAATTGACGGATCCTGTGCCAAGTACCCCATACCTCGCCGGGAACGTTGATACATAGGAAGATGAGAGACATCCTCATTCTCAAAGAAAACCTCACCTTCATCTGGGCGAATCAGTCCCATCATCATATAAAAGCTTGTCGTCTTACCAGCACCATTCGGACCAAGCAGGCCAACAACTTCGCCACGATGTGCTTTCATTGAAACACCGTTAACAACTCGTTTCCCATGGTAAGCCTTTACCAAATTTCTTGCATCAAGAAGTAATTCCATTTCACTCATTTAGCACCTTTATTTCTTATTAGATCTAATTTTTAATTCACTTGAAGTTTTGTTGCCACTTCTAACACTTACACGCTCAGAACCAACCCAGTAAATTATCACCTCTCCACGTAATGTATGACCGCCCCTTATTAATGCAGGATTCTTTGTCAGGGTAATTTTTCCAGGTTTAACTTCGTAGAGAGCATGCCCTGCGACAGCTTTCTGCTCTCCCTCTGACTTCTCTTTTTCATCATAAACCTTACGGATAATTATAACATTTTTTATACACTCAATGGTTTTGACTTTGGTTCCTGATTGAATTGGGTCATCTGCAGCTTCGCTCTTTACTGTATCCTTTTTTTCCACCTTCGAGTCCTTAGCACCTGTCTCCTTTTTAACGTCTTTAGGCTTACCTTCAAAACGAACAATCATTTGATCGCATAAAATACGCATATTTGCATCATCAACCTGCACATTACCTGTAAAAACTGCAACATTCTTACTAATATCGAAATCCATGGAGTCCGATGTTATAACAGTGGGCACATTCTTCTTCGCACCCTCACGAGATCTTACACGACTTAAAAGTGATTTTGCCTGAGCATCCAGGTACAATCCACCCAAACAGGTAAAACCTGTAATTAACAATAATAAAACTCTTTTTCTTTTCATAATTACTCTCCTAAATGTGTAGTATACTTTGCACGGATAAAATCTTAATATTTCCTTTAAACTTAATTAGCTAGCCAAAGAAAGACAAGATATCTACCGCTTGCGGTATAACTCTATCTGTATATCAACGTAAAAACTTTACTACAACATATTTTTTATTTTATTTTGATCCCTTTTTAGGCTTTTTACGATGTACAAGTCTAATAACAGAGACAACTACAATAATTAAACCAACAAACCACCACAAGGAACTCCAATCAAATCCGCTCACATTATCAGACCGAACCTCTTTGTCAGGCTCACTATCTTTTTTACCATTATCTTTCCCTTCATCAATACGTTCTATTAGAAATTTTGTCCTACTTCTATCAATCGTGGTATTTCCTTTATCTACTCTTTTATTCTTTCCGCGTTCATGCTCTAATTTTGATTTAAGAGTAACCTTAACCTTACTTCTGATATGAATAATCTGCTTAACTTGGTCTATATCAAACCCTATACCGTCGAGATCCATTTCGGGTGAACGATAAGTGACCTTCTTGTTCCCTGTAACCTTCCGCGTATTTTTATCGTAAATCGCAAACGGAGTCTTTACAACACCTTTAATATCCTTGACACTATCACCAATCCAGTCAAGAGTTACCCCCTCCATCTCGACTCTGATACCAATAGGCTTGGCTTTATCACAACGCAAGATAACAAGCGGCAAGTCTCCACTCTCTTGATAATAAGGAAAAACAACATAATAAAATCTTCCGTCAAGCTCACCTTTCGCCAATAATGTAATATGTAAAAGAGAGATTAAAAACAGCACAAAACACGTTTTCAACCAATATATTTTTGGATTAGTATATCCCATTTATTCTGCTCCTTAAGGAGAATTTCAATAACTTCACGTACTGCACCATGCCCGCCTGGAAGAGCTGTGCGAAAATCGCAAAACTCGTCCAAATACCCAGGTGCATCATTTACTGCAACAGCAACACCAACTTCTCTGAGAACTGGAATATCCACCAGATCATCTCCAATATAGAGAACCTCTTCAGATTTTAAATTATTTTCATCAAGCAAAATCTTAAATGCCTTCTGCTTGTCTTTTTTCCCTTCATAAAGAAATGAAAAGCCCAACTCTTCAGCACGTTTCCGATTGGCACTACTTGCACGCCCAGAAAGTGCTCCAACCTTGAGCCCGCTTCTCATTGCCAATTTTATACCATGCCCATCACGAGCATGGAAAAACTTAATCTCATGCTCCGATCCGTCATATCCAAAACGACCATCAGTAAGAACTCCGTCTATATCAAGAACTATAGCACGTATTCCAAGAAAAGCACTATTATTCTCAACCGCAATATAGTTTTCAAATGTCATAAAAAGTTCCTCTATACCTAAGAAATATAATGTATCTGTTTAACTGCCGCCAAAATCTCTTCCACCATTTTAAAATCAACTGAGTTAGGTCCGTCCGACTTAGCCTTGTCCGGATCAGGATGAACCTCAAGAAACAACGCATCAATTCCCACTGCAGCCGCCGCTTTTGCCAAAGGCATTACAAATTCCCTCTGTCCCCCGGAAGCATTACCGAGTCCACCAGGAAGCTGAACAGAATGTGTTGCATCAAAAACGACAGGAACTCCAAGCTCTCTCATCGTAACAAGAGAACGCATATCAACAACAAGATTATGATATCCGAAGGATGATCCACGCTCTGTAAGTAGCACTTTCTCATTCCCAGCAGACTTAACCTTCTCAACTGCACCCTTCATATCTTCAGGAGCCATAAACTGCCCTTTCTTAATATTGATCACCTTACCAGTTGCTGCACATGCCTCAAGAAGATCCGTCTGACGACACAAAAAAGCAGGAACCTGAATAATATCTGCGACCTTCGCAATAGATTCAGCTTGGCACGACTCATGAATATCTGTAACAATGGGAAGTTTTAGAGTTGTTTTAATCTTATTAAGAAGCTCTAAACCAGCATCTAATCCTGGCCCGCGAAACGTAGATCCCGAAGAGCGGTTGGCTTTATCAAACGAGGCTTTAAAAACATATTGCAGATCATATTTTGAGCAAAGGTCTAACATATATTCAGCGATCTGAAAACAGATCTCTTCACTTTCTGCAACACATGGACCGGCAAAAATAGTAAGTTTATCTCCAACTGATACCGTTTCCGTAATTTTAACTACAGGCATTTTTAGTTCCTTTATTCTCTAATATTAAAATAACATACATTCAACAAAAAAACAAGTAAAAAAAGCAAGAGAAATGTAAAAAAAATCACCATCCGCATAATCAAGCAGTAACTTCACCTAAAGTATATAAGTAACTGCTCCATAATTTAAGGCAAAAAGCCAAAAAAACATAAAGCAATTTGTAGATTTTTTTAATCCCCCCACCTTGATGGGATTCAATTTGTTCAGTCAACAAGCAGTTCAGCTATCTGAACAGCATTAAGGGCAGCACCCTTAAGAATTTGGTCGCCACTGATGAACATTTCAATACCGCGATTATCACTGCGCGAACAGTCCTGCCTTACTCTACCGACAAGAACCTCATCAATCCCTGATGCATCTTTAGGCATTGGATATTCGTTTTTTGCAAGGTTATCTTTCACTATTACACCAGGCGATTTTTTCAATATATCTCTTACCTCTTCAGGTGTAACCTCTTCTTCAAATTCCATATTCAATGCCTCTGAGTGGGCTCTAGGTACAGGAACCCTGACGCATGTACACGAGACATTCAGATCAGGGCAGTGCATAATTTTTCTGGATTCAAAAGTCATCTTCATCTCTTCTTTAGTATATCCGTTATCAAGGAAAACATCAATGTGCGGGAATAGATTAAATGCAATAGGATAAACAAATTTTTCAGCAACAACATTTTTTCCATCAAGAACATCACGAGTCTGATCTTCAAGCTCCTGCATTCCTGCAGCCCCTGCCCCGCTTGCCGCCTGATAAGTAGAGGCTACAAGTCTTTTCAATCTTTTTGCCTTATGTAAAGGATAAACAGCAACAACCATAATAATTGTAGAACAGTTTGGGTTTGCAATAATTCCATTATGCTTCAATGCATCTTCAGGATTAACTTCAGGAACAACCAATGGAACATTTTCATCCATGCGAAATGCACTAGAGTTATCTACAACAACAGCACCTGCATCAATTGCGGACTGCGCAAATTCCTTAGATCTCTCAGCCCCTGCACTGAAGAGTGCAATATCAATTCCTTCAAAAGAGTCATGAGTAAGTTCTTGAACCTTAATCTTCTCCCCCCTGAATTCTAACTCTTTACCAATCGACCGAGCGGATGCAAGAAGACGCAACTCTCCAACTGGAAAATTACGATTTTCAAGAGTTTTTATCATATCCGCCCCAACTGCGCCCGTAGCACCCGCAATTGCTATATTTTTTTTGTTACTCATTATATCAATCCTTTTATATATATTAATGATGATTTCCCATTTACAAAATCGACATTTATCATCTCCTAGAATACACTTTTGTATAAAAATCGCAATACAGTACATCTCATTTCACTTTTTTCCCCTCAAATTTCATTTTTTTTTCAGATTTAGATTGAAGTAATCTAAAATCAGCATATCTTACCTTCCTCAAAAAGTTAAAAATAGGGATAAATTGGATTTGGAGGGTTAAAATCTTCAAATGTGAAAGGCTTTGATGTATTACAATCATCAAATCATTTCAATAATAAAATCTTTAAATATCTTATGGGGCATTAGCTCAGTTGGCTAGAGCACCACACTGGCAGTGTGGGGGTCATCGGTTCGAATCCGATATGCTCCACCAGCCTTCGCTCGCAGCGTAGCGAAAAGTGAAGGCTGTCACGCCGGAGCCACTCGTAGTCGAGTGCGTAGGCGGACATCACTTAAAATAGCGAGACTTCCGCCTTTGTTTAAAAGCTACGGCGTGATAAAACGGCTTGGCATGCCATGAAAAATTTTCATTACGTTTACATTTTGGTTTCTGAAAAAGATAAAGGAAGACACTACATAGGTACAACTTCTGATTTATCAGCACGCCTAAAGATTGCCATTCGGATCTGGTCCACTGTAATTTTTATATTTTACACTTAAAAATTCTTATTTAAGATTAAAAATCTCTCTTCATTCAAAAAAGTTAACCTAAGATTCTTAAATGAAGCAAAATAGTACATTAGTGTACCAAAAAGTGGAACATTGAGGCTCATTTTGCAGGTTAAAGAGCACAGCGTCAATTTTAATTTTTACCTGAGTTGCACTTGAAATTTAAAACTAGCCTATATGATTATGAACAAAACCTTTTTCTTCTATATATGCCTTCAGATATTTAGGTTCTGCCTTATCTCCTTCACACACTATTATAAATTTAGGATACAATTGCTTCCTCTTTTTTTGATCACCAAAGCAAGGGGAGGAAGCGCCGGGGATTTGAGGGCTGGCGTTGAGCCCCCATTTATATCTTGTTTTCAATGATTATTGTGTTATATTACCGACTAATTCAGGCGAAGCCCCTTAAATACTTTTGATGCCATATTGGTATTAACCTTGATTTTATCATCATTTATGCTTTATTTAGAATCTTGTTTATGGATAATAAAGGAGTCGATGGTTAATTATGTTACCTAGAAAATATATAGAAATAAAAAACTTAAAAATTGCCTATTCTGACATTGGAAAGGGTGATCCAGTTCTGTTGATACATGGCTTTGCTTCATCATCGTTCACATGGGAACGGCTGATTGCAAAACTACCGTCAAATAGGCGCTACATAATGCTGGACATGAAAGGCTTTGGGTATTCTGATAAATCGTTAG
>JAUUYH010000255.1 GCA_030590505.1 Kiritimatiellota bacterium
ACATCAAGTGTAAAAGATAGAATTGGTGTAAGCATGATTGATGCGGCAGAGAAGAGCGGAAAACTAAAGTCAGGTGGAACCATTATTGAACCAACAAGTGGAAATACTGGACTCGGACTTGCGATGGTCGCAGCTTCACGCGGCTATAAACTGATTATAACAATGCCGGAAACAATGTCAATTGAACGACGTTCAATTCTTGAGCATTTCGGAGCAGAGATCCATCTTACGTCAGGAGAAAAAGGTATGATGGGTGCAGTTGCTGAAGCGGAAAAGATACTTGCAAAAACTAAAAATGCATTTATGCCGCAGCAGTTTAACAATTCATCAAATCCAGACGCACACTATAATGCAACTGCCCCGGAAATATGGGAAGATACAGACGGTAAGATTGATATATTTGTAGCAGGAGTCGGAACAGGCGGAACCCTGACTGGCTGCGGAAAGTTCCTTAAAGAGAAAAATCCAGACATTAAAATTGTTGCAGTTGAACCAGAAACATCTGCAGTATTATCAGGGGAACTGCCTGGCAAACACGGGATTCAAGGAATCGGTGCGGGATTTATTCCTGAAGTACTTAATACAGACATCATTGATGAAATAATAAAAGTAACAGATGAAAATGCACTTAAAATGGCAACTAATCTTGCAAAGAAAGATGGTATTCTCTGCGGAATAAGTTCAGGTGCAAATGTCTCCGCAGCTTCACAACTTGCAGCACGTCCAGAAAACAAAGATAAAGTAATAGTCACACTAATCTGTGATACAGGAGAACGATACCTCACAACATCACTTTTTCAACATTAATAAACAACAACAATATAAAAAATAAGGAAATTATATAATGAGTAAAAATGGAACATCAACAATCTCACTTCACGCTGGTCAGGAACCAGATCCTACCACAAATTCACGTGCAGTGCCAATCTATCAGACATCTAGCTATGTATTCAACTCTTCAGAGCACGCAGCAAACCTCTTTGCTCTCAAGGAATTTGGAAACATCTATACTCGCCTGATGAACCCTACTTCTGATGTATTAGAAAAACGACTAGCCGCTCTTGAAGGAGGAACTGGTGCACTTGCGACAGCAAGCGGAATGTCCGCAATATTCCTTGCCATTACAAATATCCTGAAAGCAGGAGATCATATTGTAGCATCATCATCCCTGTATGGTGGTACACAGACGCTTTTTCAGCATACATTACCACGTTTTGGAATTGAGGTAACATTTGTAAATGACTTCACGCCTGAAGCAGTAAAGGCAGCAATAAAAGAGAACACAAGGCTTGTCTATGGCGAAACAATCGGCAATCCAAAAGGTGATGTTCCAGATATTGCAGAAATTGCGAAAGTAGCACATGCGGAGAAGATTCCGTTTTTCATAGATAACACATTTGCCCCGACACTTTGTAGGCCAATTGAGCACGGTGTTGATGTTGTTCTCTATTCTTGTACGAAATGGATTGGCGGACATGGCACAACTATTGGTGGAATGATTATTGACAGTGGTAATTTTGACTGGTCAACTGGTAAATTCCCAGAATTCACCGTACCAGATCCAAGTTATCACGGTATTGTTTACTGGGATGCTCTCAGCAATGTACCTGGTGCCGGAAATATTGCATTTATAATAAAAGCACGAGTTCAAGGAATGAGAAACATAGGCCCATGCCCGAGCCCGATGAACAGTTTTCAACTTCTGCAGGGAGTAGAAACACTACCGTTAAGAATGGAAAAACACTGCAGTAATGCAACAAAACTTGCAAAATTTCTAGAGACCCATCCACTTGTAGAGTGGGTAAACTACCTAGGACTAGAATCGCATAGGTGGCATAAAACTGCAAATAAATATCTTTCGGGTGGCTATAGCTCAGTCCTCGGATTTGGCATCAAAGGCGGCAGTAAGACAGCACCTAAGTTTATCGACTCAGTAAAGCTTGCAAGTCATCTAGCAAATGTTGGAGATGCAAAGACTCTTGTAATCCATCCATCATCAACAACACACCAGCAACTTGATGATGAGGCAAAAAAGGCGGCAGGCATAAGCGAGGAATTCATTAGGGTGTCCGTAGGCATCGAAGATATAGAAGATATTATCGCAGATTTTGAACAAGCGCTCGAAGCATCACAAAAATAATGGTGTTGTCGTTTTCGGTATGTGAAGTGTAGTAGCATTGTCTCCTCTGCCTTTGAACAAGGCAGAGGGGGGATCTTTTCTGTATTCCTCTTCTATTAAGTAGCTTGCGTTGTCCCAACGCAAATAGCAAAGCTGAAACAGATGAAAAAAAATAAGAAAAAAAACAGTCTGTAAGGCTTTATTTATTGCCTTCTTTTTTGCTTGTTGGT
>JAUUYH010000144.1 GCA_030590505.1 Kiritimatiellota bacterium
CAGAAAAAGCTCGTATTGTCTATGAGACGACAAAAAAAGGTGATAAACCTCTCCTGTTACTCTTAGAATCAAATCAACTTACATACGTGAGATTTAAATGAAATATATTTTATTATTCAGCTTTATATTAATTTTTGGGTTTTCCATAATGAATGCTTCGGGAGATAATTATCTCTATAAAGAGCAACTTTTAGCACGTGTTTCCCCTAAATGCGAGGTTGCGGGGTATCGATTCGAAGATTTAAATGGCGACAACGTGAATGAGTTGTTTATTATAGGAAAGAAGGGGGAAGTGCGAACGTGGTCTGGTATAAACAAGGAGAACTTGAGCCTTAATAAAATTGGCAATAACTGGCAACTGCCATTTCCGAAAAGATCTCTTATCTCTCTATCATCATTTATGGTTAATGGTAAAAAGAAACAGTTACTAACACTTACACCTGATGGACTGTTTGCGTACCCAATTTCTGCAGATGGCCATATTGAATCAAAGGGCGTTTTAATCAATAAGCGGATGAAATTCCGATTTAGAGTAGGAGAACCTCTATTTTCTAGTTTTCTACAAGATATTAATCAAGACGGGAAATTAGATATCCTTGTACCTGTGATGGATCATTGCGAGATATGGATTAATCGTACAAGTGATAAATCCTCCAGTGAGAGTAATCCTATCTATAAATTTTCTAAAATTGGAAAATTCTCCGTAAAAATGACCCACAATAGGCAGACTGGCTTGGGGAAGGCTCAAGGGATACTTTCTGAATCTTTTATGATTCCTAGCTTGTTGTTAAAAGATATAAATGGGGATAAACATTTGGATTTAATTGTTCAACAGAACTCAATGTATGACTATTATGTTTTAACTAAAGATGGTCAGATTCCAGAAGAGCCTACCGTATCTTTAGACCTCAACCTATTTCAAGACTCAACTCCTCAGTCAAAAGGAATAGAGTTTGGTGAAACTATCAGTATGCAGAATTCGGTTCAACTTATAGAGTCCGACCTTAACAACGACACAATCCCAGATTATGTGATTTGGCATCGACGAAAACTCTGGTTCTTTCATGGTACAGATAAAGGGCCTCAATTCACAGATCCAAGTTCAATTATTAAAATTGCAGAAGATATCACTCTCTTTTTTCCCTGTGCTCTTGATGATGATGAGTATCCAGATCTACTTATGATCAAAGTTCAAGCTCCATCACTTGCCCAATTAGCACAAGCTCTATTTACAGACTGGAAGTTTAAAATTGAAAGCTCAGGGTATCAGTCGAGTAATGGGAAATCATTTAAACTTAGTTCAAAGTGGAAAGGTGAGGTGTTTGTTCTCCTACCCTCTCTGCTATCTATCTTAACTAATCCCGATTCTTTGATGGATGAAATTGAGTTTGACAATAAGTATGTTTTTTCTATCTATGGAGACTTTAATGGTGATAAAATACCAGACGTTAGTATGTCAAATCTGGAGAATAATCGCCTAGAAGTCTGGTTTGGAAAGGAGGGAGATCAAGAGAGAGTTAATTCTAGTGCTATTGACGAAAAAGAGTTCTCCCAGAAAATTAGAGAAACTTTATTTACGGATAAGGACAACGTTTGGGATATCGGTAGAATGATGAAAGCAGTAAACTTTTTTATAAATAAGCAAGTTTTTCTTGCAACAGGAAATAAAGAGCCTGATTTCCATTTAAACACCCTTAAAGGTAAGAAGAGAGTACAGGCAATACCCGTTGACTATAATAATGACGATCAAGATGAATTACTATTTATCTATGCTAACCCAAAAGAAGCCCATTTCTTAAATTTCGACCTCTATGCGATAGTAAAAAAACAAGACAATTAAGGTTCTTTACATAATACCTAGATTAAAGCTTGGGGATAGTGTTTATAGTCACTCTTAGGCCACCAGCGACCTTGTGTCGTTGGAGCCAATGTAGAATTTTTTTTAAGTAGCATGCGTTGTACTCAACGCATTAAGCAAGCAAATAACACGTCAAAAAAAAGGCAATAAATAAAGCCTTGTAGACTGTTCTTTTGCTTATTCTTTTGCCTCTTCACCTGTCCCCGAACGTAGTGATGCTCAGACCGTCTTTTCTTAATCTTTTGTCTTAATCAAAAATTCAACACCTAACATTCAAAACTTGCGTATTTCGCAATTGTCCGTGTTCTATTCTTGATCTCTTTTTTTAGTGTTACCCACTAATTTAGGTGAATACCCATATTTATTATTTGCATAAAAATTATATCTTTGCAAGATAGAAAGTCAAGGTCGACCCTTCACTATCCCTAAGTTTTTTTACGTTCAAAACAGCTTGTCCCAATCTTTATAGATGACATCAAGGTTCAGGCTTTTCATGTCGCTTTGCATCATTGCTGCTGTACGTGTATCGTGTAGGGAAAATTGTCCAAGTTCTTTTTGGTCGCTATCTGCATAGCCGCCGGGTATTACAGATGATGCTGCACTCATCGTTGATGCTGCAGTGGGTGCAATACGATTGCGAAATTCGCAACTTTCACGTGTTGATACGGAGATTTCAGATTCTGGAAATACAATCCTGAATGCAAGGATCATCTGCTCTAGCTCTTTTTCGGAGACATGTGCTGGCACATTGAATTGCGGATTGGCAACTGTGATGCGTGGGAAGGAGAATTGAATTTTACTTCTCCAGAATTTCTTTTTTAGGAAAATTGCATGTGCAGCCAACGATAGAGCTTCGACTCTCCAGTCGTAGAGTCCGAGAAGAACACCTATGCCAATCGTTCTAAAGCCTGCCTGGCCCCCGTTTATTATGGATTCAAGTCTATCGTCGTAGTCTGCTTTTGGGCCTGAAAGATGAAATGTTTTATATGTATTTTGATCATAAGTCTCCTGATAAAGTGTCAACCCATCAACTCCAGCATTGAAGAGACGTTGATAATATTCCATAGAAAGTGGGTATATTTCGATTGCAATGTATGAGAATAGTTTTTTCATCTCAGTAGCAAGCTTTTCTAGGTAGTCAATTGAGATATGTTTCGGATCTTCACCGCTGACTAGAAGTATGGAGTCCATACCGAACTTTTTTATTGCTCTCGCCTCTGTCATCGCTTCATCAATTGAGAGGCGTCTGCGTTTCTCCTTTGATTTTTTATTGAAGCCGCAGTAAGTGCAGTGATTTATGCAGTAGTTTGATAGGTATAGTGGAGTGTATAGCTTGATTGTTTTTCCGTAGTGCATTTTTTTTAGCTGAGTTGCTTTTGCAGAGAGGTGGTCTAGGAGTGGCAGGGCTGCGGGGGAGATAAGGTGTAGAAGCTCTTCCATTCCGGGTTTTGAGGTTTTTAGTGCCTGCAGTACATTCTGTTCGTCAGATCTCTTGAGTCGATTTGTAATCTCGTTTTCATCTCTTTTAATATATGGTATCATTTTATTTTTCTCTTTTTATTTTATTAATGCTTAATGCTTAATGCTATTTTTTACCTGTAAAATATTCTTAGCTCAATAGAATGTTGCATTAAGTTCCGAAAATTCAACATTAGGGTTTACATTTTCTGTATGAATGTTATATTCTTTAGCTTTTGATGGGCTCTCTGCGGTTAAAGAGTCTAATTCACTATGATAATTAATTTTAGAAAATATGGAGATTTAGTTTAAGATGGTATATTATAATTCAGGTCATTCTTTTTTTAGAACATTGTTGATTGCAGTAACAGCGTTGCTTATGATGACAGGTGATTTGTCTGCTGAAAAGATCAGACGCGTTATTTTTGAACAGGAGGGACATCAGTTCCCTGACAATCAGTTGAAGTATTACCTACAGTTGAGCAAGGAAGAGGAATTTGATCAAAAAATTCTTGATGAAGACGTGAAGCGGCTCTCAGAAACAGGATATTTCAAAGATGTTGCCGCAGTGATTGAAAAGACCCCTGATGGAAGGGTTGATGTTGTATTCAAAACCGTTTCCAGGCCGAAGATTCAAGATATTGTCCTTGACGGCAATAAGAAATTTGAAGACCTGAAGTTAAGGGAAAAGCTTACTCTTGAGCCTGGTGAAATCTTAAATGATAAAAAATTAAATGATTCTCTGATTGCTCTTCGTGAGTTCTACAATAATGAGGGATATTATGATGCAACTATATCTCCTAAGATTGAAGATGTAGGGGAAGGTGCAGTTAACCTCATTTTTACAATTCAGGAGAATCTCAGATACAAAGTAAACTCTGTTGATTTTAACGGAAATGAAGTATTTTATAACTTTACACTTAAGGGTGCAATTCAGACACAGCACTCATACATGAGCTGGTTATTTAATGTTGGGCTTTTTGATCAAAATATTGCAGATGAAGATAAAATTCGACTGAGAAACCTTTACTGGAGTAAGGGATATCTTGATTTTAGTGTTACAGGCATTGACGTACAGGAACTCCCAAAAAATCCAGAGTATGTTAATGTTACATTCAACCTAGAAGAGGGTGAGCAATATTACGTAGGAAAGGTTACAATTTCCGGAAATGAACGATTTGATACAACTGCACTTCTTCTCCTGCTTAAAATGAGAGAGGGTGATGTTTTTGACTATCGAACTCAAGAGCGTGACCTGCATTCTTTTGGAAGGAAATATTTCCCGCTAGGGTATTCTGATTTTAAATGTGAGCCTATAAGAAATGCAGATTTTAACACCCATATTGTTGATATAAACTACTCAATAACAGAAGGCCCTCAATATATGATTCGGGATATAAATATCTCTGGTAACCATATAACCAAGGATAAAGTTATTCGCAGAGAACTTCCACTGCAGCCAGGGCAACCAGTTAATAATTCACTTTTTGAAATCATGAAGAAGAGGCTTCAGGGGCTCGGATATTTCAAAACAGTTACAATAGTTACAACCAATACAGCCAATCCAACCGAGAAAGATATTGATATTAAAGTTGAGGAGAAGCCGACAATTAAGTTGACTTTAGGTGCTGGATATTCCGACACAGATAGTTTTGGTGGTACAGTAGAATTTACTCAGAATAACTTTGATCTATTTAGTCCATCTAACTTTTTCCGTGGTGGTGGTCAACGTTTAACATTACGTGCGGATGTAGGTTTTGAACGAAATGAGTTTCTTGTCTCTTTTACTGAACCGTGGATGTTTGATACTCAGTTGAAGATGAAACTTGAAGGTTATTATAAAAGCAGGTTTTATGATCATTGGGATGAGTCTCATGGTGGCGGAACTATTGCATTCAGTAAGAAATTCTTTGATGATTTTACCACACTGACTCTTGGACAAAGAATCGAAGCGGTAACTGTGCGTAACATGGACGATGATAGAAACTCAAAATATTTCACAAATGAGGAGGGGACAGATTTTCTCAGTACATCAAGTCTTATTCTTAGCAGAGATACCAGAGACAGTCTTATTGATCCAACCTCAGGATATCTATTGAGTTTGAAGGGTGAATTTAATGCAGCAACAAATATTTATTATCGTATTGAAGCGGTTGCCAGTAATTACTATCCGTTCTTTGAAGATCTATTTATTTTACATACAGGAGTCAAGTATGGTACTGTAGGTCGTATCAGCGGCGAAAGTGATAGCGATATGGTTCCAATTTATGAAAGATATTTTATGGGTGGTGGAAATTCGATTCGAGGCTTCCCTTACAGGCAAGTTGGGCCTGAAGACAGTGCTGAACATGTTTATGGTGGGCAGTCTATGATTCTTGCAAATATAGAGGTTTCTCACCCGATATGGCGTTTTATACGTGGAGCATTCTTTATGGATGCTGGAACAGCGTGGAAAGATCCATGGAATCTGGATTTCTCAAAAATGAATATGGGAGTCGGTTGGGGAGTTCGTCTTAAACTTCCGCAGTTCCAGGCTCCGATTAAGCTTGATTTGGCTTATCCTATTATCAATAACCAGGATGGAGTTGATAGTAAATTGCGCTTCAGCTTTAATCTTGGATTTGCCTGGTAGTCGAAGTTTTTATTTTGCGAAATTCGCAAATGTGGGCTAGGAATTAACAGCATTAAAATGACATGTGCTTTAACACGGAGATATTACAATGGCGTTATGGAGCGGACGGTTTTCTGATTCACCAGAAGAGAGTGTTAGAGAGTTTACGGAATCAATATCATTTGATAAAAGACTTTATCAATATGACATAGCTGGCAGCATAGCACATGTTACGATGCTTGCTGAATCTTCAATCATACCCGCACCCGATGCTGTCGAGATCAAGGACGCCCTTAAGAAGATAGAGAAGTGCATTCAGGATAATGATTTTACCTTCACCAGCGAACTTGAAGATATACACATGCATATTGAGAATGCCCTGATTGATGCAATCGGAGAGACTGGTGCAAGACTCCATACAGGTAGAAGTAGAAATGATCAGGTTGCACTGGATATCAGACTTTATATGCGTGATAAAGCTGATGATATCGTAAAGGGAATTAAAGCACTACAGGCGGCTCTTGTAGGGCAGGCGGACTGCCATAGCGATGTTATTATGCCTGGATTTACACATCTTCAGCATGCACAACCAGTTTTATTTGCACATCATCTACTTGCATATACTGAGATGTTTGAACGTGATATTCAACGTATTGTAGATTGTAGGAAAAGATTTAATATTATGC
>JAUUYH010000151.1 GCA_030590505.1 Kiritimatiellota bacterium
CAGAAACAATCTCAAGAAGCTCGTGACAATCAAAAACAACAATCAAATAGTGCTAAAAACAAGCAGGATCAAAAAAAGAGCAAAAGTAACCCAGAAGAGAGAGAGCAGAAGAGTACTGAAGAGAAGATTAAGGATGCCAAAAAGGCCTGCGACAAACTCAAAGATGCTGCAGAGCGACATAAGCGCCCGGATGTGAAAAAGATTGCAGAGGAAGCTAAAAGTGAACTGAACAAAGCAGAAGAGGAGCATAAAAAAAGCAATGGTAAAAAGGCAGAAGAACACCTAAAAAAAGCTATGGATCAATTAAAACCCGGAAAAGAGGAACAGAAAGACAAAGAAAATAAGGGCCAACAGAATAAAGACCAAAAAGATAAAAGCAAAGAAAATGACAAGAAAAAGAAGGGAGAGGAACAGGATGCAGATGGAAACAAAAAACTGAAGAAGCAAGAACCTGAGAAAAATAAAGATGGAGAAGGGAAGGACGAAGAGGCAAGTAAGGAAAAACCAATTGACCCACGCCAGGCAGCCACTCTTCTTGAGATGATGGCTAATGATGAAAAAACACTGCGTGATAAAATAAAAGAGAACCAAAAACGCAACACAAGAGTTAAAAAAGTTCTTAAAGATTGGTAATAAACGTTTGAGATTTTCGATTTTCCGTCTACAGTTCTTTTTCACACAAAGAGATAAAAATTATGAGTATATTTGTAAAATTTAAGATATCCAAAAGCGCTATTGCAATAACTTGCTTTATGTTATCAATATCATGGCTCTATGCCGAATTTAATGATGTCTATATTGAGATATCACCAAAATCTGTCGCTGTTGGCGAGAGTGCAGAATTCTATCTTATCTCTGCAGCGGGATTTCCAGAAATAGATAAATTACCTTCAATCCCTGGCTTGGTCTGGAACAGTGCAACCCCAATCAATAATTCCTCTACCCGCATTATAAAAGCAAGGCGTGTCACCACATACAAGACAATATATCAGTTCACAGCATTACAAGAAGGAACGATGACGATTCCTGCGATACAAGTAAAGATTGGACATATTATAAAAAAACTCCAACCTGTACAATTTAAAGCCTACAAGAGAAAGGTTATAGACAACACAGGAAAAGAGATTGACCTTGATACCCTTCTTTACTCCTCTGCCTTATTAATGACGAATAGAGATACCATCTATGTAGGAGAAGAGGTTCCGCTTGAGATCAGGATATATTCTTTAAATGGCCTAGGATTTTCCTACTCCTGGCCTCAAATAGATATAGAAAATATTGTGATGAAAGATTACAGTAGCATCAATCCTCAATCGTCATATTTTCAACCACCGAAGAGCAAGACAATACGGCAGAATAACAAAATGTTCAAGGAAGATATATTAAAGGCGGCGCTAAGGCCTATTTCTCCAGGCACTCTCTCAGGAAAAGTAGTTATCCCCTGTCAAATAGAGGTCCAAAGAGAGAAGAATACACAAAGAAATAACGGAAATTCATTAAGTGATTTGCTCTCCATGCATTTTTTCCAATCTAAAAACAAACGGATAGAATATAGAATGAATGCTGATGTTGGTCCTAAAAAAGTCATTCCTCTTCCAGCGTTGCCAAAAGATTCTTACTATACTGGACTTGTAGGAGAGTGGGATCTTCAGTACTCGTTCAGCATAAAAAACTTAAAAGCTGGCGAGCCTGCAACCCTTAAAATTATACTAAAAGGCAAAGGTACTCTTGATGCATTGTCCGTACCCGAAATCAATATTGAAGGGTGTAGAATATATCCTCCTGAAATAACAAAAGATCCTAATAGCAGCAGAATCTCAAACGCAGAGATACGATATGCCATTATTCCAAAAAGTGCAGGTGACTTAATAATAGATATCTCTTTTTCTACATTTTCCCCATTAAGGGGCAAGTATATTATAAAAAGATTTGTAAAAGAGTTTCAGGTTGCAAAAAATAATAATATGCCATCAGGAAGCGTTGCTGGGGATGTCGAGATAAACCAGCTGAATGAAGATGTCAGTCATACATCAGAAATGAAAGAACAAAATGGAATTCTCTATCTCAAACCTGTCAAATCCGGATCTGTAATGATACCACTACAAAATAATAAACTCCTATGGATAATACTGGTGCTTATTGCAGGGCCAATAGTATTGATACTGTCGGAAATCTTATCATACAAAAAACAGAAACTCACACGAGATCCGTTGCTGAAGCGCAAAAACAGTGCAAAAAAGAAAAAGCGCACAGTAATTAACCGAATACAGCTTGCGAAAGATGAGGATGAACTGCACTCTATTATTCAGAATGACCTGACTCCGCTTATTAATGATCTGCACGGCTACCCACCTGGAACAACGACAGATGAATTGGCGCAAAAGGTTGACAACCAAAAACTTTCGGCATGTTTAAAGGCAGGCAGTTCTTCATCTTATATGCCAGGAAACAGAAGTGAATATAATGCAGAGACACTTAAAAAACATCTATTGACAGCTCTAAAAAGACTTTCAATCGTTATATTTCTCTTCTGTTGTGCATCAATTTATGCGGAGGGCAATATGATACTGGATAAAGATGATCCGCAGGCAGCCTATGACCGCAAGGATACAAAAACTGCTGAAGCAATATATAAGAGCCAACTCGACCCCAAAAACCCCGATCCTGCATGGGTGTATAATCTAGGGAACTGCGAAGTCCAGAAGGGGAATCTACCTCAAGCACTGGTCTATTACGAACGTGCAAGAAGACTTGATCCAGGTGATTCTGACATACTGGAAAATCTAAATTTTGTCAGACGCAAATTACTACAACCAGAGATTGGAACATTCAATACTCCGATAGATTCATTTGAAAATTTCAGGGACAGTTTTCGTCCCGACAGCTGGATTCTTATTATTGCAGTAATGTGCTCAACATGCTGCTTGACTTTGGCTTTCAGGCGCTTGCTCTCCCCTAGAAAATGGGGCTCTACATTTATTATATCTTTCATACTTTTGGTACTCTCAATTCTTGCATATATATCTCAACAAAACTCCACATATAACAGCTCTGACGCAATTGTTGTACAGAGAGGAGTGCCAGTATATATGCTACCATCCGAAAAAGCGGAAAATGCAGGTTTTAAATTACGTGCTGGAGAAGAGATAAGAATTGAAGAGGAACGTCATAATTGGCTACGCATAAGACAGAATCATTCTGAGGGATGGGTTAAGTCAGACAGTGTAAAAAGGCTTTGGCCATATTAATTTCCAAAATTCGTACATTTTTTGTACTTTTATTATAAAAAGACATAGCATTCTATATTTTTTGAAATATGTTAACACATATATAAAGAGTTATGTAAAAAACATAATCATTTACAAACAACGAATAGCGATAATTTGGGTTAAAAAAGCCCTTCATTTTTATAAGGAGAAAAAAATGTCTGATGTAAAACAGCTCGATGCTTCAAATTTTGACGAAACGACCACTTCTGGAGTTACATTAGTTGATTTCTGGGCTGAATGGTGTGGACCATGTAAAATGCTTGGACCAATACTTGAAGAAGTTGCAAAGGAGATTGGAGATGATGCGGTAATAGCCAAGGTTGATGTTGATAAGGCACAGGAACTTGCCACAAGATATTCGGTTCGAAGTATTCCTGCTATTTTCATCCTAAAGGACGGCGAAGTCAATCAACAGTTTGTAGGGCTACAGGATAAGCAAACACTTGTTGATGCAGTAAAATCAGCATTATAAAATAATTTCGGATTCACTAAATTTAAAATAAAGGAGTCTATCATGACAGCAGAAGCAAAAACAGTAGGGGACAAATTAAACAGTGCATTAAAAAAAGCTGAGTATGCAGCAAAAGAGCTTAAAGCAATGGGAACAGATGCGAAGATCGCAATTTCAGAAGATATTACAGCATTAAAAGATGTGATTGTTGAAACTAATGTTGCTCATAAGCTTATTGACGTTAAAAACAAAGTGGTATCAGCAACTGAAGCAGGAATAGGCAAAGTAAAAGAGTGCGGAGCAAAAATGGATGACAACGTCCATGCAAAACCATATCACTACATTGCTGGAGCCGCGGTTGCGGGACTAGTACTCGGTATTCTTATCGGTCGCAAAAACTGATAAATTCCTATAATTAGTTCTTTATCTGTTAAGTGCTAATTATTATTAATAATAATCACTTCTCCTTTTTTTCTTAAGGTGAAGTGATTTTAACAATTTAATTCCCTGCATATATTTGTGTAGATCTTTATGGATTATAATTATTATGTCAAAACATATTAAAGGCAAAATTTCATCTTTTATATCCTCACTTATTGAGAAATCTGTGCTTGGATATTTTTCTAACATAAAAAAAAGTATCATTACATTTATCGAATCGATTCCTGATAATGTGACAAAACTATACTACGCATATGCAATATTGTTGTTTCTTGTTGTCTTATCTGTGTCAGGTGTAATTATTATAACATTAGGTGCTGTGCTAATCACTATAACCTTGGTTGATGATTCAGTAAACAAGCTTTTATTATCAGGAATTTTATTTACTGTAGCAGGATTATTTTATTTTATCGGAACATTATCACTGATGAAGCTAATTGGTGGCATAATTCATTCATCCCTGAAAAAATCCACAGCGAGTATGCTAAAAAGAGTAGACAAATAGCAGAAACCTACAAATCTCTTCCTATCTGCTTGGTACTCTCTATAAAATGGTTAATAATTCGTGGTTCTAAGTTAGTAGTTCTTAGCCTGAGAACATTTATATTCAAAGCCCCAAACTCCTCAGGAACAGGTATTGCCTTCACGTTTCTATACTCTAACATCGATGCAGGCGGAAGTGCCATTAATGCAATTCCTAGCCCCATTGAGATATAGTTAAATGCTGCCTCAATAGAGTTGGTAGATGCAGAAAACTCAGGTACAATTCCCAGATTACTTAAGCCGTTCTTCAGATCATCAACACCACCAGTCTCTTCCTGCACAGCAATCCATTTTTCCATTGCAAAATCAGTTTTGGGCCAAAATCCTTTTTTGATAAATCGATGATTTTTAGGGACGATAAGAGCGAGTGGCAGAGAGATAATTTTTGTTGATACAATTGATTTAGATCGTGGCAGATCAGCCATAGATATAGCAATATCTATATTATTATTTAAGAGAGCTGCAAATATAGCATTTCCCTCTATCTCCATAATATTCGGTCTTAAGAAAGGGAAATCGCTTAATAATGTAGAAATTATTTCAGGAAGAAAATTAACAGAAATTACAGATGGACAGGCTACGCGAAATCTAATACCAACATCGTCTTTAAGATCTCTCAATGTTAATTGAAGATCATTAAATGCCTTTGCTGTAAACTTAAAAAGACGTTCACCTGCACCAGTCAATGAAAAGGGACGTCGTTCAAATAACTTAACACCAAGCTCATCTTCTAACTGAAGTAACTGTTGGCTAATCGCAGGTTGCTGAATACCATAAGGAATAAGCTTGACCGCTGCAGATATGCCTTTAGCCTCAGCCACATAATGAAAAAGTCTTAAATGGTGCAAATTTACATTCATAATTAGCATTATTTATATACAAAAAAGGTTGCTAAAAAAGCAACCCTTATTGATTATAAAATATTCAATACTGTTAATATTACATCCTGAATGGTGGCTTACCTCTAACTTCACGCTGCCTTAATGGTGATCCATTTGGATTAACCAGACGAGGGGTTGTAAAGATTAATAGGTTCTCTTTAAGAGAAGTCTCATAAGTTGAACGGAAAAATCTTCCGATCAATGGCAGATCACCAAGTATAGGCCAACGGTCATCAACATTAGTAACCACATCTCTCATAATTCCGCCCATGACAATTGTTTCCCCGTCATAGATTGTTACTTGTGTTGTAACAGTACGCGCCTCAATAATAACCATCTTAACAGTATTTCTAACTGATCCCGCACTTGTTTGCTGGGTATATGAATAATCAGTCCAGTCAATCTGAGACTGCACAACTGGAACCATATCAAGCGTAATCGTATACTTATCAGGATCAACTGTAGGTGTGACAGTTAAGCGAACACCAAGTTCTGTTGGATCACCAAATTCGGGCATTGATGAAACATAACCAACGCTCGGCAATTCGGGTAGAGGATCTGGGGGAGGATCAGGGAGTACAGTACCATCATCAATCAAGGTCGGCTCACCCCATGACTCTGGAAAATAAACCTCAGTAACCATTCTTATTGTTGCCTCTTCTCCATTCTGTGTTGTAATTCTAGGACAAGATAGAACATTTGTGTCACCGCTTAGATCCAGGGCGCGAACTTCTGCTCCGTAACTAAGTCCATCTTTATCTGTTCGTGAAATTTCAAAGGCTTTATCTCCAGTACGTACTAAAGGATCACCACCAACTCCAGAA
>JAUUYH010000160.1 GCA_030590505.1 Kiritimatiellota bacterium
AGAAGAGGCTCAATACGTTGGTTTTACGTTTGAAAAGGACTGGAGCCAAGCTGATTTGGGGCACCACAACGCCTATTTGTTCAGAGTTGGAGTTGAACTACAGGAAATTCAAGGGGAAGGGGATAATCGATTCGGCTATTGAACTTAAATATCTTAATTCTGCCGCGCGGGTAATGGAAGAACATAATATTGAAGTTAATGACCTGCATGCCTTCATGTCGCCAAAGCTTAAAAAATATGCGCTGGCAACTAACAATGTCCATTTTACAAAAGATGGCTATAGAGAACTTGGGAAACAAGTCGCCAATGCAATAGAAAAGAGTATAAAAGCCGAAGAGAAGAATTGAAAGGGGACAGGTTAATAGTCATCTTTCACTGGTGGCCTAAGAGCATTTAGTCGGAGTTTTCTGCCTCGCTTTAGCGGGCATTATTCTCAAAAAAATGTCCTACTTTACGTGTTTATGTAAAGCAGGACGTTTTATATCAGTAGTCTCTGAACGTAAATAGTTTTATTATGCAACCATCTTGTCAGCGATATCAACAGCAGAAGCCGCATCTGCTGCATATCCGTCAGCACCTATTTCAGTCGCAAAGCTGTCTGTAAGCGGAGCGCCGCCAACGATTATTTTAACTTCTACATTTGCAGCGTTCAGTGTTTCAATCGTTGTTTTCATTGCACCCATAGTTGTTGTAAGGAGTGCACTCATTGCAATAATGTCAGGGTTGTGCTCTTTTACCGCAGTCACAAATTTGTCAGGATCAACATTGACCCCTAGATCGATTACTTCATATCCAGCTCCCTCTAGCATCATACTTACAAGGTTTTTACCGATATCATGGAGGTCACCTTTTACTGTTCCAATACAGATTTTTCCTTTTGCCTTAATTTTGGCTTCTTTTAGGAGTGGTTTTAGAACGGTCATTCCGGAATTCATTGCACGTGCTGCAATAAGCACTTCAGGTACATATACTTCATTCTTTTTGAATTTTGCACCAATTATTCCCATTGCTGAGATTAGCCCTTCTGAAAGAATCTGTTCGATAGGTATTTTTTTTTCAATTGCCTCTTCACAAAGCTCTTTAACCTCGTTAGCTTTTCCTTTCATTAAATTTTCTTTTATTGAATTTAGAATTTCCTCATCCATTATTTTCTCCTTACTTTTTTTATAAAGTTCTTTTTTTATATTAAATATGCTATATATTACTAATAATATACCACTATTTCTTGTAATATCATACTTTTTCTTTGTAAAAAACTGCAAAATATGAATAAAAATAAAAATAAAATAATAGAGAGAGTGAACTTAGCACTGAAAAATATTGATCAATTTTCGGGATACGGTGCAGTTTATCATTCAATCAATGGCGAGTCAGCACCCTTGATGGGGAAAGCTTTGTGTCGCCTATGTCAGGGGTGTGTCAAGCACGGTAACACAGAAACGCTATGCCGGCACGAAGCGACAGTTGCAGCGTATCAGGCATTTGTTTCAGGAGATGCATATTACGGGAAATGCTGGCTGGGCCTCCATTACCTCGTGATGCCAGTTGCTACATCTAAGGGGGATATTCTTGGTGCAATTGAGATAGGAGGTCTTTTACCGCCCGGTGGGTTTCATTTTGAGCAGCATAATATGATGGCAACCTTGAGTGCAATTACTAATGACAACTCACTTTTTAATACTCTTACGACTTTTCAAGGGGTGGATGAGACATTGAATATTGATATAGAGAATCTTAAAAATTTTCTTATTGAAACAATATTTTCTAACGGGCTTCTTGATGCACCTTTATTTGAAACTAACAAGGCGTCATGGACTCAGCAGATGAGATTATCTTCTTTAGTAAATAGAAAGGGTGCTTTTTCAGTAAGTCAGCGCAGGCGTTCGGTGTTACTGCTGGCAGACAAATTAATTCTTCTTTTGAATACCATGAATGAAGAGAAATTACTCAAAATAGTTGATGAGATTTTAACTGTTTCATTGGGTGGGAGTGAAGAGGGGGTGGAGAATCTTGATCTTAAATCAATAAAGGCGTATCTTCTTCCTGTACTGTCTGTAATATCAATGAATTCACTGCTTGAAAAAGAGAAGTGGAGCAAGGTTATGGCTCTTTATAGCAGGCATGTCGATGAAATGGCGAATATTGATAATGTTAAAGAGTTATGTTTTTGGTTTGAATCACTCGTCTTAAATCTTAGGTCATTCAAGGCTGCAAAAAGAGATTTAGAAGGGGAATTGCTCTCAGATCGTCTTATTACCTTTTTCTATAATTCTTACAGTGAGCATATTTCTATAAAACGTGCAGCAAAGCATCTCGGGGCAAGTCAGTCAAGCATTATGCATAAAATTCGTAAAGAGACTGGCAGAACATTCTCCCAACTTCTAAACGGGATCAGAATAAAAGAGGCAAAACGGCTGCTAACATTTACAACTCTTCCACTGAATGAGATCAGTTTTCGGTGTGGTTTTTCGGATCAGAGTTACTTTACAAAGGTTTTTGTTAAATATATAAATTTGACCCCAGGTGAATTTAGAAAATTGCTAAAAATGGATTTTGATTAGGTATAAAATTAAGACGGATAATTATAATGAACAATAGCGGAATAGAAAAATACAGAGACGGGCATATCCATTTTATAGGATGCGGTGGTGCTGGAATGGTTGGGCTTGTTCAGATTATGCATGAGTTGGGCTATCCTATTTCCGGCAGTGATATGATATCCTCTCCAAATACAGAGTTTCTATCTGCTCAGGGAATTGATATCTCTATAGGCCACTCAGCTAAAAATCTGCCAGATAATATATCACCACTACTTGTGGTGCGATCATCAGCTGTAAGCGACTCCAATCCCGAATTTCTTCGGGCTCTTCAGTTGGCAGATCTAACCATGCTACGAGGTGAAATGCTTGCGAAAATAGCAGATCTTTATACTACAATCGTTGCGGTTGCTGGGACTCATGGTAAGACAAGTGTGACGGCACTTCTTGTACATATTCTTCAATCTTCCGGACTCAATCCTGGATATATGGTTGGTGGTAAAGTTAATACTTGGAGACAATCCGCATCTGCTGGGGAGGGAACGGTTTTTATCACAGAGTCCGACGAAAGTGATGGTACGCAAGTGTATATGAATCCATCTCTATTACTTATAACTAATATCGAGGGTGATCACTCTTGGACACTTGGTGGAGAGGATGTCCTTATGCAGAATTTTGCGAAGATCGCAAACAACGCCTCAGCTGTAATTTACAACCGTTCTGACATTCCTGAAGAGCTATTGAGAAATCATTCAAATGCTGTCGAAATAATTGTCAAAAAAAATATTTTTAGAGACAAGACTGATTGGGGTGAGTTTCAGAAAGAGAATGCGAATATCGCAGTTGAAGCCGCCGTCAGGCTTGGAGTTGAGCGTATTGTCGCAGAGTGCGAAGTTCGCAAGTTTCCAGGTGTCTTGAGGCGTATGACTCTCCATTTTCAGAGTAACGATGCTCTATTGATTGAAGATTATGCCCATCACCCAACAGAGGTCAGAGTTGCGATTTGCGCACTTCGACAGCGCTTCCCTAAGCATCACATGAGAGTCGTTTTTCAGCCGCACCGCTTTGCGAGACTCGCAAAATATATTGACGAATTTGCAGATGAGCTTTCAAAGGCTGATAAAGTCTTGATTGCACCTGTTTTTGCCGCCTGGCAGGAGAGTGGTGATATAGATTCTGCGAATCTCGCAGAAAAGATTGGTAAGAATGCAAGCATTATCAGCGACCAGTGGAGCGTTGAGGCTTTGGACATTGCAGAATCACTTCGCCCCCCTGAACTTATCGCTATTTTTGGGGCTGGAGATGTAGAGCAAATTATACCGGAACTTATTTTACAATTGGAGAGATAGCTGTGAAAAAACAGAATAACACTGAAAAACTAAACATCCTTGCCCTTGAATCGTACTACGGTGGTAGTCATAAAATATTTCTTGACCATTTGATGCAAATGTCACAACATAATTGGGAATTCATGGGGCTACTCCCGCGTAAATGGAAATGGCGTATGATGCACTCGGCACTCACTTTTTCCGATATTATTCACAATGTAGATTCCAACTCAGAAGAGGTTGATGAACCTTCGCGATTTATCACATCCTCATATAGTGGACGTCGTCCTGATCTGATTTTCTGTACAGATATGTTGAATCTTGCTGAATTTAAGGGCTTTCTGCCTGCGAACTTCGCAGATATTCCGTGCGTGGCATATTTTCATGAAAATCAGCTCACATACCCTACGCATTACGATAAGTCAAAAGATCGACATTTTAGCTGGATAAATATAACTTCTGCGATATGCGCAGATTCTGTCTGGTTTAATTCAGAGTACCACATGAACTCATTTTTGGACGCAGTTACTTACCGCATAAAAAAAGCTCCGGACTGCCGACCTGCGAATCTCGCAGATCGTATCAGGGCGAAATCAATCATCGTACCACAGGGAATTGAAGAGCACTCTGATATTCAACCTGGACGCAGGAAAGCCGATACTACTCCTTTGCGCATCTTGTGGGCTGCCCGCTGGGAGTTTGATAAGAATCCCGGAGACTTTTTTGATGCTCTCAGACTTGTGCGTGATATGGGGATCGATTTTCGCCTTAGTGTCATTGGAGGTAAAACTCGTGCAAAAGATTTAATATTTGATAAAGCTGAAAAAGAGTTCGCTGCATATATTGACCACTGGGGTTTTATGGATACCCTTGAAGAGTACGAAGATGTCTTGAAAAATGCAGATATCGCAGTCTCTACGGCTATTCATGAATTTTTTGGTATCAGTATGGCCGAAGCCGTTGCTGCTGGTGCATTCCCCATTGTCCCTGAACGTCTGGCATATCCAGAAGTTTTAAAAGAAAATATGGCAGATGATCAAAAAATAAGATTCTTTTATGATGGCTCTGTTGCGAATCTCGCAGAGAAAATTGCTAATTGCGCAAAAATCCTCCAAGCAGACGGTTCATTGTGGGAGGACAACCCGAATCGCGGAATAGATAAAATATCAAGATTTTACTGGCATAATCTTATTCCTGAAATTGATGAAAAATTGAGTGCGGTTATTTTTTAAATCCCACCAAGGTGGGTTTTATTCCCCGTCCCTTGACGCGTACCATATCATATCTATTCACGGCATTAAAGTTTACTATTTTTTAGAAGGAATTCAAAAGGGGACAGGTTAATAGTCACTAGCTAATTAAGTTTAAAGAAAATGTTGAGATTTCATCCGTGGAAAGCATATCTGCTTTGCAGATCTGTCGCAATGCTCGATCAGGCATCGAGGTCGTTTATTGTCTATATGGGAATATTCTGGTGTAATTCTGCGATATTCGCAACACAAAGAATATTCACCGTTGTGAAAAGAACAGGATCCCTTATCTTTTCATATCTTATATTTTAAAGAAATAGAAATAAACCACTTGACATCTTCCCCTATCGTAAGATCAAAAATAAGAAAATTTATAGATGTAATTTGACATAAGAAAAAGAGGTAGTATTCTTAAAGCAAGTTAGGTCGTCTATCAGTTACACAAAATAAGGAGTGAGGGGGGATGTTAAAAAAGAGTAAATTATTCGGAAAGGTAGGAGTGTTATCTTTTTTGTTTTTGATTTTCCTAAAAAAAATGAGGTATTAATTTTAGCACTGTCTGACCTGAGAGCCGAATATAAATCGATAAATAAAAATGAAAAAATAGATATATTATTATCAAATTCATTATGGATGGATTCGACATATGCCAATTTTAATAAAGATTACATCAAACAGTTCGATCAAGCATTTAATGCGTCACTTTTTTCTGTAAAATTCGCAAACCGTCAAAAAACTGCCAATTCAATCAATGCGTGGGTTTCAGAAAAAAACAATAAAAAAATCACAGATATAGTCTTTCCGGAGGATTTTAAATCAAAAAGTGGAAATGATGCATCAGGAATCTCTTCTTTCTTACGGGGAAGATAGAAATTTCAAATTATTGGAACTGCCATATCATAATAATATTTTTTCTATGTACGTGGTATTGCCGAAACAAAATATTTCGTCGCAGAAGATTCTTTCAAAACTGA
>JAUUYH010000031.1 GCA_030590505.1 Kiritimatiellota bacterium
CAATGGCATCGTGGCTAAAAGGAAAAAACCTTAACGGATTTGCAAACTGGATGAATATTCAGGTACGAGAAGAGCTCGATCACGCTGCAATGTTCTATGATTTCCTACATGATCTAGGGGCAGATGTAGAATTCGCGGCTGTGCCTAAACCCCAAAACAGCTGGAAAAATCCAGAAGACGTTTTTGAGGATACACTAGAACACGAACAGGGAGTAACCGCCAAAATTAATGATTTAATTGACCTTGCACTAGCCGATAAAGACCATGCAACAAATGCAAGACTTCAATGGTTTATCTCAGAGCAGGTTGAAGAGGAAGCTAATGCACTTGCACTTCTACAACAGATGAGATTAATAAAAGACTCTCCCGATGCACTGCTTATGATCGACAGAGAGCTGGCACAAAGAACGTATAATCCACCGACAAAAGGGGAGTAAGAAGTTCTGGAGTGCTGGAGTGCTTAAGTTCTGGAGTTAGGAGTTAGAAGTTAGAAGTCAGGAGTCAGGAGCCAGGAGCCAGGAGCCAGAATTTAGAAAAGAGAAAAGAGAATTGAGAATTTAAAATTAGACGTAGGAAAATATAAAAAAGGAGACAATAATGTCAACACTCGTAACAAAACTTGCACCAGATTTCACTGCAGCCGCGGTAATGCCAGACAACACAATCAACGAAGAGTTTAAGCTTTCGGATTATAAAGGAGAGTATGTTGTACTGTTCTTTTATCCATTGGACTTCACATTTGTATGCCCTTCTGAAATTATCGCTTTTGACAAAAAGCTTGATGCATTCAAGGAGAGAGGAGCACAGCTAATTGGCGTTTCAGTCGATTCACAGTTCTCCCATTTCGCATGGAAAAATACAGAGCCTAAAGCAGGTGGAATCGGAAATGTTCAGTTCCCACTTGTTGCTGACCTCTCAAAAAGTATCTCAAAAGACTACGGAGTACTATTCAATGATGCAATTGCACTGCGCGGACTCTTCCTTATTGACAAAGATGGAGTTGTAAGGCATTCCGTGATCAATGATCTTCCTCTTGGAAGAAATGTTGATGAAGCACTTCGTATGGTTGACGCTCTACAATTTACCGAAGAGCACGGCGAAGTATGTCCTGTAAACTGGAATAAAGGCGATGAAGGTATGAAACCAAGCGCAGAAGGCGTAGCAGAATATCTAACAAATCATGCATAAATGCTAGAAATGGATAATGTATCGGCAGGGCAAAAACTGCCGATACTTTTCATCATCAATTTGGCAAAAAAACGATAAAGAGACCAACGTTATTTGTCCCCCCCCCTAAAGCCAGATGTATGATAAAAGGTAAAATAATGAAAAAACGTCTAGCATAAAAGATTGGACAAGATATTGTTAATATAAAAACAGGAGTAGAGGCAATGAAAGTAATCGTAATAGGGAATAACCATGCTGGGACTGCAGCTGTAACGCATTTACGGCAGAATCATCCTGACGTGGAAGTTGTATCATACGACAGCAATGATAACATCTCTTTTCTTGCCTGCGGAATTGCTCTATGGGTTGGTGGAACAATCAAAAAACCCGATGGTCTATTTTACTCTAATCCTGAAAAGATCAAGGAGATGGGTGCTACGGTCAATATGAAACATGAAGTTGTTAATATTGATTTTGGAACTAAAACACTTTGCATAAAAAACCTAGAAACCGATAGTGAATTTAACGATAGTTACGATAAACTTATTCTAGCAATGGGCTCTTGGCCAATAATTCCTCCGATTCCGGGAATTGAGATGAAGGGCATTCACATCTCAAAACTCTATCAACATGCACAGAGTATAATTGAAAATGTAAAAAGACCTGAAGTCAAAAAAGTCACTGTCGTTGGTGCCGGCTACATTGGTGTTGAGCTTATTGAAGCATTCCATAAGCATGGCAAAGAAGTTACTCTTATTGAAGCTGAAAATCGAATTTTATGCAAATATTTTGACAGTGAAATGACTGTTTCCCCTGAAGATGAACTAAGAAAACAGGGAATCAATGTTCAAACATCTGAAAAAGTAGTAAAATTTGAAGGCATAGACGGGGAGGTATCCAAAGTCATTACAAACAAAGGCGAGTACGATACAGATATGGTTATATTCTCTGTCGGATTCAGACCTAATACAAAAATGATTGGTGATGAACTTAAAATGCTTCCCAACGGGGCAATAATAGTAAATGACTTTATGCAAACATCCAATCCTGATGTCTTTGCGTGTGGCGATTGTGCTGCTGTACACTCAAATGCAACTCATAACAATGAGTACATTGCCCTAGCAACAAATGCCGTACGAATGGGGATTTTATGCGCACTTAACATCAAAGAGAACAAAGTAGCATCTCCTGGAGTACAGGGATCAAATGCGATACAGATTTTCGACTATAAGATGGCATCAACTGGACTCTCTGAAGTTGCAGCAATAGAGAGAGGGATGAAGGTATCATCCAACTATATTGAAGATGCAAGCAGAGCCGAATTTATGCCAACCTATGATCAGGTAAAGATAAAAGTTGTATATGAAACAGAATCACGCCGCCTCGTAGGTGCGCAGATTATGTCAAAAGGAGATTACACACTGGCAATACACACATTCTCCCTCGCGATACAGAAACAGATGAGTGTAGATGAGTTTGCCCTTACGGACTTCTTCTTTCTGCCTCATTTTAATAAACCTGTATCATATATGACATCAGTGGCATTAACCGCAAAATAATAGAGTAAAACTTAAGTAAACCGCACGCGGTAGATATCTTGTCTTTCTTTTGCTAACTAATTAAGTTTAAAAGAAATGTTAAGATTTCATCCGTGCAAAGTATACCGCAAGCAGTAGAGATCTTATATTTCTTTTGCTAACTAATTAAGTTTAAAAGAAATGTTAAGATTTCATCCGTGCAAAGTATACCGCAAGCGGTAGAGATCTTATATTTCTTTTGCTAACTAATTAAGTTTAAAGGAAATGTTAAGATTTCATCAGTGCAAAGTATAATAACATACGGAATAAACCGTAAAATCTCAAAAAAGGAGAGATCAAATGAAGCAACACGAAATTTACAAATGTAGTAAAGGACTGACTCTTGAAGTTCTAAATGGTACAGATTGCACAGTTGTCTGCTGCGGCGAACCAGCAGAGCTACTGACTGAACAAAGTGCTGATGCAGCTACAGAAAAACACGTCCCCATTATAGAAGGAACAGAAGCAGGAGTTAAAATCACAGTAGGCTCTACAGCACATCCAATGACTGAAGAGCACTACATTATGTGGATTGAAGTAATCAACGGTGCATACGTAAACCGTAAATACCTCAAGCCAGGTGATGCTCCGGTCGCAGAATTTTATGTTCCGAACCAAGACGGAATTATTGTAAGATCTTACTGCAATATACACGGTCTCTGGAAAGCATAAAGAATTCAGGCATCATAAATAAATCAAGGTGATAAAAATTACAAATAAGTAATTAATTCACCTTGATTTACCCGTTTTTAAACCAATATTAACAGATATTAAAGAAATATCTCGTTTAGAAGTAACAAAGAAAGAAGGAAAAAATTATGAAAAAGTATGTATGTGATGTATGTGGATATGTTTATGACCCAGAAGTTGGAGATCCTGACAGCGGAATCGCACCCGGAACGGCATTTGCAGATATTCCAGAAGACTGGGTCTGTCCTGAGTGCGGAGTAGGCAAAGATGACTTCTCTGAAGAGTAGGGGTTAACTATGTATAATATCAGTGAAGTATTTGAAATTGCAGAACAGATTGAGCGAAATGGATATAAGTTTTACCAAAAGGCTGCTGACATTGCGGCAGATGAAGGTAGCAAGAAATTTCTGCTTGATCTCGCAGCAATGGAGATGGATCATGAGAAACTGTTTACTCAGATGAAATTGAAGTTCACTTCAAGCGATATGGAAAGTCCGTTGGACACAGATAAGATCGCCCTTTCATATCTACAGGCAATGGTTGACGGTGATGTTTTTATGAATATCAAACCGACAGATGAGCTTCTTAAAGGTGATGAGACGATTTCTGACATAAAAAAGTTGGCAATCGAATTTGAAAAAAATACCGTTGTCTATTTTCTATCATTAAGAAATGCTCTAAGTGATCCTGATGATAAAGCTAATATAGAAAAACTGATTAATGAAGAGATTCAGCATATTGCAATTCTTACCAACTGGCAGTGTGCTTAAATCGCACTTCCTGATATTTAAACTTTTACAATAAATATACAACCTTATCAATAATATATGGTTGTATGGAGATAATTACTATGAGTGCTCACCTTAAAGCAATAAAGATTACAGACTCTATCTACTGGGTAGGCGCCATCGACTGGGCTATCCGAGATTTTCACGGATATGCGACCCAAGAAGGAAGCACCTACAATGCATACCTAATTATTGCTGATAAAATCACCCTTATCGATACAGTAAAAGCTGCATTTAAAGATGAGATGATTGCGAGAATTGCATCAGTTATCGATCCTGAAAAAATCGATTATATTGTATCCAACCACTCAGAGTTTGACCACTCAGGAGCTCTGCCCGCAACTGTCGCTCAAGTAAAACCTGAAAAGGTCTTTGCTTCAAAAATGGGAGTAAAAGCCCTGACCGCTCATTTTCGTCCGGATTTTGAAATAACAGCAGTAGCAACTGGCGACGAACTTGATCTCGGTGGAAAAACTCTCTCATTTATCGAAACAAGAATGCTCCACTGGCCAGACAGTATGTTCACTTACCTGAAAGAGGATGAAATTCTATTCTCTCAAGATGCATTCGGAATGCACCTTGCAGCTTCTAAACTTTTTGTTGATGAACATGATATGCGAATCATAAAATGGGAAAGTGAAAAGTATTTTGCAAATATCCTCCTGCCATATACAGGAAAAATCCTCGCACTACTTAAAAGTCTTGGAGAGATGAATTTACCGATTAAAATGATTGCAACAGACCATGGTCCAATTTGGCGCGGTGACGATATAAATACAGTTCTAAAATGGTACTCAGAGTGGTCAACACAACCATTATATCCAAAAGCAGTTATTATCTATGATACTATGTGGGGTAGCACTGCGAAAATGGCAACTTCTATTGCTGACGGTATTTTGTCAACTGGAATTGAAGTAAAAACTCTTCCACTATCAGGCTCTGATAGAAGTGAAGTCGCAACAGAGATGCTAGATTCAGGAGCTCTGATTGTTGGGTCTCCGACACTCAACAACCAAATATTCCCATCGCTTGCAGACACCTTAACATACCTAAAAGGGCTAAGGCCAGCAAATCTGATAGGTGCATCATTCGGTTCACATGGGTGGAGCGGAGAAGCTATTAAATATCTAAACCAGTACCTTACTGATATGAACGTTGAACTTATCTCTGATGGAATAAGAGTACAGTATGTTCCCGATGAAGCAACATTAAGAGAGTGCTATGAACTGGGGGAAGCTGTCGGAAATGAACTAAAAAAACGTTTAAATCATAAGTAATTAATGCTAAATTTTCAATGTAAATTCTGTGATACAGACATTCAATCCAATTATGCGTATATTGGGGAATTTGTTCAGTGTCCGATATGTGACTCATACCTTATTGTTCCTGATCCAATCCTTCCATGTCAAAGTGATTATCATGGTTACAAAATTGAGAGTATGAGAGCATCAACTCTTTTGTGGAATACCTATGAAGTATCTTCAACAGGACGTAACGGAAAAAAGGTTGTATCTCTTCTTAGAATTCCCGGAACATTCTTCCTGAAACGCATCTCAAACTTTGATGAGTTCGCAAATGTTGTAATCCAATCGGGTTCTATACATGCAGCAGGAATACCAAAACTCAAAGACTATTCTCTAGTAAACGGAAAGGTATATTTTATTTTTGAATTCTTCAGATCCCATAATTTGGAGTCATTTATAACAAAAAATGGGCCCCTTGATCCCAATATAGCTCTGGATATTGTACGAAACGTTGCTGAATCTCTTAATCAAGTCTGGAACAAAAATGCTAAAATTCATCAGAACCTGCTGCCGAATAATATACGCTTAAATAATAAGCTTGAATCAAAAATTATGAATATAGGGCTATCCCGTTATCTTCTGCAAGATCATACACTCCTTGAACTTGGGTTTAACATTTGGGATCAACGCTACATGAGTCCAGAATTTTCTGTAAGTGGAGTTGGTGATTCACCTCTATGTGATATCTACGCTCTCGGTGCAATCTTATACTACCTTATTACTGGAAAACATCCTTATTTCAATGTGCCGAGTCAAAATATCCCGTACTCTCCAATCCCTGAGATCCCAACTGACATACCAGCACCAATTATTTCTATTGTCCAACTTATGATGGCAAAACAGACATCTATTCGGCTTCAAAATTGGAGTGAGGTTATCGAACGTATTGACAGCTTTACAGCTACCAGTAAACGTGTTGCAAAAGATGCTCAATTCGCAAAACTCTACTCAAATTCTGCATACCTAACAGGGCATTATAAACCTATAGCTCTCTCCCAGAAACGCAGGGGTGCCATAACAGAAAAAATAAAACTTAAAAAAATTGCGTTAAAAAAATCAAATATGAGTGATACTGTTGCGCAACTCGCAACTCCGCACTTCAGAAGAATCAATTCGACTTGGCAAAAAATGAAACGTACCCAGAAAGCGAAGAGAAATGATCTTAAAAATAATAGAGGTCTTCTTGTCGTCCTTTTTATTGCCCTTTTCATTGTACTGCCACTACTCTTCTTTATCTTAAAAAACAAAGAGAGAACAACCAAAACTCAAAGACAAGTAAAACAAAGTAATAAACATACCACTGATCAAAACGTAGGTGTTACGAATAAAACAATGCCGACCAATCAGTAGATCAAATGATAAATACAGGCAGGCAAGATGCAACAAACCGCACAGACTGCGGGGTTATCTAAAATAAATAACCGGAAAGAAACTACTGCGGCGGTTTTGGCAATCCGCCAAAATCATCAGTATTTGGGGGGGGGGGAGTTCTCACTATAGGCTTGCGCCTCGGAACTCTGTTGTTTATAATTCTAGGAACATTTCTTCTAGGAGGCTGTGCAACCACCTTTGTACGTTTTATTGGCTTAAATGGATGCTCTTCTGGAATACAACCCTTTCTTTTTCCTTTTAAAACTCCCTGTTGAAACAAGTGCAATTCTGAAACAAACTCAGGTCTTTCTACAATGTTGTCACCAAGAAAAATTAACTTCCATAATTTTTTCAGCTCTTTCATTGAAGTTGCTGGCAGATTTTTGTTCTTAGAAGATACTGGAGAAACAACCTTGCCTAAAGCATTATTTGCAAATAATATGCTATCTTTTATGGTAATTCGACCTTGCTTCTTGTTATAACCATTAGAAAAGTTAAATAACAAACCGCTTGAGTACAGAATAGAATCCTCTATACTCAAAGTCATATTTGAGTTACAATGTATTGCCCCATCAACAACACAATTTTTCATTTCGACAATCGTGCGATTACTGCCTGATGAGTATAAGCTGCCTAAACCTGTATTGTAAAGAGATATATCAACGTTTTTATTATTTACAGAACTCCATGTCCCAAATGAATAATATCCGATAATAGAATCAACTATAACTATATCTTGAATTGAGTTGAGACCTGATAAATTGATATTTTTGATAATACAATCCTGCCCAGATACTTTAAGCCTAACATTACATTTACCCTTTGCAGCTGATGTAACAATAATTTTATCATGAACAATATCAATAGAATTGATATAGGTGCCTGGCATAAGAAAAAGCGTCATACCATCTTTAAGCTTTGAGATTGCTTTAGCTGGAGCAAAACCTCCATTGTCACCATAAGGTGAACATTTAATTATAGTATCACTCATTGCCAATCTTGCTCTTTGAATCTTTTTGGTAGTGATACTAGCAAAAAGAGAAAAAGAGCCCCCTAACAAAAGAGCAGAGCAGATAAATAGTTTTAGTTTCATTATAACTTATCCCCGTTAAATAATTTAATTTTAAATCAATAGAAAAAACTGTATTGATAAACTAATGTTTAATATTATACACTAATCTCTAAAGTCAAGCAAGAAGATCAAAATGACAACTTGCCTCTTCTTCATTCAATGTTAAGTTATCTATATGTTTGATTTAATAATAAAAAATGCACTGATTGTAAATGGTAGCGGATCTACACCATTTCACGGAACTGTCTGCATCAAAAACTCCAAAATTGAACATATATCTAAAATCCCAAACACAATCCTTAATACAAAAGAGATTATCAATGCAGAAGGAATGATGCTAACTCCGGGCTTTATTGATATTCACGGACACTCCGATATCTCTATACTTGCCGCCCCTGAAGCAACGGGAAAACTGAGTCAGGGGATAACAACTGAAGTATGTGGAAACTGCGGACTCTCTGCTTTCCCCATAACTAACTTAAATCGTGATCACCTTAAACAACTTTTCGACCACTACAACACAGATCTTACCTGGTCAACATTTGCGAATTACGCAGAAACCGTTCAAAAAGTAAATCCGGGGATAAATATTGCATCACTATGCGGTCACAATACCCTTAGAGCTGCAGTTGTCGGATATGAAAAACAGGAACTAAATAATTGCGAACTTAGCAGAATGGAGCAATTACATAACGAGGCACTGAACCAGGGAGCAATCGGAACCTCCACAGGTCTTCTCTACCTCCCCGGCTGTTTTGCGAACTTCGCAGAATTGCGACTACTCGCCAAAACAGTTGCTAACTCCAAAAAAATATTCACTTCACACCTTAGAAGTGAAGGAAATAAACTCCTAGAAGCTATTGATGAATTTATACAAGTTGCAGAAGTAGCGAACATTAAACACATCCATATAAGCCACTTTAAAACTGCAGGAAAGGCAAACTGGCATAAACTAAACAGTGCACTTCTACGAATTTCGAAAGCATCAGATGCTGGAATCAAAATTACTGCAGATCGTTATCCGTATATTGAATCCATGACACAACTGAGTGCCTATATGCCGTCACCATACTCAGAGATGGACGATATAAAACTAAAAAAACACCTTAAACATGCTGCGAACTTCGCAAAATTCATTCATACACTTAATGATCATTTCACACCAGAAGATTGGAAAAACAAAAGGGTCGTCTCCACCAACTCCTCAACCATACCTCCTACCCTGCTCGGAGAGACAATTTATTCAATTTCTGCGAATCTCACAATACCACCCGCTGAACTCATTGCACAACTCCTACGCGACGATGCACCCGGAACAATGGGATCTTCAAAAGGAATGTCTGAAAAAAATATGCTGACAATCCTCCAACAGCCTTTTGTCTGCTGCTCTACGGACGAAAGTGCGAGACCAGCAGATTTCTCTATCGGACGCAGCCACCCCCGCGGCTTCGGATCCTGTGCCGAATTCATAAAACGCCTCTCCCCATCTATGCCAATTGAACAGATCATTCAAAAAATGACATCCCTTCCAGGCAATATTTTCAACATCAAGCAACGTGGCCTAATTGCAGAAAACTATTTTGCAGACCTCGTACTAATCGATCTTGCGAAATTCGCAGATGCAGAATTTGCTAACTTCGCAAACCCGCACAAACTATCACCAGGAATTGAAAAAGTATGGGTAAATGGAAAAATTGCATATTCAAACTATTCTCTATCACCAAACAGACACGGAACTGTCCTAAAATACAATTAATCCCACCAAGGTGGATTTAATTCCCCGTCCCTTTGGGGCGTTTCCATATAATAAAAAACTTAGGGACAGGTTGATTATCAACCATTGGCAAAACACCATCTTTTAGCCAGGTGACTATTAACCTGTCCCCTTCGGAACTTTGATTAAAATTAAAAGAAAAGCTTAGATTAAGACAAAGATTAAGAGAAGAAGTAAATAAAATGTGCGAAGCCCAAGTACGTTAGACATTCTTGTCTGACATGGGGAAAGAGATGAGGAGCCAAAAAGGCCCTTAAAAAAGTCTTACAGGCTCTAGAAGGGCATCTTGTTATGCTTATTTTTTTACGCTATGTCAGGCAGGAATGCCTAACGTACTTGAAGAAAAGAGAATACAAGGAATAAGAAAGAAGGGTTTTGATTAAGACAAAGATTAAGATTAAAAGAAAAAGTGCGCGCCATCGCCTTCCTCTGCCTTATTCAAGGACAGAGGAATGCGGTGGTACAGGCAGTGGTACGCCATAAGCGATAAAAATGCTTCCGTACTACTGAGAAAGAGCATAAAAAATCCGTAAATGAATTGCGAAGTTAGCAAATAGTGATTATAGTAAGGTATAAACATCACACTTAATGGTTACAGATCAGTATTACCTAGATTGTGCAAACATAAGTGTGTGAGTTGCGTAAGTGCTTTGTTTCCAGATGCTTTGACTTTTCTATAAAGCTCCTTTTAAGTGAACTAAATGAAAAGCCAAAGCGTATGCGGACAAATGACTTATGCAAATTGCGTGCCTAGGATTGCACGATTTAAGTATTAGTATATTTTTAGCAAGATACGCATATATTGAAGTAATAATAAACAGGAAATAACATGTTCGGTTTTTACAGAATAGCTGCAGTTAGTCCACTTGTAAAAGTCGCTGACATCAGGTTCAACACAAAAGAGATACTGTCGGGTATTCACAGTGCAATAGAGAAAAGTGCTGCACTTGTACTGTTTCCTGAGTTGTCAGTAACAGCCTACACTTGTGCTGATCTATTTCAGAATTCAACGCTTATTGAAGAGTCAGAAAAGGCTCTGCTTGAGATAGCAGAAGCGACAAAGAGAGAAAACATTATAGTTGTAGTCGGGGCTCCGCTCAGGCGATCCGGCAGACTCTACAGTTGTGCTGTTATTATTCAAAACGGAAAGATACTAGGAGCTGTCCCCAAGATTTACCTGCCGAACTACCGCGAATTTTATGAGCAACGCTGGTTTGCATCTGGCAAAGAGACTTCTGGAAGTGTAAAAATTGGGACAAAACGAGTTCCGTTTGGAGAGCATCTGATTTTTGAGTACGACCACTTCTTCACTTTCGGGATTGAACTGTGTGAGGATTTATGGAATATCACTCCTCCATCTTCAGAGCACGCAATTGCTGGGGCCAATATACTGCTAAACCTTTCTGCAAGTAATGAGCTCGTTGCAAAATCCGACTATCGAAAACAGTTAATCAAAGGGCAATCCGCAAGGTGTGTTGCTGGTTATATTTATGCATCAGCCGGATGCGGAGAATCGACAACAGATGTAGTTTACAGTGGGCACTTGATTGCGGCGGAGAATGGTGCGATTATCGCAGAAAATAGTCGATTCACTCGTAAAAGTTCCATCATCACTGCAGATATTGATTGCGAAAAGCTGTCAAATATCCGAAGATCAGAAACCTCTTTTGATCAAAATACTCTTTGCGAATATAGCACAGTTCAGCTAAAAAAGCCTGTAGATATATCAAAGATAGAGAGGAGTTTCCCACACCACCCTTTTGTACCTGCGAATCTCGCAGAATGCGATGCAAGATGTAAAGAGATTTTCAATATCCAGAAGGCGGCCCTTGCAAAAAGAGTTGAACACATAGATGTCCAAAAAGCAGTTATCGGAATCTCTGGTGGACTTGACTCAACACTTGCCCTGCTTGTTATTGAAGAGACCTTTAAGCTGCTTGGCAAACCGATGCAGGATATTATAACGATTACGATGCCTGGATTCGGCACAAGTGATCGAACTTTTAGCAATGCGGTCAAGCTATGTAAAATTATCGGCACAGACCTGCGAACAATTGATATACAAGAAGCATGCCTTAAGCATTTTAAAGATATCGGACATGATGCAAAAGTGCATGATGTAACATACGAAAACGTACAAGCAAGAGAACGCACACAGATCTTGATGGATATTGCAAATCGTGAAAAAGGGATCGTGATAGGAACAGGAGACCTTTCGGAAATTGCCCTTGGCTGGTCAACATACAATGCCGATCATATATCTATGTACTCAGTAAACTGTGGAGTTCCAAAAACTCTGATACGTTATCTTATCTCATGGGTTGCGGAAAGCTCTGAAAAAAAGCTGACAGATGTGCTACAGGATATTATTGACACGCCAGTATCACCTGAACTGCTGCCAAAGTGCGAAAAAGGCAAAATTGTACAGAAGACAGAGGAGATAATCGGGCCTTATGAACTGCATGATTTCTTCCTCTACCATATTGTAAAATACGGTGCATCACCAGAAAAGGTACTGCATCTAGCAGAGATGTCATTTGGGAAAAAATACTCTATTGATGAGTTTAAAAAATATCTTAAAATATTTATAAAACGTTTTTTTGCAAACCAGTTTAAACGTAGCTGCATCCCTGATGGTCCAAAAGTGGGAACAATTGCACTCTCTCCCCGTGGAGACTGGAGAATGCCGTCAGACGCATCATCTGCCCTATGGCTGGAGTGGTGAGAAAGAAGTCGGAGGTCGGAGGTCAGAGGTCGGAGGTCGGAAGCCGGAAGTGATGAAGAAAAAGAAGTGCTGGAGTTCTAGAGTTGGAAGATATTGGAGTATGAGGAAGAAACTTCTTTAACATAATGAATAAAAAAATGGAGTAGAGGACGATGGAAAAGAGTGGAGAGAAGAATATAACAAACAAGTCCCGTGTATATTACTTAGGATCAGGCGACATTGCAGTTGCACCGCTACAAAAGTTGCACAATTCGCAAATAATAGACCTTGTCGGAGTCGCAACCCAGGAAGATCGCCCAGCAGGGAGAAAGCGGCAGCTTATGCCGACACCTGTCGGTGCATGGGCAGCAGAGCAAGGCATCGCAATAGATAAGCCTGCATCCGTAAACAGTCCAGAATTCATATCTAAACTCAAAAGTTTGGATATTGATATTCTTTTTGTATTATCCTTTGGGCAAATACTAAAAAAAGAGATACTTGATCTACCAAAGATTGCACCGGTAAATCTACATGGTTCACTTCTGCCATTATACAGAGGTGCATCTCCAATCGCAGCAACACTACTTAATCAGGATAAAATTACAGGCATAACCTTTATGCGTATGGATGAAGGGCTAGATACCGGCCCGGAATACTGCAATTTTGAATATCAGATCCAGAATGAACGTGCCGATGAACTGGAGAGTGTACTTGCAGGACTCTCTGCTGAGTATATTGAAGAAGTGCTTGCGAAAATCGCAAAAAATGAATTGCCGCCAATTCCGCAGGACGATCAAAATGCGACCTATGCAGGTAAGATTAAAAAGTCTGACGGAGTTATTGACTGGAGTATGCCTGCGGAAAAAATTGTTGCAAAAATCCGTGCATATCATCCCTGGCCTGGTGCATCATTTACCTATGAAACACCAAAGAGGCCGATAAAAATAACAGTTACGGAGGCCGAAGCACTGCACTGCGATACAGATCTACCGCCCGGAACAAAAATAAAAGCAAATAAAAATGGTTGGGAGATTGCAACTGGTACTGGTGCGTTGTCTATTAAACGCCTCAAGCCTGAAGGAAAAGGCGAGATGACAGCAGCGGAGTTTGTCAGAGGAAGACCGGAACTTAATGATGGTTGATGGTTGATTATGAATTTCTGATAGAATCATTTCAATATTTAAAAATCGTTTCAATAATAAATAAAGGAGATAATTATGCCTAAAGCAAGTGCACGTCACATTTTAGTGGACAATGAAAAAGTTTGTAATGAACTAAAACTAGAGATAGAAAACGGTGCGGATTTCGCAGATGTAGCAGCAAAACACTCACAATGTCCATCAGGAAAGCAGGGTGGGGCTCTTGGAGAATTTTCTCCGGGTCAGATGGTTAAAGAGTTTGATACAGTTGTATTCTCCGATAAAGTAGGAGTTGTACACGGCCCTGTAAAAACCCAATTCGGATACCACCTAATTGAGATTACAGCAAGAGACTGATTATCTTTTAATATGCTACGCCCCGAGGGACGGGGAATTAAACCCACATTGGTGGGTTTAAAAGCGTATCTACCTCGTATGCTTGCATCTAGGTAATTTATTACGCTGAATGATAAAAAAAAATCGAAAAAAAAAATTAATTCATTTGCAAGGGTTACAGAAGTGAGTATAGTACTCGCCCTTGAAAGAAGGATTTTTGAAAAAAGATTTCGGACGGGGCACTTCGCTGAAGTAGTCAGCGGTTGGGTCTATACTTATCAATAGTGGTAAGAAATACGGAAAATCCGTATAATTAATGAACCGTGAGAGTCAAAAATTGCCTCTCCCCAATATGGAGCTTATAATGAGTAAAATATCAGAAAAGTTATTTGTTTTCTCAGGCACAGCCAATAGAGAGTTGGCAGCTGAGATGGCAGAGAATCTGGATCTCCCGCTTGGAGATGTTGAGATTACTCGTTTTCCAGACGGTGAAATATTTGTCAAATACCTTCAGAACATTCGTAATGCTGATATTTTTATCGTACAACCTATATGTATTACACCTAACGTCAATCTGATGGAACTTCTTATAATGATAGATGCCGCAAAACGCGCATCTGCAAAACGAATTACCGCGGTTATTCCTTACTACGGCTATGCACGTCAGGACAGGAAAGATCAACCACGTGTACCGATTACGGCAAAACTTGTAGCGAATCTCATTACAGTTGCCGGGGCATCTCGCGTACTCACAATGGATCTTCACGCACAGCAGATTCAGGGATTTTTTGATATTCCAGTAGATCACCTTTATGCTTCACCTGTTATTGTTCCTTATATAAAAGAGAGACTAGGTGAGAATCTCGTTGTTGTATCTCCCGATTCTGGTGGCGTAAAAATCGCACAAGCTTATTCAGATATGCTTAATGCAGGACTTGCAGTGGTCTCTAAAAGACGCATCGATGCAACTTCAGTAGAGTCATCACACCTTGTCGGAGATGTCAAAGGTAAAATCTGTATATTAACTGATGATATGACCACGACTGCAGGCACTATTGTATCCGCGGCAAATCTTCTGATGAATGAAGGAGCAAAAGAGGTTTATGCAGCAGTATCACACTGCCTGATGAACGACATAGGAAGAGAGAGATTACTCTCAAGTGACATTAAAGAACTTATTACAACAAATGCAGTTCCGGTTGCAGATGATTGTAATGGTAGAATAAAAGTTCTCTCTGTTGCCAACTTACTGGCAAAAGCAATTGAATATATAAACGGAGGGATGTCAGTTTCATCTCTTTTCAACGTTTAGAAAATAAAATATAATAAATAATTAAAAATAGGAAAAAAAATGGCTAAAGAAAAACATCTAATTCCAGTTGTAGTTCGTGAAACAGTCGGGACTGCAGCTTCACGCAGAGCCCGTAGACAAGGAATGGTACCTGCAGTAGTGTATGGACACGGAGCAGAACCTAAATCATTTCTTATCACAGTAAAAGATTGGGATCATATTGCAAAACAGGATGTACAGATTGTACAGTTGAAACCGAATAAAGGTGCAGAGCTCAATGTACTTATAAAAGACGTTCAGTATGACTACTTGAAAAGTATGACTGAGCATATTGACTTCCTTGAAGTTAAAATGGATGAAATCATTACAGCATCAATACCTATTCATACAGTTGGAACACCTATCGGTATTACCCAGGGTGGAACACTGGAACACATGCTGCATGAAATTGAAGTAGAATGTACACCGATTACACTTCCTGAGTTTATTGAAGTTAATATTGACGCAATTGAGCTTAACGGAGAGATCAACATTGAAGATCTTAAACTTCCTGAAGGTGTTACGGCAACAGGCGATCCTAAACAGACAGTTCTACATGTTATTCTTCCGCGTGTTGCTGAAGAGGAAGAAGAGGATGCTGCTGAAGGAACCGATGCTCCAACTGAAGCTGCTCCTGCAGGAGAGAAAGGAGATGCAACCTCCGGGTAAACTCTAAAAATCTGAGAGCATTTCATGGCGGACAAATTACATAATAGAATACATCTCATAGTGGGATTAGGAAATCCCGGAGAAAAGTATTTAACAACCCGTCATAATGCTGGTTTTATGGTAATAGATAAACTTCGCGAGAAGTTGACAGGCACATTTGAGGAACTAAAATTCCACAACGCCATTTATTATCAGGGTAAATGCAGAGGAGCAAAGCTTTTTCTTGCTAAACCTCAAACGTTTATGAATGCCAGCGGAGAGGCGGTAGAGTTAATTGCGAGAAAGAATAAAATAACTCCAGAAGAGATAGTTGTTATTTATGATGACATGGATCTTCCACTGGGAACAATAAGAGTTCGTGACGGTGGCGGAGGAAGCGGAGGACACAACGGAGTAGAGTCCGTAACAGAAGAATTAAAATCTGCGAATTTCGCAAGATTGAGGATAGGAATAGGTAGAGGCGAAGAGGGAAGTCAGGTGGATCATGTACTGACTGATTTTACAGATAGTGAAACAAAAGTTTTTGCGGATGTATTGGATAGAGCAGTGGAAGCTGTAAAACTTATCCTTTACCGCGGAACAAAAGAAGCAATGAATAGATTTAATACCAGGAGGTAATAATTGAAAAAGTATGAAACAATTGTCATTCTTGATGAGAAACTGATAGATGATGACGGAACTAAATTTCTAAAAGAGCTCGAAACAGTTCTCACAAAGGATCTCGGAGGAAATATCGTTAAAAGCGAAATTATGGGCAGAAGGCAGTTTGCTAGAGAGATTAATAAAAAGAAGACTGGTATTTACCTGGACATTACCCATGAAATGGGTGCGGACAAAGTGAAGCCTCTGCGTGATAAATATACGCTGAACGAAACAGTATTAAGACTGCAGAGTTACAGTTACGACAGACCAGAGTAATGGTTTAATTTATCAGGTGATCACAAAATCGAAATAGGGAGTAATCATGGCAGCATTAAATAAAGTTCTATTAATAGGAAATCTTACTAGAGATCCTGAACTGCGTTATACTCAGAATGGATCTGCTGTATGCGAAATAGGCATGGCGATTAATCGTACATATATGTCAAATAACGAAAAGAAAGAGGATGTCTGCTATGTTGATGTGAATGTTTGGGGCCGATCGGCTGAAGCATGTAGTCGCTACCTAAAAAAGGGATCATCTCTTTTTGTTGAAGGTCGATTGAATTTTGACCAGTGGACTGATAAAGATTCTGGAAAAACACGCTCTAAACTCAAAGTTGTTGCAGAACGCACGCAATTCTTGAGTAGTGGTGGACGTAGTGAGGACGGAGAGATGAATAACTCTTATGGTAATAGTGGCAGCAGCGGTGGTGGTACACAATTCGGGTCAGCCCCAGTTGCGACCAACAATACAGGGTCATTTCCGGCCCCTCCCCCACCTCAGCAGTTTGGGGCTAATCCACAATCTTCACCAGCTACAGCTCCGGCACAAGCACCAGCACCAGCACCAGCTGTGGTAAACGCACCGCCACCACCTGTGGCAGTGCCTGTGGCAACGCCTGTGGCAGCGCCAGCACCAGTGGCAACTGCACCAGCAGCAGCCCCTCAACAGGCACCAAAAGAAGCATTTAATCCCAACATGGGATCTGAAGACGATATACCATTCTAAATAAATAAGAATATAAAAGGAGAAAATAATGGCATTTGCTAAGAAAACAGGAAATCAAAGAAGAAGAAAAAAGATAATCAGACCTAAAATCTGTACTTTTTGTGAAGCAGGAGTGAAATACATCGATTTCAAAGATGTTGAAATTCTGCGCAAATATCAGACAGAACAGGGCAAGATTCACCCTAGAAGAATAACAGGGACATGTGCTAATCATCAAAAAATGCTTGCTGCTGCAATTAAACGTGCCCGCGTGATTGCCCTAGTTATGTAATTAGATATTTTATACATCTCTTATAGGGATAACATTATTTCTGAGCTTCAAAGGTTGATACTGCTGTAATCAGAATAATAAGATTTTCTACTCAATAGATGTGTAATTATAAATAGAAAAATAAATAATGACTCAACATGATTAACATCATGAGAGTATTCTAAGTTTACAGGAGAATAAAATGGCTATAGAATTAATATTACTAGAAGATGTCGAGGATCTTGGTAACGCTGGAGACAAAGTAAATGTTGCTCCAGGTTATGCCAGAAACTATCTTTTACCTAAATGTCTTGCTGAAAAAATCACACCTGGCGCACTTCGTCAGATTGAAGCAAGAAGAGAACGCACTGAAGCAAAACGTAAGCAGGATCTTGAAAGTGCAACAGCTCTTTCTGCGAAAATAGCAGAAACAGAGATTACAATTTCAATGCAAGCTGGTGAGGATGAAAAACTTTTCGGATCAGTTACAACAAATCTTATTGCTGATGCACTAAAAGAGCAAGGAATTGAAATTGAAACTCGTAGAATTAAACTTGAAGAGCCTATAAAAGAGCTCGGAGTATTTAATGTTGCAATCAAACTTCAGCATGACATTGACGCAACAGTAAAAGTCTGGGTTGTAAGAAGCTAAGGTTTATTATTAAACCGATAAAAGTGGGATTGTGCGGTTATACAATTGTGTAAAAGTTGAAGAAGTGAGAGTCTGTGATTTAAGGAATAAATTATGCCTGAACAGAAATTTTCAGCCGAAATGGGTAAAAGAAAGTTACCTGGCACAATAAATGATGACCGCCCTCTTCCACACGA
>JAUUYH010000170.1 GCA_030590505.1 Kiritimatiellota bacterium
TCTTCTCTTTCTTCCACAGTTTACAACCACCGATTACCGACTTATTCACTTTTATTACTTCGTGTGGAGGCGGGGACGCCTCCGAGGGACCTACAACCGAGGACGGTTATGTTACAGAGGAAGATAATAATCCGTCACTCTGATCTCTGACTTCTTTATTTCGTACTTACTCTGAAGAAAACTACATCGCCATCTTTTATTACATAATCTTTACCTTCGACACGCATTAAGCCGGCCTCTTTTGCTGCCAGTTGGCTGCCTAGGCGGTCAACATCTTCGTATGATGTAATTTCAGCACGAATAAAGCCTTTTTCGAAGTCAGTATGAATTACTCCAGCGGCCTGTGGAGCTGTCCAACCTTTGTGAATTGTCCATGCACGCACCTCTATTTCACCGGCAGTTAAGTATGTGATCAGTCCAAGTGTGGTGAATGATACTTTGATCAGTCGATCCAAGCCGGATTCTTCGAGACCTAATGACTCAAGAAACTCTTTTGCTTCATCTTTGTCAAGTTGTGCAATTTCATCTTCAATATTGGCACATATTGGAATAACGGGTGCGTTTTCGGTTTTTGCAAATTCACGTACGTTCTTAACGTAATCATTTTCCATCTCCGGTAGATCATCTTCGCCAACGTTTGCCACGTAGAGGACTGGTTTATCTGTCAGGAACTGATATGCTTTCAATGACTGTTTCTCATCATCATTTATATCAATTGTTCTAAGAGATTTTTCTGAGCCGAGATGTGCTGTGAATTTTTCGAGAATGGCAACTGCTGCGATTGCTTCTTTATCACCACTTCGTGCCTTCTTTGAGGCTCTTAGCAATGCTTTTTCGCATCTGTCGAGGTCTGCTAAAATCAATTCAAGATTAATGGTCTCAATATCTGATAGAGGGTTAACTTTTCCATCAACATGGATAACATTATCATTATCAAAGCAGCGTACAACGTGCACAATGGCATCAACGTGCTGAATATTCGCCAAAAATTGGTTGCCTTTGCCAGCTCCCTGAGATGCACCTTTTACTAGGCCTGCAATATCCACATACTCAACGGTTGCGAATTGAACAGCTTTCGGCTTAACAATCTCTGTCAGACGGTCAACTCTGTAGTCTGGCACCGTAACGACACCGACATTTGGGTCAATTGTACAGAAGGGATAGTTTGCCGCTTCAGCCCCCGCTTTTGTGATTGCATTAAAAAGAGTGGATTTCCCTACATTGGGAAGTCCTACTATACCACATGATAATCCTGCCATATTATATTCACCTTATTTTATTATATTTTATTTCATTAAAATCGGGCATAAGTTAATGTCTGCATGAACTCTTGCAATCATAATACGAAAAAAAGATAAAACTTTGTTTAAGTTTTTTGCGGAATACGCAAAAATCTTAAAAACATTCAGCAACGAATTAAGAGAAGAGTCTTAACAACGAATTTCACGAATTACACGAATTAAGAGAAGAGAAGAGAAGACTTAACCACTAACTAACACTAACGGAATACAACAAGAGAATACAAGACAAGAGAAGAGAAGATTTTTGGTTGATTACGCTGTTGCTGAGGGACCGCAACAACATAATCAACCAAAAGGGTGTCTTATTTAATACAGAAGAAGTTCTTATCTTGAATTAAGTAACACCTGGGTGTTGAATTTTTATTATTTGTACTCAAATAATTAAAATCCAACATCCCATTTTTGTATTGTATGATAATAATCCGTCACTACGTTCGGGGACGCTAGCCCGTAAAATATACGGGCTAGTGCGATTTTAGATGAACAATGTTGTCCCGCTCTGTTCTGCAAGTGCTGCGAAGTTCGCAACTCCGGCAGTATCGACACCGTCGATCATCTCTTCTTTGGAGATACCCATAACATCCATAGCCATTTCACATGCGATAAACTGAATATTCATCTCCTGTGCCTGTTTGATCAGGGTCGGCAGAGAGTCCACATTTTTAGAGTTCATAACATACTTCATCATTGCAGTCCCCATACCAGCCATGTGCATTTTTGAAAGTGCAAGTTTTTTTGCACCTTTCGGCATCATCATCCCGAACATACGACTCAGGATATCTTTTTTAACTTTAGGGCCCGGATTTTTTCTTAAGACATTCAAGCCCCAGAATGTAAAGAAGACTGAAACTTCATGTCCGAGAGAGGCAAATCCTGTTGCAAGGATAAATGCAGCCATAGTTTTATCCAGATCATTACTAAAAAGAACAATTGTTGTCTTCTTTATTGGTGCTAACTGCGCAACATTACTTGTTGCAGCCGCGGGAAGAGATGCAGCACCTTTTTTTACTAGAGCCGTAACTGTTTTTGCATCATGTTCAACACTTATCAACTCATTTCCAGTGGATTTACACCAAGCGGGGATATCTTTTCTGAATCCCATATCAGATGCTATTACCTTGAGAATTTCGCCATTATTCATTGCATCGATGCTCTGCTTCACCTTGACAATTGGTCCTGGACACTGCAGTCCGCAGGCATTGAGTTCAATCGCAACTGCTACGTCTGGCCGCGGAATTGCGGATTTCGCAGGTTCTGAGATCGTGGAAGTATCACTATTGGCAACTTCTGGGGCATGCCAGCAACTCTCCTCTTGCAACACAGAGCCTTTGTCTGCATGAAACAGAAGCCAGGTCATATAACCGCCAGCAATATTTGTAACATCAAATCCATTTGCACGTAGAATACATTCAGCATTATAAGATCTAACACCAGTTCGGCACATTACTGAAATCTTACGATTTTTTGGAATATCCCCAAGACGTTCTCTAATCTCTTCAAGAGGAATATTCATTGAGCCTGCAGCATTCCCACACATATATTCGTCTGCACTCCGAACATCCACAATAAGATTATCTGCTGGAATTGCATCCGAATAGACAATATCTGTATCACCCTTGAGCATATTACTGCCAACAAAACCTACAAAATTGACAGGATCCTTTGCTGAGCCGAAAGGTGGTGCGTACGCAAGCTCCAACTCTTCAAGATCGGCAACGGTCAAATTACTTCTGATGGCAGTTGCAAGAACATCGATACGTTTATCAACGCCATCAGTTCCGACTATCTGTGCACCAAGTATAGCTCCCTGATCATTGATCATCACTTTAATATGCATCACCTCTGAACCAGGATAATATGAAGCATGAGATGTTGGGTTTGTGTAGATCTTTTTATAATCTATCCCTGCTTGCTTCAGTGCACGTTCACTCATACCGACACTTCCTACAGCAAGTTCAAAAACCTTACATATTGCAGTTCCGAGGCTTCCCTTGTACTCCTCTTTAGCTCCGAAAATATTATTTGCAGCAATACGTCCCTGTCGGTTAGCCGGGCCTGCAAGTGGGATACGTGCTGGAGTTGAGGTGATAAGATTTTCTACTTCAATAGCATCACCAACTGCGTAGATATCAGGATCACTGGTCTGAAGTTTTTTATTGACCTTAATACCACCTGTTTCTCCGACCTCAAGGTCTGCGGATTTCGCAAGTTCATTATTAGGTCTTACGCCTATGGCCATGATAACAATATCAGCATCAATTGCCGTTTTATCCTTTAATTCAACCTTAAAACCTTTGTTTGCATGTGTATCATCGACAGTTCTGGTTCTTGCGATTTTCGCAACTCCATTATTAAGGAAAAGTTTAATTTTGTTATCCCGCATAATATCATGAATCGGCTGAGTCATCTCTTGATCCATCTGAGGCATAACGTGTGGCAGCATCTCAACGAGCACAGTTTTGATATTTCTATGACGCAGATTTTCTGCAACTTCAATTCCGATAAAACCACCACCGATAACAACAGCACTTTTCGCACCTGCATCGATAGCAGCGTTGATACGATCCATATCATTCATAGTCCAGAGTACCATGACATCCGGATCATCCGCACCCGGAATGGGAGGACGAATAGGACTTGACCCTGGAGATAAAATAAGTTTATCATACTTTTCGTCAAAGCTCTCTCCGCTTTTTTTATTCTTTACCGTAACACTCTTATCTTTTTTATTTATAGCCACAACTTCGTGAAGATTTTTAACAATAACATTTGTGCGCTCCTTGAAGCTTTCAGGTGTCATAAGAAGCAAACTTTCACGCTCAGGAATAACCATACCTACATGATACGGTAGTCCGCAATTTGCAAATGATACATACTCTCCACGTTCGTATATCGTAATATCTGCATTTTCATCCAATCTTCTCGCTCTCGCCGCCGCACTCGCTCCTCCGGCAACTCCTCCAATAATTATAATTTTCATATTAAACTCCTATTTATTATTTATTTATTATTTATTATCTATTTATACTTCTTTGCCTTACTCTTCCTCTGTAGTACGGGCACATGTCACGCCATAGCTCGAAGAGCGAAGGCGGATCTCGAAAGAATGAACATCGAACATCGAATGGAAAACAATCAAGAAATGAAGAAATGTGCCTGAAGGGCTTTTTTCTTTTTCCTTTATCTTCCTCTGTAACATAACCGTCCTCGGTTGTAAGTCGCTCGGAGGCGTCCCCGCCTCCACATCTTCCTCTGTAGTACGGGCACATGTCACGCCATAGCTCGAAGAGCGAAGGCGGATCCCGAAAGAATGAACATCGAACATTCAACATCGAATGGAAAACAATCAAGAAATAAAGAAATGTGCCAGAAGGGCTTTTTTCTTTTTCCTTTATCTTCCTCTGTAACATAACCGTCCTCGGTTGTAAGTCGCTCGGAGGCGTCCCCGCCTCCACATCTTCCTCTGTAGTACAGGCACATGTCACGCCATAGCTCGAAGAGCGAAGGCGGATCCCGAAAGAATGAACATCGAACATCGAACATTCAACATCGAACATCGAATGGAAAACAATGCAAGAAATCAAGAAATAGAAGAAATGTGCCTGAAGGGCTTTTTGTTTTCCCCCATTTCCCCAATTTCCATCAAACATTCAACATTTTTTTATTCGATTCGATTCTGCTGTTTTTATACTTGTAACAAAAATTTTCACTAACTCTTCCGTCTCCTGTAATATCTCAATTAATTTTTCAGATGAATTCAGTAATGGGACCCGTTGAATCAACTTCAGCCATCGTTTAGTCTCTCTTAATTCTTTTAATGAAATTCGCAATTTATGAATAAAATCACGAGGCGACTCTGCCGCTTGAGCTTCTCCATGATTAGGATATGGAGACGTACCAGAACGTAACAATTGCCCAGCTATATGATTTCCAACTCTAGTGACTGGTAACTTATCCACAATTTTTATAATACTGACTGAATATTCCAATAACCTCTCTTCCAAATCAAATTTCCTCATCTCTCTCTCCTCTTTGTTTTCTATTTCTTACATTTCTTCATTTCTTTTATTTCTTCATTTCTTTTATTTCTTCATTCGATGTTGGACGTTCGATGTTCGATGTTCACTCTTCTCTTCCGACCTCCGACTTCCGTCCTCCGAGAACTCTTTACGATTCATACATTGACATATATATATTCAGGTGTAGTATAAAAGAGTTTCTAGTAAAAATCAACAATATCGGCAACCATGAAAAATTTAGACAAGGAAAGAAAAATATGAGTAAAAATGAAATAGATCATCAACTTGACGTACCTGAAGACGAAATAGATATCTTTAAAATTCTACAGGCACTGCTAGATAAGTGGAAGCTACTGGTTGTCATCGGAATTGTCGGCCTTGTTTTCGGTATAATTGCTAGCTTTAATATTGCAAAGCAATATACAGGTGAAATGAAGATTAAAGTATTTAAACAGACACTGAACGACCTTACAGAAGA
>JAUUYH010000167.1 GCA_030590505.1 Kiritimatiellota bacterium
ACATCTGCTCCGCAGAGGTGACGGAGGGCTTGCCACTAATGTAGCATAACCGTCTCGGTTGTGAATTCGCTCGGAGGCGTCTCGCCTCCATACGAAGTAACCAAAGTGAATAATAAAGTCCAAGCTATACGGTTACCCCCTTTTCTGAAACTAAGCAATTCAGGCTCATTTTTTATCTTTTCTTTAGTCACGCCGTAGCCTTTGGCATAGGTGGATAGCTGCTTTCTGATGACTGACAACAACCCTCCCGGCACCCTACATCTATAGATTTTTCTTATTTTTTTTATCTGACGAGAGGGAAAGATGCAGGTAATGCCTAGCTCTCAACCCAAGGCGGTACTCCGCCTTGGGTGGGGAGCCTGACTTTTTATACCAAAATCAAAAAGTGAAAACTTTTAAACTGTCGAAATCAGAACAAAATTCACTAGTGGCGACACAATGAGATATGGGGCAATAGCGTCGCCCAGGTACTAACTCAGGTGAATAACTCAAAAAAATGGAATATTTTACTGTTCAGATCCGTGCCATACAGTTAGCTCCATGGATGCTATGTTTTTATTATTGCAAGTTATGCCGCCATAGACAACGCTTAGGGAATCAATTTCAGTGCCCAGCTTTACTGAGACATGTAGAATGTCGCCTACGGAGACTTCCCCGAAAATTTTGAATTTGCGAATTCCTACGATAAAACCTTTCTCTTCGCTACTGTTGTTTTTTGCAAGATTGTATCCGTGCTGAGCCGCTGCCGCCTGCGCCATAATCTCAATTAACGCTTCGCTTTCAAGTATATTTTCCTTTGTTATAAACGGAAAATTGTCTCGTACGGTTGTTTCTATTATTGATGATTTTTCGTCGTCATTAACACTGATTATACGCTCTACCATCAGCATTGGGGCTCTGTGCGGCAGAAACGGAGATGCATCACTTGGTATGGTTAGATTATATGATAAAGGCATATGGGTAATAATTTTAATTAGTTTATCGAATATTAAGAGAGAAAAAAGTTATCACCATTTTTCTTGACGGTATTGTTTGTAAGCTTCCTGGCCCCATCCCAGAAGTTGATCATTCTCAAAGAAAAGTGGGGTACATTCATCATGTGTAATTACGCCATCAGACCACAAGGGATCTGTAAAGTAGTACCACACATTTTCGGTATTATAGACCTCTTGTGTTAGGGGGTCTCCCATTACGGCAAGCACTTCTGGTTTATTCATTCCCTGGCGGAGTAGTTTTACATTGTTACGATTTTTTTTCAGCAATGCTGTACTGCAACCAAGAAACAGCATAGTAATTGCAAGCAGAAAGATTGTCTGAATAGCGCGTGATTTTGTGAACATATAATTCCCTTATTTTTTTGAAAAAACATTAAAGATACGTTTCAGGCCTTTTTTCTCGGATGCCTGAACGGTGGCAGCCTTTTTCTCCGGCTCCTTATAGTCCTTAAAGCAGAAGGATTGGAAGGACTCGGCAAGTCTCTCTTTCCATACACGTGTCTCTTTTGAGTCAGGTTCTTGCAGCATCTCTGCGGCTTTTTTTATATCTACTTTATCATCTTGTATTATGGATTTTTCCTGAGCTTTTGCAATTGCTAGTTTGGCTGTCATATCTGCATCCAACTCGGGTAAGTGTATCTCCTGTTCACATGCAGGGCAGAAAAGTTCTCCCTCCATCTGGTCTGGCGCAATACTTAAATCAGTCTTGCAGTGTTCGCACTTAAACTCAATCATTACTTCAACCTTTCTCTTTATCTTTCACAAAAACATTAGCAGAGAGATATACTTTGCACGGATGAAATCTTAACATTTTCTTTAAGCTTAATTAGCTAGCAAAAGAAAGACAAGATATCTACCGCTTGTGGTATAGCTATATTACATGCCAAATTACTTAATTAACAAATATAACATTGAATAAATATTATTTCAAGCACAAATTAATTAAAGTGGGCTTAAACCTTCAAAAAGCACTATGGCTGCGGAATTAGCAAGATTGAGACTTCGAGCTCTACTTCCTGCCATCGGAATGGTGTATGTCTCTTTTTTAAATTTTTCATAAAGGTCCGGAGGTAGGCCGGAGCCCTCGTTTCCAAAAATAAGAAATGAGCCATTTTCAAACGGACACTGATAGATGGTCTGCTCTACTTTTGTTGAAAAAAAGTATCGCGGCCTACCCTCAGAAAATTTAAGAAAATCTTCGACCGATTCATGAATTGTCAAATCTAAATACTGCCAGTAGTCCATACCTGCACGACGTATATATTTATCATCAAGTGAAAAGCCAAGTGGTTTAACAAGATGTAGTGCCGTATTGGTGTTTACGCACAGCCGCCCAATGTTTCCTGTATTCGGGGGAATTTCTGGGCGTAATAATACCATATTAAATTGTTTTGTCATAATGAGTTTACTCCTCCTCCAAATTTTCGTCATTAAACTGTTTTTCAAACTTATATTGATTTGCCGCCCACCACTGTTCCGCCTCTTCTGGGGATTGAAATTGCTGGTCAGTAATGTTGTCAAGTGCACCCTGTACATCTTCTCGAAAATCGGGATCATTATCCCGTAAGCCTGTAATCATAATTGTAACTCTGCTAATTGTCGGGTGTCGGGCCAGTTCATTCAAAATCTCCTCCTTTATCTCCTGATGGGGCGATTTTATGGCCACTTCTGCCACCATATTCAATTCGCATTTGGGTTTATCAAGAAGAATGGAGAGAGCCGAAGAGCGTACATCAGCCGATTGATCAGTTAGGGATTTTGCAATAATATCAGCTTCCGCGCCGCTTCCGCCTTCTATTTCTACAGTATCAAGCAGTTCAATTGCACGCAACCGGACTTCAGGAGAGTTTCTGTGCAACACAAGTGCAGTAATTAAGCACACTGTGACCGCAAGTGCAAGGCAAACTGTATATAATTTTATTCTACTCTTTTTCATTTGATTATCTCGTCAGGTTTTCAATCCCACCAAGGTGGGTTTAATTCCCCGTCCCTTTGGGGTGTTTCCATATAAAAAATTTTTTGCCAAGCTTTGGTTAAAAGCGTAGATACCTCGTGTGGTTATCTGCTTTGCAGATCTGTCGCAATGCTCGAGTAGACACCGAGACAGTTCATTATATTCAAATTTGATCACTCGTATACCAACATTAAGGTGATTTATTTCCACACTTTGAATATATACTCAGAACTGGAAAAATACAAGCATTTACCTTTTGACTTTTAGTCTGAATATTGTATAGGAAAAAATGCGGACAAGGGGGGATCGCTAATTTGATGGTGATTTTTAGATTTTTTTGGTTGTGATTTGCGAATTTCGCAATACTGTATTAAAAACAGAAGCGATTGTAAAATAACGTGGAATAAAAAATGATATTATCATCAGATAAAAAATTTACAGAAGAGCAGCTTCAGCTTACGTGGTGTCGAGAGAAAATAGGAACTATGTTTTCTGCTGTTGACGGCAGTGATATTGAGCTTCTTACGCCTGGTATATGGAATCTTGAAGCTGGCCCCGATTTTCTTAATGCGAAACTCACAATTAACGGCAGGGAGTGTACGGGTAGCATTGAGATTCACAAAAAGTGTTCGGACTGGGTTTCTCATGGACACTCCTCTAATCCTCTATACGATAAAATAATTCTGCATGTAGTTGCAAAAGATGACACAGAATCTCTCTCACATGAGTTGCAAAAACTGCTACCTTCTGCACCGGTTGTTGTGCTTCAACCAAGGTTTGCAACTACCCGCATTTCTCCTTCTGATAAATTCCCCAAAGGTAAGTGTCTATCATTTTTTTCATCGGTCAATGACGATGAGCTTAATCTCTTTTTTTGTAAAGCTGGCATAAAACGATTCTATGGGAAGGTTGATTTTACCCTTGGCAATATGAGAGAGCAAGGAATTAACAGAGCATTTACCGAACTACTTTTTGATGCCTGTGGCTACAAGCAGAACCGCACATGCTTCATTGAACTGTTTCACCGCTTATGTCGCTATGAAAATCTCTCCGAAGAGGAGATTGAGGCGGTGATCTGGGGGGAGTCCGGGGTTTTGCCTGATCCCGCAACAGTACAGCTTGATCCTACAATGAAGCAATTTGTGCAGCGCCTCTGGAGTATCTGGTGGAAGATTCGCAAAGAGCCGTTACCGGATATTCAATGGAGACGCTCGGGATTGAGGCCTATGAATTTTCCTGAACGTCGTATCGCCGCACTTACGGAACTGATGAAAAAAATCGGCAAACTACCGTTAACATTTTTTGCGAATCTCGCAAAGGAGAACCAATCCCCTGCCGCTTTTACAAAAGCAGTTATAAAAAACGTGAAATGCTCCCACCCGATATGGGACAACTATATTACATTTACAAGTTCGTGTGCAACGCCTGCGGCAGTTCTCGGCAAATCGAGAGCGGAAGATATCTGCATCAATGTTATACTTCCTTCTCTTCAGGCGCACATACTGCTTTCTGAAAAGAGTGCAGACAGCTCTTGTGATAACACAGTAGAGAAGAGCCTGCCAGAACAGGCATTTGCCGCGATGCCGTCTCTACAATCCAACCGTATTTTGGAAACAGCCTCGTTGAAGTGGTTTGCACCGCCCGGACGGAAACGCAATATAATAAAGGGGGCGGTATCACAGCAGGGCATTCTGCATATCTACCGGAATTTCTGCGAGGTGGTCTGTTCAAAATGTTCGGAATGTCCGCTTACTGATTTGATGAAAAAGTAGATTGCAGTATATAAAGGATAAAAGTGCATCAATGCGAGATTCGCAAAAAAGTTTAGAAAACGCATCTAACGAGAGCAGTAATGGAGATAATAATTACTGCTTTGCAGCATTGAGTCTTGCTGAAAAAGTCCACCTGGCAACTGCCATAAAAGAGTACGTTTCGGAGAATGAACTTGTTCCCCCTCTCTCTATTGATGAACTCAAAATGCATGCCGATAAATTAATGTCGGAGCTGACACAGCTTGAAAATAATCAGCCATTTACGATGATTATGCTTAATAATTCACTTTGGGAAGATACCGTTGCCGCAATTCCCTTTGAACGCCGCATTCTTCTTCTTCCACAGTGCCTCAAGCATCCCTCAAAATGCAAAGCCGATAGTGATGAGTTCGGCCTGCTTTGCCAACAGTGCGGTGAGTGCCTTATTGGAGAGTTTCAGAAAAAGGGCGAGAGCCTGGGATATGTAGTTCTGGTCGCTGAGGGAACGTCACTGGTTACAAAACTGATGGAAAGCGGAAAAATTGATGCTGTAATTGGTGTTAGCTGCATTCATGCCTTGGAAAAGGCTTTTACCTCAATTTCAGCACACGCAATTCCGAGTATCGCCATCCCCCTCAATAGTGCTGGGTGCATCGGAACAGATGTTGATGATAAGATTGTTTTGAGCGTAATAGCGAAGCACTCTGATGCGACAGGAGCAGGGCAGGTGGACATTAACGGCATAAAAGAGACGGTTACATCATGGTTTAAAGAAGATTCGCTTGCTCCTCTGCTCCACAGCGGCAGCGAGGAGGAGTCGGAAACTGAAAAAATTGCATTTGCGTGGATGTGCAAATCTGGGAAAAGATGGCGACCATTTCTTACAGCTGCCGTATATAGTGCATTGAAAGAGCCTGGAGAGCCACTTCCGGACTTGATTATAAAACCCGCACTCTCTGTAGAGGCTTTCCATAAAGCATCACTTATTCATGATGATATTGAAGACGGTGATAATTTGCGGTACGGGGAGAAAACACTGCATTGTCAGTATGGGATTCCGATTGCGTTAAATATTGGTGATCTCCTGATTGGTGAAGGGTATCGATTTATCGGAGAGGCAGAACTCCCTAAGCA
>JAUUYH010000158.1 GCA_030590505.1 Kiritimatiellota bacterium
AACAAGCATAAAAACATACCCTTCCAGAGCCTGTAAGACTTGTCAAAGGACTTTTCTTATTCCTCATATCTTACCTGTGTCAGACAGGAATGTCTAACGTACTTCAGAAGCCTTTCAGGCATGATTACTATCATCTCTAACGTACTTGACCGTCTTTTCTTAATCTTTGTCTTAATCTAATTTCTTCTCTTAATCTTCAATTCAACATCAAAATCTGCGTATTGATGATAATCCGTCACTACGTTCAGGGAGGCAATTATCCGTGTTCTGTTCTTTATCTCTTTTTTTTAGCATTACCCACTGTGAAGACCCAAAAAAAAAGAGTATCCAGTACTGGATACTCTTTTTTTTATTACAATCTCAATTATTTGTATAATTGCTCCATTCTTTCTGCTACATCTCTAAATGATACATTAGCTTGGTATATCTGCTTGAATGTTGCAGCTGCCTTCTCTTTATCTCCCATTGCTTCACAGGTAATCGCAAGGTGATATAGGGCATCCATTTTCTCTTTATTCATTGCAACAAGACCACTAACGGCCTGTTCAAACTGCTCAACAGCAATATCATTCTGCCCCTTTTCATGAAAACAACGGCCTAAGAAAACCAATGCAGTAAGGCGGCGATGCGGATTTCTTTGAGCAATCTGGAACTGCTGAAGAGCATCATCAACATTTTTCATTTCCCAATAAACCATAGCTAATCCAAATCGTAATTCAGTATCATTAGGATAAAGATTTACGCGGGCAAGTGCTCGTTCAAGCTGAAAATCCAAACTCTGACTAGTGATTAACGCAATATTTTCTTCAGACTCAGCCTTCTTATCTGGCTCAGCTACCGCATACTCTTCCCACTGCTTAATGGTCTTCTTGAAGTTGGCTACTGTTGATTTCTCAATAGCTTTATCTATATGAGGATCAAGTGTACCCATTTTTTCAACTACAATATTAAAGTTCTCAAGAGCTTTGTCATGTTCATTACCGCGCTGATAAACTTCTGCAAGTTTACGATAAGTTTCCATCGAAGCACCACCTGCTGCAATTGCCTGTTCATACTCTGAAATCAAGAGTTTAACGTCATCTACATCACGTATAATTCTATCATCCTGTTCTGTTTTAATCGCCTGATTTTCATCCTTAAGACTTTTTCGGAAGTCATCCTGATCAAGACTACCTTTCTCTATTGTTGCAAGTGCTGCTGCTGCTCTTACAGCCTGCTGTTTATTCATATCGTCTGGGTGCATTGCGGCAATTTGTTGCCTTATTTGGAGAGTTTTTGCACCCATTCCGAGCTCTGCATATACTTCAGCAAGCCAGTTAAGAACATTTTCGTTTTTCGGGTGAAATTCAGCTGCTAGGGTAAGTGCCTCCACAGCAATAAAATTAGCTTTTTGTCCTAGGCCTACCTGAGCCAACAAATTAAGTGCAGGGATATTTGAGAGCATAATAGCAAGAGCATCTTCAGCTAACTTCATTGCTTTCTTAGGGTCTTTTGAGAGATTAGCTTTACCTTTTGATGCCAATGCACCAGCTTTTACTCCCCCCATAGTCTTTGCCATAAACCCGAGAGATTTTGTTTTAATTCTTTCCACTTTACGAAGTTGCTCGCGTGCATCCATAAATCCAGGTTCTTTTAAGACAAGGCTCTTTAAAAGAAGAATTGCATAATCAATGTTATTTTTATCTACAGCATTCATCGCGGTCTGAAAGTTATTTCTCATATCAGAAGTGATTTCTCTGAGAGTTTTCTGTTCAATCATTATCTATCTCCTACTCTATAGAACTTTTTTTATATACTCTTGCTTGGTATTTTTCAAAAGACAATATATTATAAACACAAAGGAAGAAAATTCAACCTATTTATAGATGAATTCATATTTAAGTTTTAATTCATTAGGTAAGTTGAGCATTAAAAAGTATAAAAATTATAAAAAAAAGATTCAACTATGAACACAATTGATACAATTGCGGCCCTCTGTACTGCACCAGGTGGTGCAATCTCTATTATCAGAATTTCTGGAGAACAAGCCCTTAAAATTGGAAACCAAGTCTGGAGTGGTAAAAATGTCCTTGAAGAAAATGTATCTCGTACACTTAACTTAGGTATATGCGTTTCGAATGGTGCTGATGATCTAAAAAGTGGCGACCAGGCACTTGCTGTCTATATGCCGTCTCCTAGTACATATACTGGAGAAGATGTTGTTGAAATTCACTGTCATGGAGGAACTCTGGTTTCAAAGGAGATTCTTGATGCTGTTTTAAAAAGTGGAGCACGTGCTGCTGAGCCAGGAGAGTTTACATTTCGTGCATTCATCAATGAAAAACTTGATCTTACTCAGGCAGAGGCCGTTAGTGATATTATCTCTGCACATAGTGATATGGCACTTCATATTGCAGAACGTCAGATGTCTGGATTACTTGGAGTCCAAATTCGCGAAATTCGCAGTAATCTTTTTGCGGTTCTCGCAGAGTGTGAATCCCACCTGGACTTCGGAGAGGAAGATCTAAACTGGGAACCAGTTGAATCAATGATCAATAAAATTAATAAAGCTCTTGCTGCATCAAAGCGTCTCTGCTCTTCAGGAGAAGAGGGAGCAGTTCTCAGAGATGGAGTTAGGGTGGTATTGGCGGGGCGTCCAAATGCTGGAAAATCTAGCCTTTTAAATCTTATATTGGGGTTTAATCGTGCAATTGTAACAAAAATTCCAGGTACAACTCGTGATACACTTGAAGAGTTTGCCACAATACGTAATATTCCTGTTAAGTTAATCGATACTGCTGGCATTCGTGAGGCGGACGATGTTATTGAGGAGATTGGAGTCAAAAAGAGCTTTGAATCACTCAAGCGTGCACAAATTATTATATGGCTGATGGATGCATCGGGGAATATTGAGGAGGAGGCATCCCTTATGCTTGAGCATACTGCAGGCAAAGAAAATGTGATTGCACTATGGAATAAAACAGATATTGCTGGAAGCATTGAATTACCACTATTTGAGAACAAGAAGGCTATAACTACCGTCTCAGGATCTGTCCTTGAAAATAGTGGCATGAATAAGCTTTTTGATGCTGTTGAAAATATGGTATGGGGCGGTAAACACACTGAAGAGCCAGAAATTGCTGTGAGTGCTCGCCATACTGATCTTCTTCAACAGGCAATCAATGCTCAAAAGGGGGTCCGGACAAATATTGAGGATGCCGAATGGGAACTTGCAGCAGTTCAGCTTAGAACTGCGATATTCGCACTTGGTATAATTACAGGCGAGGATGCCAACCCAGATGTGCTGGATGATATCTTCTCAAGATTCTGTATTGGAAAATAACACATTTTTTTATACAATACTGTTTGTAAATATTCATTTATGATTTAGAGTAACCCACTTCGCTCAAAAGTTAGAAGAAGAGGCCACTCCAAAAGCCTCTAAAATAGAAGATTTAAAACTAAAACAGATTGTTAATTTAGGATAGAAAAACAATGAGAATGAATAAAGAAACGAAAGCTGCTATTGTATTAAAATATGGTAACAGCGCAACTGACACAGGTTCATCTGCAGTACAGATTGCCCTGTTATCGCAGAAAATAACAGATATGACTGCTCATCTAAAAGAGAACAAGAAAGATAAGAGTTCTATGCGTGGACTGATTGCTATGGTAAACAAAAGACGCAAACTTCTTCTCTATCTCAAGAAAGGGGACCATGCAAAGTCCAACGCTCTTGCTGATGAATTGAATATTCGTAAAAGATAAGAGGTAATTGTACCTCAATTATAAAAAGCAGTATCCCGTGATTCCATGGTGGCATCACGGGTATGACACAAAGATGTGCCAATTATAAGGCACATCTTCGGAATAGATTGTTAGATAGATTAGCTTAAATGATGGTAGATGTGGAATTCGGACGCTATCAGATGCTGAAACATAATTCAGACTTTGATACCGCGATTCCGCGACAGAACCAGAAATTAAACTTATATACTTACCAATATTATTCCATATGGTTGTCGTGCTGCCTTGGTTCCCAATCCAAAAAAAGGAGAAAATTATGGAACAGAAAGTAGTTTATACTATTTCAGAAGGAAAAGAGATCGAAATCGGAACAGGAAAACTGGCAGGACTCGCCGATGGCGCAGTAACTGTAAGACTCGGAGACACCATTGTACTGGTAACTGCATGTGGCGGTTCTGCACGTGAAGGAATGGACTTCTTCCCGCTTCAAGTCGATTATAGAGAAAAATTTAGTGCTTCAGGGAGAATACCTGGTGGCTACATCAAACGTGAAAGTCGCCCTTCGGACAACGAAATTCTAACATGCAGAATGACTGACCGTCCGATTCGACCACTATTCCCTAAAGGATACTTTAACGAAGTACAGATTCAGGCACTTGTACTCAGTGCGGATGAAGAGAACAATCCAGACGTTCTTGCAATGATCGGTGCATCTGCTGCACTCTCAATCTCTTCACTACCTTTCAACGGCCCTCTCGGAATGCTAAGAGTCGGACGCATCAATGGCGAATTTGTTGCTAACCCAACACGTTCACAGATGAAAGAGAGCTCAATCGAACTCATCTATGCAGGTCTTCCTGGAAAAGTAATTATGATTGAAGGTGATGCTGATGAATGTTCTGAAGAAGATCTTCGTGACGCACTTATCTTTGCAGATGAAATTGTAACAGGACAGGTTGCTGTAATCAATGAACTCGTTGCAAAATCTGGAAAAGAGAAAATTGAAGCTGTTGTCTATAAAGCTCCTGAAGCTGTTGAAGCTGCAGTTATCGAGTTCTGCTCTGATAAAATGGAGACAGCATGTCTAATTCATGACAAAGCAGAACGCTTTGCTGCATTAAAAGTTATCTCAGCAGGTGCAAAAGAGGCAATTTCTGCTCAATTTCCTGAAGAAAAGAACCTCGAACGTGCAATTAAATTTGTTTTTGAAGGACTTGAAGAGAAGACTGTAAGAGATGCTATTTTAACTAAACAGCTTCGCTCAGACGGTCGCGGAATGGAAGATCTTCGTCCCTTGAATGCCGAAGTAGGACTTCTCCCTCGCGCACATGGTAGTGCTCTTTTCTCCCGTGGAGAAACTCAGGCTCTCGTTCTCGCAACTATGGGAACAGGACGTGATGCTATCAAAACAGACACAATTGTAGGCGACCTAGAGAAGAAATTCTATCTACATTACAACTTCCCGAACTTCAGTGTTGGAGAGTGCGGAAGAATTATGGGACCTGGACGTCGTGAGATCGGACATGGTAACCTAGCAGAACGTTCAATTGCAAAAGTTATTCCTAAAGATCTTTCATATGCTATCAGGTGTGTATCTGAAGTTATGGCGTCAAACGGATCAACTTCAATGGCAAGTGTCTGCGGTGCGAGTCTCGCACTTATGGATGCTGGAATTAACATCAAAGCTCCTGTAGCAGGAATTACATGCGGACTCGTAACAAGCGAAGACGGTTCTGAAGAACTGCTTATTACAGATATCCTCGGTTCTGAAGATCACTACGGAGATATGGACTTTAAAGTTGCTGGTACAAGTGAAGGAATCACTGGTTTCCAGCTCGACTTAAAAATAGACGGTATCAGCATTGAACTGCTCTATGAAGCAATGATGAGAAATAAAACTGCAAGATTTGATATTCTTAAAGTTATGACTGACTGTATTGCTGCACCTCGTGAAGAGATGAGCGAGTTTGCACCTAGAATCCAGTCCATTAAAATCAATCCTGAAAAGATCGGTGCTCTTATCGGTCCTGGTGGAAAGATCATTAAAGGAATCCAGGAACAAACTGGCGTAACTATTGAAGTTGACGACACTGGTCTTGTAAATGTATTTGCCAGCGACGGAGATGCGATGAAAATGGCTATGGATATGGTCGGCGGAATCGTTGCAGAAGTTGAGATCGGCAAAATATATCGTGGAAAAGTAATTACTGTTAAAGAGTTCGGTGCATTTGTTGAGATCCTCCCTGGACAGGAAGGACTGTTACATATCTCTGAACTTGCTGATTACCGTGTAAATCAGGTAATTGACGTCTGTAAAGAAGGCGACATGGTTACTGTAAAAGTACTCGATGTTGATGATCGTGGAAAGATCCGCCTCAGCAGAAAAGCAGCTCTAGAAGAGATGGAATAGTAACCGCAACACTGTT
>JAUUYH010000189.1 GCA_030590505.1 Kiritimatiellota bacterium
ATTATGAAAGAAGAAAACTTAGAATATAAAAATAAAGATCTGCTGCGGTTTCTGACTTGCGGCTCGGTAGATGATGGAAAATCGACATTGATTGGAAATCTTCTCTATAATAGTAAACGTATCTGTAAAGATCAGGTTGAAATACTGAAAAAAGATACCCAGAAGCACGGGACAACCGACGATGAGATTGATTATGCTCTCTTGATGGATGGCCTTGCATCAGAGAGAGAACAGGGGATCACGATTGATGTGGCATATCGTTACTTTGAAACACCAACCCGTAAATTTATTGTTGCAGATTGCCCTGGACATGAACAGTATACCAGAAATATGGTTACTGGTGCCTCTACCGCCGATATGGCAGTAGTTTTAATTGATGCAAGAAAGGGAGTGATCACTCAATCCAAGCGCCACGCATTTCTTGTATCTCTGCTCCAAATACCGCATGTGATTGTCGCAATTAATAAGATGGATCTTGTTGACTACTCGGAAGAGATTTTTAATGATATTGTCGCTGATTTTCAGCTATTCTGTGAAAAACTAGACCTTAAAAATATATCATTTATTCCTGTTTCTGCCCTGAAGGGGGATAATGTTATATCCATAGAAGATTCCAATACACCATGGTATCATGGAGTCTCATTCCTTGAGTATCTTGAAAACTTATATGTCAAGGCGGATAAAAACCTGATTGACTTCCGTTTTCCGGTACAGAATGTTATACGACCAGATCTGAATTTTAGAGGCTTTGCAGGCAGAGTAAATTCGGGCACTATCGCACCGGGTGAAGAGATTGTAGCACTGCCTTCAGGAATGACAGCAAAAATTGACTCAATCGTGACTTATGACGGAGAGCTTAAAGAGGCAGCAGCCGGAGAGTCGATTGTTCTGACACTAGACAAGGAGATCGATGTTAGTCGCGGCGATATGATTGTAAGAAAAAATAATCTACCGTCCAAAAGTTCCGAACTTGACTGTATGTTATGCTGGATGTCGGAAACACCAATGACGATGACCAATAACCGTTTTCTTCTAAAACATACCACAAAAAACATCAATGCATTTATTGAAAAAGTAAATTATTGTGTTGATGTAAATACATTGCACCGCCAGGAAACAAAGAGTCTTGATCTCAATGATATTGCCCGTGTTCAACTTAAAACGGCAATGCCGCTTTTTTATGATCCATACCATGAGAATCGCCTTACTGGAAGTTTTATTCTTATTGATCCAGTTACCAATAATACTGTAGCAGCAGGAATGATTCGTGGAAAAACGCAAAAACTAACGGATGTACTACCGACACCAGGTAGCGGAATAAAATCCCAGAATATTAAATGGGAAGATTTTAATATAACAGAAGAGATGCGTGAAGCTAAAAATGGACACAAAGGTGCCGTTCTCTGGTTTACTGGACTCTCTGGATCAGGGAAATCCACGATTGCAAAAGCACTCTCTCTAGAACTCTTTGAGCGGGGTTGTCAGGTTGCATCGCTTGATGGCGATAATGTACGCCACGGGCTCTGCAGTGATCTCGGGTTTTTAGCGGAAGACCGCAGTGAAAACATTCGCCGTGTCGGAGAGACAGCAAAACTTTTCAAACAGAATACAAATATCACGCTATGCTCTTTTATCTCTCCGTATCAAAAAGATCGTGATGCAGTCAGGGAGATTATTAAAGAAGGGGCTTTCTTTGAAATTTTTGTAAAGTGTGATATTGATGAGTGTAAACGACGCGACCCAAAGGGGCTCTACAAAAAAGCTCTCGCTGGTGAGATTAAAAACTTTACTGGTATTGATGCTCCATACGAAGAGCCACTGAATCCTGAGATCACAGTTGAAACAGATTCCAAAGATGTTCAGACAATTGTAGTTCAGATTATAAAAGAACTTGAAAGCAGCAAAATTTTAACTTTATAATAAGGGAAAATAGCGTATGAATCCAGCAATAATGGCACAAAAATTTGATGTTGCCGGGCGCTTGGTTACAATAATGCCACAAGGTGCAGGTAATGTAAATGATACATATCTTGCAATATTCCGTACAACCTTTTCGGAGGAGCGGTTTATTCTGCAGAGAATTAATCATCATGTCTTTGCAAGGCCTGAAGATATTATGGCTAATATGCGAGTTGTTACAGAACATATTCATGCACGCCTAGAGGATGAAGCAGATGATGCCGACCGTATCTGGCAGCTACCCCGTATTATTCCCTCAAAGGACGGTGGAGCATTTGCTAAAGATTATAAAGGCAACTACTGGCGTGCTATATCTTTAATTGCATCAGCTCACTCCTACGAGCAGGTGCAGAATATGAAGCACGCATACGAAGCTGGTTATACTTTGGGGCAGTTTCAGAGACTTTTAAGTGATATTCCTTGTGAACTTCTGCTTGATACGTTAAAAGGTTTTCATATTACGCCTGAGTATCTTAAGGAGTTTGATCATGCTATGAACGACAACGGCAATGCTGAAGACATCAAAGGCATCTCCGAAGTCAACTACTGTCTTAAGTTTATTGACGAACGCCGTGACTGGTGCTCCATACTTGAAGATGCCAAAGAGCGTGGAGAGCTCAAACTACGCGCCATCCACGGAGATCCAAAACTTGCAAATATAATGATAGATGATGCCACCGGCAAAGGGACTTCTATTGTTGACCTCGACACAGTTAAGCCAGGGTTGGTTCAGTATGATTTTGGAGATTGTCTGCGATCAGCATGTAATCGTTCTGGAGAAGAGACTCTGGATCTAGGCACAGTTCATTTCGATCTTGACTTATGCAAAATTATAATAAAAGGGTATATGAAATTTGCACGTGGGTGTCTGACCGATGCAGATATTCACTATCTTTACGCCAGCATTCGCCTGATAACCTTTGAACTTGGCCTGCGGTTTTTTACAGATTACCTTCAGGGCAATAAGTATTTCAAAGTACAGTCTGAAATCCAGAACTTGAATAGAGCAAGAGTCCAGTTTCGCCTATGTGAAAGTATTGAAAACAATGAAGATGCAATTCGTGCAATAATTGATAAATACACTAAACCTTAGACAATAAATCCTTGCTAACATCTTGCCTGTTCCGCACTAATGGTATTTACATAGGAGAACGGTTAATATTATTTTCGGAATTGCTGGTAAATAACTATAAAAAGCGATTTTTTCTCTTTTCTTCCTTGAACTTGAAGTAAAAAAGATTATATTTGCTATTGAAGTAAAATATTAATAAGTTCTTTTGGACTTACAAATCGCAAATAATAATAATAAAAGGTGAAAAAAATGATTAAGCAAAGAATTTCAAAAGTTTGTTTATTTATGGCAGTTATTCTTGCCATCTCTACAGCCTCAATCAAACTGTATGGTGGCTGATGTCCTAGCATTGGCGCTAGAGAACCAGATCCGTCAAAAGCGGCTGCACAAGGAATCGTGAGTTCCTATCTGGGTATATCATGGAAAAAACTTGCCTTTGCTGGTAATCCTGCAAAAGAGAAGTTGAACATCCAAGTTGAAAAAGTCATTTCTCCCCTTTCGAAGAATAAGCCTGTACTGCTTTTTTTCGGGACAAATAAAATCACTCCGCCTAGGAGCAAAAAAGGAAAACCTAAGACGACAACGCAAGCTATAAAATCGGCTAAATTGGGCGAAGCTTTTGATGATAAAACGTTTAGAATTCATTTAGCGATGAAATTTTTTCAATGTTATGAAGTTGATCTTACAAACATATTGATGAAGGAGTCACCAATAATATGTCATGAGAAGGCTCCAATGCTGGTTGCTTATGATAACCTCAACAAAAAGATGGCAAAACCTCTCAAATCAGGTAACTCAAGCAGTGTTTTTGCTGTAATGGCAACAGTCCTTAAGAAAGGCAACATAGATATTATGGGGCTGTGCAAAGAAGCATCTCCTCATCTACAACAGTTTTATTCAAATGAAAGAAAAATCTATAAACACAATGAGAAATATGCCGAGTTTCGTGAAGCTTATAATAAGAAGCCTTCAAAATCAAAAAAAACAAAACTTGATAAAGGAGCTACAATCCTAACAGAACTAAAAGCGATTTCAACTAAAGCTAAGTCTGAAATTGATAAACTTATTGTAAAATATAAAGCAAAAATAGTTTAACTTTTAATCACACCAAGGTCGGGATAATTCCCCGTCCTTTGGTGCGTACCATATAAAGTTTTATAGGGACTTTTATAGGGACTTTTATAGGGACAGGCTGATTATCGACCATTTAAAAAGCACCCTCTAAGCGACAATAAAACTGTCCCTTATCGTTTCTTCATCTGCGAAGTTAGCAGATTTTTTAATAAACTACCTCGATGTCTACTTGAGCATTGCAACAGATCTGCAAAGCACGCTTTTAATAAAACCAACCTTCGTGGGATTCAATTTGCGAGATACGCATAATTCCAAGTGTCAGAACCGTTGGTCACTGTGCTGAATCGTCCATAATAATCAGCAGTCGGATTTTCAGAGTCGTAATCCTCGTAGCCGTACTCAACTGCGTATTCTGTACCAATATTTATGCCTTTGTAACGTCCTATCATATTAGTTGTCTCATAAGTTCTTGTTATTATCTTATTATATATACCTGTGATTGCTTCAGATGTCAACTGTAGTTTGTCATTATATCCGAAAGTTCTTAAGCCTACTGCATCAGTGACTGTGG
>JAUUYH010000087.1 GCA_030590505.1 Kiritimatiellota bacterium
TATAAATGTCTTTGTTTCTTGCAAAGTGATATGAACAAATGACAATATCTTCCTGTTCGAATGGATTAGATTTTCCTGCTTTAATTTCGGTGTTGAAAGTAGAAGATTCCAGTATAGCAGATGGGATGAAAAATTTATCCTGTAATTCCTGATTCCATTGTTTTCTTAAGTTGGCAGGAACAATTAGTAGAATTTTTCTTTTTCTTTCTGCCCATTTCTGTGATATTACCATTCCTGCTTCAATGGTCTTTCCTAACCCGACTTCATCGGCAAGTATAGCACCTTTGGAAAGTGGTGATTGAAAAGCAAAAAGTGCAGCTTCTACCTGGTGTGGATTAAGGTCAACTTGTGCATCAAGCAAAGTACCGGCCAATTTTTGTAGGCTGGATGAAGAACAACGTTTTGTTAATTCATAAGCAAAATATTTAGCATGATATGATGTAATACCCATTTAGTTATCCTTGATTACATTACTTCTCATCGCTTGCTCCTCCAGACTTAACCCATTTATCAATCTCACGCTTTTTAAACTTCCAGTGCCTTCCAACCCTATGCCCAGGCATTTCTTTATCATTGTTTTTAAGCCAGCGATAAATAGTTTCAATACGAACTCCAAGATAGTCAGAAATATCGTTTACAGATAACCATTTGTCTTCAATCACAATACACCTCTTGCATTACCGTGGGTAAAATCATAATAACTCATAAACAAAATATATCATTTCCACACAACTTCAAGCCCACTTTGAAGTTAATCTATATCGAATAATGGGAGTTGAGAAATGGTTATACGCAGATATTTTGTTTCTTCACTGATTCATTCTAATATCCCTGAGACATGCATTTATTGAATACTTCTTTCCACTGACCTTGTTGCTACACCTATTTCTTTTAACAATTCAGCGATAGTTATATCTGGATTGTCCTTCATTCATCTTAATATTTTCTCCGACGTTTTCTCCGACGTTTTTGGGGAGCTTTCTTCAACGAAAGTTCTTGTATAAAAAGAAAAACCCACCAAAGTGTGCTTGCGAAGCAGAGGCATGGCAGGTATGCTGTTAGTATTATTTATCTGCTTTATACCATTTTTCAAGCGATTTATGAAATTTTGACTAATATTTTCTGCGAATATCGCATATTTTACGTATGTGAATCACCATAAGACTTTTCAGGGTCTTCAATCAATCTTTTTTAATTCAGCTACACCAAAGAATTAGTGCAACGGTGCGTTGCACAATTTCAAGATCATCCCGTACTGTTTGCGAAGTTCGCAGATATTTTGTTCTATTCTACTACAACAGTTGCACAGGCGTAGTGTTGTTCATGTGAGATTGATACGTGATATCCTGTAATATTCATCTCATTGGATGTATTAAGGGCTCTGCCTGTCAGTTTAATTTCAGGTTTACCAGCTCTGTTATTAATGATTTCAACATCTTGCCAGCTGCATTTTGCTCCAAACCCACAGCCAAGGGCTTTGGATAGGGCCTCTTTTGCCGCCCAGCGTCCTGCAAAGTACTGTGGAATATTTTTGCGAGTTTCGCTCTCCATTATTTCGGCTTCTGTAAAAATTTTCCCCTTAAAGGCATCGCCGTGCTCATCAAGCATTTTTGCGATTCTCGCAGTTTCTACTATATCTGTTCCAAGTCCTAGTATCATATAAGTTCCATTTTTTGGTTATATTTTTAGATCTCAATCTCATTAAGTTCTAGCTTCGACGGCTGTTCCTGCAGTTTTGCCGGATACCCGAGGCTGATAAGGGAAAGAATCTGCAGATTCTTCGGTATTGAAGCAATTTTTCTTACCTTTTTCTCCTTGAACCAACCGATCCAGCAGGTAGCAAGTCCCTGTGCTTCGGCAGCAAGGATAAAATGTTCTCCAGCAATACCAATATCAACTAAGTGATACTTCACCTTTGAGAGCATCGGGGCGAGGGTGTGGGTAACGATATTTGTTTCTGCACACAGCACCACAATCACAGGTGCCTGCCTGAGCCATGGCATCGGAAGTCCAGGTAACAGAGCGTTGTCGCATATCCCATCAAGAATCTTCCTATCTTTTATAATCTTAAAACGCCACGGCTGTTTATTACAGGCAGAAGGTGCTAATCTCGCAGCTTCGAGTGCATTGTGGATCTTCTCATCCTCGACAGGTTGAGCAAGATATTTTCGACAGCTTGCGCGCTTACGCATCAGATCTAAAAGTTGATTAATTTCCATCTTTTTTGGCAGGTGTTTTTTTCGACTTTGTTTCTTTCGGGGCGGGAGTTGTTGTTTTTTTATCTTTTTCTGCAGCTTTTTTATAGTTGGATGAACGATAATCTGTCTCGTAAAACCCGCTGCCTTTGAAAATAATACCTGCTCCAGTCCCAATAAGACGGATCAGTCGATCTTTCCCGCATTCTGGACATCTCTTCAAGGTATCATCCTTCATGCTCTGAAATTGTTCAAATTCATGATTGCACGCTTTGCATTCATAGTCGTATGTCGGCATAATCAAATAACTCCTCTAAAATTTTAACGCTTTCCACGTTTTCTTAAAAAATGATTTTATAAATGTATTGAGATTCCTATCAAGTTTGCTCATAAGAGAGCCACTACGTGAGTGCGTTATGCCAAAGTCAAGAAGACCTAAAAGTGCTGCATAGCGTGGTGACTCCAGTCCTGAAATTGCCCCGCTGAAATTTGATGGAACACAGTTTTCAGCAACCCTGACAGGCAGTTTGAAGACCTCTTTTAGTATATCTTCTGCAGGCGGGATAAGGGCTCCTCCTCCTGTAAATACAATCCCTGCTCCTATATTCTGTAAGAGATTTTTCTCATCAATTTTCTTTTTTATCACCTCAAATGTCTCCCTTAAGCGCATATCAATCACCTTCTGGACAGTTTGCATAGGTATTTTACGAGCTCCTAATGCACCGGCTATTTCAAGAAACTGCAGATTTGACTCTGTTTCTGAGAGAGATTTTACCAGCATATCGCGGCATACAGGATTAAGCGGCAACTCAAGGGCAATTGCTAAATCATTTGCTATATGGTCACACCCTACAGAGAGCACACCACTTGAAAGTACGCCAGGATTATAGAATGTAATATATTCTGTTGATCCTGCACCCATATCAATAAAAAGAGTTCCCTGCTGCTGTTCTTCCTCTGAGATAACTGAATAAGCAGACGCAATGCCGCTAAAAACAGGAATTGGCTTATCAAAGCCAACATCACGAAGTGGCGTCAAAAATGATTCAATTCTATTTTTGTTTCCATATATGACATGTGAATGAGCTTCAAGCTTATGTGCTGCTTGGTTTAACGGATTTTCGGAGCGCACAGTCCCATCAATTATAAAATGGCCTCCAATGGCGTCGAGTAATATATCATCAGGCTGGTGTGAGACAACTTGTGAATTTTGCATTGCTGTATTAATGTGCTCTTCTGTAACAACACGCTCTTCAGGGGAAATAAGTTCACTGCCGACTCCTTGATAAGCACGAATATGAGAACCAGTAACGCCTACATAGATATTTTCGGAGCCAATCTCCACGCCAGCACTCCCTTCTGCATCTGAAAGTGCATCACGAAATCGTGCCATTGCCTTATTCATATCTGTAATTTCACCTTTAAAGATAGAGTCGTCAGAGCTCTTTTCTCCATGCCCCAGCAGCAGAATATTACCAGACTCATCGCTCTCGCCAATTGCGACACATATCTTGGAGGTCCCGAGTTCAACCGCTGCAACTATTTCAGATTTTCCATATTTAAGCATATAAATTGCCCTTTACTCTTTTTATACCAATTTGCAATCATTCAGTATCTTTATACCATTAACACTCAGTTCGCAGTATTAAAGTTTACTTTCTTTTAGAATACACTGTGTCTTGATCCCAAGAAGAGGGATTATAATATTACCTAGATCGTGCAATCTAGGTATTAATCAAAACAGCTATACTTTACCTTGTGTCTGCAAAGTGGCAAGTTGAAAAGGGAACAATATTACAAAATGAAAAAAGAGAACCCATAAATTTCAACGAATACCCTTTTTTTGTGTTGCTTTAACAAACAAACGAAGCCAGGCCACTCAAAAAAAAGAAAAAACCTCCTGAAATAATCGCTGCGATCATCTTAATATTTGCGTTAACCACTGCTTAAACATTACAATATTCAAATATTCCATCCCTTAACACGTCAGTTTTAGCGATTTCATTTGCTATCTTCATATAAATGATGTACATTACTATTTGTTCTCAAATATTATGTACAAACAATAACAGGTTGATATATGGCAGACTCAAATAGTATTCTTGATCTTAGGCATCTTTATCATTCATTTAAGAAGCATGTTGCGCTTCATGATGTGACATTTAAAGTAGAGCGTAATTCAATTCACGGCTTTGTGGGCCCTAACGGTGCTGGAAAAACAACAACGCTGAAACTTATCTCCACACTTTTGAAGCCGCAAGGAATATCAAAAATCTCTGTATTCGGATTTGATGTAGCAAAAGAGTACAAGGATGTAAGACGCAAAATAGGTTTTATGCCAGACCATTTTAGTATGTATAAACAGATGACTATCTATGAGTACCTTGACTTTTTTGCAGCGGCATACGGACTGTCGATTAAACAGCGTGATACAGTTATCGGAGATCTACTTGCACTTGTCGATATGGATGGCAGAAAAGATGATCTGATTAAGGGGCTCTCTAGGGGGATGCAACAACGAGTCAATCTTGCACGCGTACTTGTGCATGATCCCGATCTTCTTCTCCTTGATGAACCTGCTTCGGGGCTTGACCCGAGAGCTCGTATAGAACTTATGGATATATTGCGCGAACTTCGCAATATGGGCAAGACAATCTTTATAAGCTCTCACATATTGAGTGAACTTGCAGACCTTTGTGACTGTGTAACTATTCTTGATGTTGGGAGGGTTAAATTTACTGGAAAGATGCAAGATCTTTTAACTCAGGATCGTGGAGCGGTGGTTTCCTATAAATTGGTACTCCGTCAACCTCATGCAGAACTCGAAGAGAAATTGAAGGCACTTCCTGGAGTCGAGGATGTAAAACTTGATAATGATAGCCGCGGATTTACGATAAAAATTAATGAAAAGAGTGGCAAGCAGCACGATATTATGTCAACAGTAATTGAATGCAATGCAGAAGTGGTTGAATTTCGCGAAGAGACCAAGCATCTTAATCAGGCATTTATGGATCTCACAAAAGCTGGTGTACGTAGCTAAATTGCTCAAAATGGACGTTCTTGCGTGATCCTTTTGATTCACCCATCTAAAAAAAATGCTAAAAAAGATACAGAATTATGAATTTTCCTAATACAGCCCTATTTATGCACTCATTGACTGTTGATAACAAGCGTCTGCTAAATTATCTGCTACGCTGGATAATGCTTATTCTTATTGGCCTCTCACTTGTTCAATATCTTTTTAGCTCATTGTTTTCAGCTCAGGTAACTGCACCCGGCCTTGATTTCTTTCAATATATAACTACGCTTAACCTTATCTTTATCACCGTGCTGGGGGTAACGCTGTTTGCATCGGTAATTACTGAGGAAAAGGAGGTCGGTTCGCTCAATCTGCTTCTAATGACTGGCCTGACAACGTTTACGCTTCTTCTGAGCAAAAGTACAAGCAAAATGATTGTCGGAATGTTGCTGATACTTGCACAGCTGCCGTTTTCGATAATGGCGGTGACCTTAGGCGGTGTCAGTATGCGGCAGATCATAGCAGTGTATATGGTGCTGTTTACCTACATTTTTTTCATCTCAAATCTTGCACTCTTCTTTTCTGTAATTACATCAAAAACTTACAGGGCAGCAAGCTGGACTTTTGTGGTTATTGCAGCCTTCTATATTCTATCGTTAATCTTCCCTCTAGTTGCCTGGATTTCGCCTTTTTCTCTTGTCTTTACAATTCTTATAACTGGCTTCAAGGGCAATGTTGTCTCCCTGCAAATAGTTATAATGTGGGCTTGCTCGTTATCATTTTTTGCAATCTCCATGTATATATTTAACTATTTCACAAGGATCAGTACAAATAACGGTCCGCTACGAGTTCCGCTTAGCAGTAAAAAGAAATTACGCTTATTTCCTGTACCGCGCACCTGGAAAAACGCAATTGCCTGGAAGGAGTATTTCTTTACATCCGGCGGAACATTCGGTATCGTGGTAATATCGTGTTTGCTCGCGCTGGTAATTGGTGGAGGGATCTATTTTTCTACCTTGAATGGTTCACCCAAGTTTGAGGATATCGGAGGAATATTCCTCGTGACTGGTGGAATTGTTTTCGGACTTCAATGCGTATATTTAAGCTCAACTATTTTTAATCATGAACTTGAAGAAAAGACTTTTTCCACATTAATGATGATGCCGATATCATTAAAAGAGATTGCATACAGTAAAATCCTAGGTGGTATCGTTTTTGCTATACCGCCCATTGTCGCCATCCTGATCGGACTTTTTTTTATTACAGACTCTCTACGGTCAATTCCCGTGTCGATGCAATCTCTAGGGCCCCTTACACTTATTCTATCTGGGGGGATTCAGTTTCTCTTCTACCTCTATCTTGTGACCTTTTTCTCTCTCAAAATTCGATACGGTGGGTTTGTGCTTGCGGCTATCGTATTTTTTATTGTCCAGATAGGTTTGGGGATTCCAAGTATGATGATCGGAATGATTTCAGCTATACCGTTCGGTATCATAGGTGCTTCTTACGGTGATATATTTGCGATTATCGCATCAATTATGACATGGGGTCTCTACATTTTTTCAATTATGTTTATGCACCGCCTGATTGCGAAACGACTAAAAAGCCTGGCAGGAGAGTAGTCTTAATTTTGCTTCTTCACCTATCCCCGAACGTAGTGACGGATTATTATCAATAGTGGGTTGCGAAATACGCAGATTAGTTGATGGTTGTTAGTCGTTCTCCAATTCACTCTTAATCTTTGTCTTAATCTAAAATCTTTTCTTACTCTTTGTCTTAATCAAAACTCTTCTTTCTTATTCCTTGTATTCTCTTCAAGTACGTTAGGCATTCCTGCCTGACATAGCGTAAAAAAACAAGCATAAAAATATGCCCTTCCCAGAGCCTGTAAGACTTATCAAAGGACTTTTCTTATTCCTCATCTCTTGCCCCCATGTCAGACAGGAATGTCTAACGTACTTCAGAAGCCTTTCAGGCATGATAATAATCCGCCCTCCGATCTCTTTCTCTTCTATTTCTTCATTTCTTCTATTTATTTCTTTATTTCTTTCTTTCTTCATTCGATGTTCGATGTTGGACGTTCGATGTTCGATGTTCATTCCTTCCTGCATGATAATAATCAGTCGCTGCATTCGGGGGACGAGAGAAACAGTTTTTTTATCAACGTTTGAAGTTCTGGGTACTCTTTACGGCTTTGTAGGGTTTCGTTCAGGATCTGAAGACCCGGTTTTATGAATGAAATGTAATCCTTTTTCCCTTTTTTCATTGAAAGAAAAGCGTATGCACCGAGTGCCTGCATACTCCGCTGAAGAGCTGCGGGATGCACAATTGCCATAATGCTTCTGAGTGCTTTTTGTTCCAGCAGCGGAAAAAGGAGTGGTGTCTCTGCCAAAAGATTAAAAAAGTACTCAAATAGCGAAAATCGCAGATCCTTATCAAGGTGAATGTACGGATCGTTCAGTAATGACATCAAATCGTATGCAATATGTCCAATCCTCGCCCCCTGAAAGTCAACAATGCGAACTTCGCAATTTTTGATCAGAATATTTTGTGACTGAAAATCGCGATGTATCATCACTTGCGGAGCGGTCAGGGTATCTTTTGCCATCTTATCGAATTCTGCATTTAAACCAACAAGTTGCTTTGCTTCAAGCTTACAATAATTTTCCAGAAAGTTCTCTCTGAAATATGTCGTCTCCCAACGCAGATAGTCGTAGTCAAACAGGCGGAGGGGGAATTTTTCTCCTGCATCTCCACTATTTTCTGGGACAATCTTTCCATAGGTTGCAACCTGGAATTTTACCAGCCACTGAATCACTTTTCGGTAGAGCTCCTCAATCTCATTGCGAGTTTCGCACATTTTTACAAGATTATACAACGTGTTATCCCCAAGATCTTCCATTATTACTGTATGGTTCTTCGGGTTTATGCTGAAAATTTCTGGTACATCAAGCTGTTTCTTATAGAGGAAATCTCCTATCTCTGTAAATCTGTCAAAATCTACATTGTCATCCGAAGCACACATCAGAATCTTATCAGGACTCTCATTTTTGGCATTGATCCTGAAAAATAGCCGTCCCGACCCTTGTTGTTGAAGAGGCTGCATTGGAAGCGAAATCTTTGTTTCAACAGAGAGTGGTGGCAGAATAAGTGTTCCTTCTGAAATATCCTTATGTACAGCAATAAATTTTTCAACTGTCCCCAAATCATTCCATATAAATTTCCCTTCAGGAATATACGCCGCGACAGATTCGGGATTCTCACGCATCAGATTCAGAATTGCCGTAATAATTGACGCATTTTCTGCTTGCCCAGGCAAGTATTTAAAAATTTTAGGCGAAAAGCAGGCAATCCCAGCGTACGTGTAGAGCTTGCTACCCTCCTCTTTTCCAAGATTACCCAAAATATCCACAACTCTGTTGTTTGAATTTACTGCAACACGATTTTCAGGGCCGTCAAGCATTACCATTGTTACAAGATTCGACGGGTTTGATCGATGTACGTTTAGAAGTTTGCCAAGATCAATGTCTGTAAGTATATCGCCGTTATGAAGAAGAAAACCGTCTCCAGAGTTAAGTATCTCTTTTGCATTTACCATCGGCCCGCCAGTTCCGAGAATCTCCTCTTCGTACAAAACCGTAACACTATCGTTCCATGAAGATGCAGCGACGGAATCAGAAATGATATCCGCAAGGTGGTGAGTATTAACTGCGAACTTTGCAATCCCTGCATTTTTAATATTAAGAAGAATATTTTCAAGCAGAGTCCTGTCTCCGACTGGAATCAGGGGTTTGGGAATCTCATCTGTTATTGGTCGCAAACGCTTTCCGTAACCGGCAGCCAAAATCATCGCTGTAAAACTTTCTTTATCTTTCATAGATTGTAAATTACACCGTAATATATATATTGCTAGTGTTGATAATTGCGAACCTCGCAATTCGTTTATTTATGATGCCTTAGAAAAAAGATATAAAAACGATGAAAAATAGTAAAAAAATAGATATGTCAGAAATAAGAGAACCTAAACTTATCACAACAATTGATAAAGATGATTTTATCGCACTCTACAAGGATGCAGGTTGGTGGTGCAGCAAATATGAAGAAGATTTGTCATTTATCGACAATATTCTTGCAGACTCTTTCTCTGTTGCCGCTGTTTTTGACTCCGATGGTAGAGTTCTCGGAATGGGACGGGTTCTTTCCGATGGATGCAGTGATGCATATATTCAAGATGTCGTGGTGCTTAGCGAATATCGCAAACAAGGAATAGGTCGTGCGATTATCGCATTTCTGATTGAAGAGCTTAAAAAACACGGAATTGATTGGATTGGACTAATCGGTGAACCCGGAACTGAGACTTTCTACTCCCGGCTCGGGTTTAAAACAATGAAAAACTATATTCCAATGAAACTCAAAGGGTGATATTGCGAATTTCGCATTGATTTTCATCTATTACCCTCTATATTACATAATATACCGCAAGCGGTAAATATCTTTTCTTTCTTTTGCTAGCTTAGTTAGTTTAAAGAAAATGTTAAGATTTCATCCGTGCAAAGTATAGAAACAAGTAGAAAATAAAAATAAAAGGTTATTAAATATGAAAAAATTATTCATTTTATCTCTATCACTATTGGCTGTAAATGTACTTAATGCTAGTGAATTATTTGTATCAAAAATGTTTACAGACGGTATGGTCCTGCAGCAAAAAATCGCAGTTCCTATCTGGGGAAAAGCGACTCCTGGTCAAGCGGTTTCCGTTACCATTGGTTCACAGAAAAAAGAATCTATTGCTGATGATGCAGGAAAATGGATGGTGAGACTTGATCCTCTAAATGCATCAGCAGAGCCTGCAAAAGTTATCGTCTCCAGCGATGGCAAGACCATTGAGATTAATGATGTACTTGTTGGTGAAGTTTGGTTGTGCAGTGGTCAGTCAAATATGGATTATACGTTGGGCAAAATATTAAGAAAATCACCTAGA
>JAUUYH010000123.1 GCA_030590505.1 Kiritimatiellota bacterium
AAAGTTTAAATGCCTAATATTAAATCAGCAAAGAAACGCCTAATCACAAATGAAAAGGCACGAGTAAGAAATAAGGGAAAAATAACTGTCCTTAGATCAACAGAAAAGAGCTTACGCGAAGCAGTAGAAGCGTCAGAGATGGAAACTGCACAGAAGTTACTTGCTACAGTTTTTAATAAACTGGACAAAGCAGTTAAAGCTGGAATTATTCACAAGAATAAATCAGCAAGAAAGAAATCACGTCTTTCTGCACTGCTGAAAGCAAAGAAATAGTTTTAAAACTATTTAGATATCATATTCAGCCTGTCTTGAAAAGGACAGGTTTTTTTATGCTATACTTATTATACTTATGATTGCAAATAGGAATTATATGTTTGATTGTCATTTCCATACAGACCTGAGTTACTGCTCCGAAGGTGGTATGACTCTTGATTTTATCACAAAATCGATCAAAGAGTTAGAACACATTGACGGCATTGCCGTAACCGACCACTCATTTGCCCTCTACTTCCCTGAAGATGTCGCATGGAGTTGGGAGTATATGACCAACAGCAAGGTTTATGATAAATTTCGAGAGCGTGGTGATAGGAATATTGATGCATATCTCACCTCACTTGAAGAGTGCAGAGAACAAGGGATAGTCCCTGGGTTGGAGACAGAGATCATGCACGATGGTCGTTTCACCTTCGATCCATCATTCCGCTCCCGCATAGATATTCTGATTGGAAGCGTGCATGCCCTGCCGCTTACTCACAATCTATCATCGTCCGGAATATTTGATGAGTGGCATAAAAACACACTCCAACTGCTCAATGCAGGAATAGAGATACTCGGACACCCGTTCAGGTGGATATCCAAGCATATACCTGTATCAGATGCACTGATTAAAGAAATCGTACACGAGGCTAAGCTAAATAACGTCGCAATCGAGTTCAACTCCCACTTTGAAATAGATACCGACTCAAGAATGCTTGATGAAGTCTTAAAGCAGGATGTTCAATTAGCCTTCAGCACAGACTCACATAATACAACCGAGATTGGAGATTTTTCATACCAAATGAGCATTTTACAAGAGAAAGGGCTTGAAATCTCTGATTTTAAAATTTTCCCAAGCTTATAACAAGGGCAAGGGTATAAAAGAATGCCTCTTCAAGTACGTTAGGCATTCCTGCCTAACATAGCGTAAACAACAAGCATAAAAATATGCCCTTCCTGAGCCTGTAAGTCTTATAAAAGGACTTTTTTTATTCCTCATCTCTTGCTCTATGTCAGACAGGAATGTCTAACGTACTCCAGAAGCCTTTCAGGCATGATAATAATCATCCCTAACGTACTTGGGCTTCGCACATTTTATTTACTTCTTCTCCTAATCTTTGTCTTAATCTAAACTCTTTTTTTTCTTAATCTAAACTCTTCTCTTAATCTTTGTCTTAATCAAATTTCCTCTTTCTTCTTTCTTGCATTCTCTTCAAGTACGTTAGGCATTCCTGCCTGACATAGCGTAAACAACAAGCATAAAAACATGCCCTTCCTGAGCCTGTAAGTCTTATAAAAGGACTTTTTTTATTCCTCATCTCTTGCTCTATGTCAGACAGGAATGTCTAACGTACTCCAGAAGCCTTTCAGGCATGATAATAATCCGTCACTACGTTCGGACGCAATTATCCGTATTCTATTCTTGATCTCTTTTTTTTGTGTTACCCACTCATTTAGGTAAAGACCCTTATTTTCAATTTCTCACAGGTGCTTTAATACTCTTTTCAGGTTCTGCTTTGCTTCGTAGTAATCGTCTTTAATATTAATTGCATTTCTATATGAATCAACTGCTTTTTTGTAATCCTTAATAAAGGCATAAACAGAGCCTAAATTATGATGTAGCACGGCATCGCATGGGGTTATTTTCAGGGCTTTGACATAGTATCTTTCTGCCCGAGTATAATCTTTTTGTATAAACATAATATTACCCATATTTTTTAGTGCAGCAGCAAAGTCAGGCTTCGCATTCAGGGCTTTTAGAAAATGCTCTTCGGCTGTAATAACATCTCCTGTTTTTAGAAGCAGCAGCCCTAAGTTGTTGCGGGCTGTATAATCATCAGGATCACGTTCTAGCATATCACGATAAGTATTGAGGGCATTCACAGTATTCCCCCTGAGCGAATTTATATCAGCAATACATTTTCTAACTCCAGTAAGCTCCGGATTTAAGATCAAAGCTCGTTGCAGGTAGATAATTGCCCCATTGTAATCTTTCTCATGCATCGAGATTATACCAAGTCGATAATAGATCTCTGCATTCCTAGGATGATATTCTAGTGCATCATTATAGACCTTTGATGCCTCTGCAAACTTTTTATCCTTTATGTAAATAAATCCAAGATCCAAACTGGCACGAGTCATCTCTGGTGAGATTTCAAGGGCCCGCTTATACATCATCTCAGATTTCTCCCACTCATTAAGTTCTCGGTAGAGAGAGGCAATATTCGTCAAAATAATCGGATTGTCTTGATTATTTTTCTCTGCTTTTAGATAATTTGCCATCGCCTCATCAAGTCGTCCACTTTTTTGACATACCGCACCAAGTGAAAGGTATGCGGCAGCAAAATGTTTATCGAGCTCAAGAGCTCTCTTGAAATATTTTTCCGCATTTTTATAATCTTTTTTCCATGCAAGGACTTCTCCGCAATTATAGTGTACATAAGGAGAGCTTGGATCAACTTTAAGCAGCTTACAGTAAAGCTCAAGGGCTTGATTCTTCTTCCCTGATACTGAGAGTGAATTTGCGTAATTAAGCATCACTCGTGCCTCTTTAGGACTTTTTCGGTAGTTATCCCCCCAGAAACGCTCAGGAGCACTCCATATCCTATTTCGCTCAAAAGAGCAATAGATTGAAAATACTGCAAAGATCGCAATCAGAACATTAACAGTGCGTCTATTCTTGAGGTATCGACGTAAAAGTAGCACGATAAAAAGAAAGAAAAATGCGGAAGGGATATATGTCCGATGTTCAAAAATCAATTCCAAGCCTACAACAGACGATTCAATGAGGCTCTGAAGAAAGAACCATACAACGCAGAAAACTTCCAGTCGATACTTTGATGCAAATCGATAAGTGGCGACAGCAACACCAATCAGTCCGAGAATTGCAGGTAGGGTTGCCCATGGAGCAAAAAGAGAGGTTGAGAGCTGATAGTCATAAACCAACTGCAACCGTCCAGGAAGAGGTAGTATAAGTAGAGAGAGATAGTACCATAGAATACGGGCTTCACTCATCAGGCGTTCCCACATCGTAAAGGAGCGTTCAACATAGGAATATTGAATAACTGCAATTGGATTTTTGCCAAACCATAGATGACTAATGAGAAAAACAGCAACAACTCCCAAACAGAGTAAAAAAGGGATAAAAAGTTTATTAAAAACACCTACACTTTCATCTTTCTTATATTTCTTAAAAAAGAAAAGTTCATAAACTATGATCACCACAGGGAGAATTGCAGCATTCTCCTTTGAAAAAACTGCGAGAATAGCAAAAACAAAAGCAATGAGTAGGTAAAAAGTTGCGAACCAGGCAGATTTGTTTGTCGAAGCCTTCTCGCCACGAATATCAGAATCTGCGAACTTCGCACCAGAAAGAGCAAAAGTCCCCCTCCCCTTCAGGTAGCACAAAAGAGTCAAAAGAGAAAAAGTCATAGCCATAAGATTCATTCTCTGAATAATATATGTAACACTGTTTATATGCAGAGGACTGACTGCCCATAGCAGTGTTGCCAAAAATGCAATCTGAACAAACTCCTTTTCGTCAAATGCATTTGCCTTACACCCAGAGCTGTTTGCGTTGCATCGCAAAGTATTTCGTATAAGAGCAAAAAGCAATACACAATTCAAAATATGGAGCATAATGTTAACAAAACGATACCCCACAGTATTCAATCGATTGAAGTAAAAATTAAGAGCAAATGATATCATCGGAACAACTCGGAATCGTGCAGGTCCTTGAAGTGGTTTCAGAACTATTTCCGAAACAGACAAATCATCTGCATGAATATGAGTGTTATTTACAATCAAAGGTTTATCATCAAAATAGAACGGGGCATTAAGGGAGCTATAATAAATAGAAAATACAAGAACAGCAATCACAGCACATACTATTCCGTAAACACGAAAATTAGTAAAAAAGGTGCTTCTCCATTTATCCAACCCGACCTGTCTCTTTCCATTTTTTTCATTTTTTTTCATTTTTTTTTATTTTCTCACTTGCATATTTTTCAAGACTAACTATTATAAGCGCTCCGACAGAGATGTCCCCATCGTCTAGAGGCCTAGGACACCAGGTTTTCATCCTGGTAACAGGGGTTCGAATCCCCTTGGGGATGCCATTTTTTCAATAAAAGAATTAATGGCATTATCATTTTCCTTTTATGAAAAGTTTTTGTAGTACTAAACCGAATGCTTCATCTCCTATTCTCAAAGCGATGTACCTCTTCAAGCGAGGGTTACCATTATCAATTGCACCAAAAATACCAAGCCCACTGGACGCACCTAAATTAAATGTTAGAAATGTCTTTTTCATATCAACTCCGAGTTATTCTTTTATGTTTGAAATCGTAAAAATCCTTCCAATAGTTAAACCGCTTGCCCGTTTTGTAGGAGATATGTTTCAGCGTCAGGAGACCAGAGGCCTTTACCCTCTTTTACAATTTCTGCGAGTTTCGCAAAAAATGGGCTTTCAGCTCCCTTCATATCCAAATCATCTAGTGCAATCAGAGGCATGCTTATATGATTATAGATTAACTTTTTACCGCCAGTGATTTGTGGCAACTGCAGAGTTGTATCTACTACACTGTCGAGACCACCTACATGTGTGATCATAGTCGAAGGATTAAGTTTCCCCTCCTCCATCATCTTAAGAGATTCAATCATATCATCCGTATTACCACCGCTAGTGCCTACAATATGAGTTGCACCATAATGCACATTATAAAAATTTATCTCTGCCATAAAATCTGCTTTAGTAGGTCCTGCAAAGAAGTTTAGGCATCCATCAAATCCAAGAATATCATCAGCCTGTTCAATCACCGACCGTACAGGAGTGAAAACCATTACATCGTCAAAACCTTTACCACCATTTGTCAATGACTTCAGGTAGTTATTATCTTGCCCAGGCTCAGAAGTATTTACATAGACAAGCTCAACTCCGTTCGCCTTAGCCTCTTCTACTGTATATATACTTGCAGCTCTTGCAAGGCGTTCATAGTCAATATCTGTTACAACCAAAAGTGCCGGTTTTCGATCACAATGCATTGCATAATCAATCGCACCAAGTCCCATAGGACCAACACCTGCGAGAATCGCAAGATTTCCACCTTCCTTAATACCCATTTCATGAACATAACTTCCAGGAGTCGTGTGGTAATTTGAATGGAATGCTCCGACAATACAAGACATAGGTTCCGCCAGTGATCCATGAAAATAAGCTTCGCCATTAAATGAGAGCAGTGAACCCGTAGCCATCACCTCTTTAGGAATGATTACATACTGCGAATCTCCGCCTATACATGGATAAGAGTAACCTGGAGCTGAAAGGATACCAACCGGACCATCTTCGTAGTTAAGTGCTGGCTGAATAGAGAACTTCTGACCTTGCTTGAAATCAGACTTCCAATCACTTCCAACTTCTAAAATTTCTCCACAAAATTCGTGTCCGATAATAATGGGATTTTCACTTACATCATTTGGAATACGCTTATGATTAGCCCCCTGTGATGCCGCCTTGTAAGATGACATACAGATTGAATCAGATAGAACTTTTGCAAGAATTTCTCCGTCACTTATTGCCGGTAACTCAAACTCTTCAAGTCTTAAATCTTTCTCTCCATATAAACGAACACCTTTAGTCTTCATCAATAATATTTCCTTTTTTTATTTTGTAAACTCTGATTACAACAATCAAAATTATACTTTTGCTTAAAAGTCCGCACAACTGATTAATAATACCTAAATAGTGTAAAACTTTCGTTAAAAAACAACTTCAATATGCTAATTATAAACACATTACCCGTGTTCATAATTATTTATCATTAGTCATTATTTCAATGAGTAAGAAATTAGCACCTAAAGGGGAAAAAGCAAGTAAAAAAGTCACAGTTGAAGATACAGGAATCAATCTAACATCTCAAGCCAGACTTGATTCCGCATCTAATTTTTTTGATAAAAACAAAGTGACTGATTCTTATCATCATACAATTCTATCAACGTCTACCTTAATTCGTGATTCCCTATTTGCTACTCCAGTCTCCGGGCTTCTTTCTAAGATGCTTCCCTTTGTATACGGCGATATTATCATAGTAGGCGAACACTGTCGCATAATTTTTCCCCTTCTTTGGTGCCCACTCCGAAGAACTACCACCATGAAAAGTTGAGAAAAGAAAATAGTTTATCAGAGTATTGTCACCTTCAATACCCCGAAATTTAAGTTTATTGTGGGTTGTAATCTTCCGACCATTAACATAAATAAGAATGCTACCGTTTGCCTTATTGGCTGGAGTGTTGACCTTGACCTGCATTGTCACTGCGTAGTATTTTCCTGGTTTAAAACGAAATGATTTGCTTTTTCCAGAGACTCCATATTTAGATCTTTTATTCTGACAATACACATAGCTGCTTAAAGCTCCCTTTGCGCGCCACATCATTCGGGCACTCCAACCGTCCTTCTCCATGGACTTACCACCAGTTATTGATTTTTCAGGTCCAAAACCATGAAGTTTTCCTCCACGCACAAATTGAAACTGTTTTAGGGACAGGTTTATTATCAACCATTTCAAAAGCACACTTTAAAGGGAGGCGGTAATCATTAAGCAAAAGTAGCATGCGTTGTCCCCAACGCATTCAGCAAGCAACCAACAAGCAAAAAAAAGGCAATAAATAAAGCCTTACAGGAAGAAGTTGGAAAGTTCTAGAATCCTGTAGTTCGAAAGTTAAAAAATCCCGACCAGATGGCGAAAAGATGGCCTTGTGTCTTTCTTAATATCTTTCCTGACAAATTCGGGTACTTTGAAAAAGTGGCTTGCCACTAATGTAGCATAACCGTCTCGGTTGTGAATTCGCTCGTAGGCGTCTCGCCTCCAACAAAGTATAAAAGTGAATAAGAAAATCCAACCTTAATGGACGACCCCTTTCTTTCACCTTCCCATATCTGCATCATAGTAACGGTATCCAGATACTACTGTGTGGGAAAACCCGCTATAGGCGTTTTTTTGGGTACAATAAGAAGCTGGCGCACGTGAATGCGACTTTTTCGGTGTGCACTGCGTGCTCACAAACTGGTAATATGAAGTTATATCACGTTCCCTGCAACCCATTTTATGCCTCTTAAAATATTTTTTAAGATCATGTAAGTAAAAAAGATAACAGCTCAAATATAAAAGTCAACTATTTTCTGCGAATCTCGCAGAGTTGATAAACTGCGTGTCCCCATAAATTTTCTTGGACAAGCGGATTCCAGACTCTCTGTCACTTCACTCTAATGGGAATTACTATCAATTTTTAAAACGGTGTAAAAAAAGTATTTCGCCAAGAAAAAAGTGTTAGAATTACAATAGGAATCAAACTGTAATCATAAGAGTGTTAGTCTTAAGTTGACGCGTATGGGGCAGGCCCCGTACAAATTAAAAAATGAGCTCAAAATGCTTAAAATCAGAAAAAGGCCCTAGGTAATGGCTCTAAGGGGACTTTTGGAAATAAATTATAGATCACTTACACTCAAAATTAAGGAA
>JAUUYH010000014.1 GCA_030590505.1 Kiritimatiellota bacterium
ACTCGGTAATCACTTCTCCATTTGTTGAGTAGATATCATTCTCTTCAGATGCAGTGTTATTCTGGAATACACAGTTTGTGACACTTAGTGTTCCTGATGAGTAGATTGCTCCACCCTGTCCACCTGCAAATGTGTTTGCATTCCCACCGAACAGACAATTTGCCAGTGTCAAGTCTTCACCGTTGTTGTAGATCGCACCACCTAATTTATTGGATGCATTCTTTCCGTCCACAATTCCCATATTACTGAGAGTTACAATGAGATCTTTTGCCTCATTATAGACCTGGAATATCCGAGTCTGATTATCACCTGAAACGATTGCTACACCGTTACCATCTATTGTGATAGATTTGTCAATCAATATCTCATTTATCAGAGTAATTGTATTAATTGAATCATCCAATGTGATCGTATCGCCATCTGCGGCAAATGCGATTGCATTACGCAGAGATCCGATTCCAGAGTCAGCAGAGCTGGAAACCAGTATTGGTTCAGATGCTGCCTGTGTTGGAGCATCCGATTTTGCTATCGCTGCGGTTGGTTGTTCTCCGTCAACAACATATCCGTCAACCGTACCACCAGCAACATCCACTTTATAATTTCCACCACCATTATGCAGATAGATTACACGCAATACTTCACGCATGGTTATACGATCTGGTGCGATGTCTCCATTTCCTGCACCTTCACTGTTATCATTACTATTATACAGTCCAATAAAGTTGATAACTTCAGTTTCTGAAATACTCCAGTCGGCTATGCTGTTATCAGCTATATGCTGAGAGCCATTTATGCTGTATTCAGCAGTAATTATCTCATTTGCTGCTACTGTTGTATATGTTGTAGCTGCGGAGTTCGTATCAACGTAAGTTCCTGCTCCTCCTGTCCAGCCATTAAAGCTATAGCCCTCGCTGGGGATATCTGCGACAATAGGAACAGATGTACCTGATTCGTAATCTCCACCGCCTGATCCACCTGTTACAGTTAATGCGTAGGTGAAGGGAGGAGGTGCAGCTGATGTATAGATCACACTAATGGTTGCGGTGGGCTCAGCTATCCTCGCCGATGTCCCATTATCTCCGCTAATAATAAAAGCAATGTTGTTTCCTGATACCCATCCATCTCGACTTACAACTGCCTGTATAAGTGTTGACAGATCAGGAGTCAGTTGTGCAGGTAACTTATCCTGTGCCGCTACCCATGGAGCAGGATGCCATGCTACGGAATCTGTTGTTTTTGTACGGCTAGTCACATCAAAGCTAGCTGTTGTAAAAGACGAAGCATCGTCTGCATCCTGAGCGTGAATTATAAGATTAACATCTCCTGGAGATATTGTCTCATCACATTCAAACTGTATATTAGCACTCTGAATAACCGCACCTTGAGGGATATCTAACGCAAACAGCAAACCGACCTCTTGCCAACTACCAGGCCCATAGTTATCATAGACAAATTCCAGATCTGAAGAACCTATGCCCACGCTTCCGTCGGCGGTGTCCTCCTCAGCACGACTACTGCTTTCACTTGTCGTCTCAGTCTCAGGCGAGAGTACCTCGATAGTAACTGTTGCAATAGAATCTCCATTATCATTGTGTGCTTTGTAGGTGAAAGAGTCCGTACCTACAAAGTCTATATCTGGAGTATAGGTAAAACTACCATTGGTATTGAAAGTTAGATCGCCGTTTGATGGATTAGTTGGTTCGATAGCGGTCAAACCACTACCAGAATCATTACCAAGTACACCAATAGCAGGAACGACCAACGCAACATTTACACCAGTAGAGTAGCTATCTGCCACTGCGACAGGTGGTACGTCATTGTCACCAATAGTAATATCAGCAGATCCGGTACCTATTGTATAAGCAGCATCTGTAGAGATTGTAAGGGTTGCTGTTTCATCTCCTTCGTCAAGAATGCTGTCATCTACCGGAGTAAGAGTCACTGTTGCTGAACTTTGACCTAAAAGTATGGTTACAGACGTTGTGTCAGTGGCGGTATAGTCGTCGGTGTACGTAGCTCCACCACTAAGAGCAAAGTTGACAGTCAAAGGATCAGTAGTATCACCAGTACGAGAAATAGTCCAGGTTCCTGTATCCAGACCTTCTTCTGATGCTGCGGTATCAGTTGCTGCAACTGATACCGTAGGGAATGTGGAGACATATGAAGTTATCGACAATTCAGGAATCATGCTCATATCTGAACTGCCTAAGAAAACATTCAAGACTACTATTGCAAGTACGTTTTCTCCATTAACAAGAACTGGAGTAGCAGCAGAAGTAATATCTATAGTTGTCAGCATACCTATCGCTTCACTATCTGTGGGTGCCAAAGAAGAATTAGTTATGGGGCTAGGGGCATTTGCTGAACTTACAAGAGTTCCGTTTATAAATGCTGCATATCCGTCATCATAATCTACTCCAAATTCAAGCGAGGTTACCTGAGTAGTATCTGTAACATTAAAGGTTTTTCGCATAAAGACACGGCCAGTATTATCTGGAACAGTGGTTGCATCATCACCATCAGCGTAACCGATTCCGCTGGGGCCACTCTCCCAGGACGAGTCATCATATCCAAGTGTGTTCCATGTGCTTTCGGAGTCTGTAGAGTTAATTGAATATTTCCAAATATCCGATACAGAAATGATTTTCATCTTAACCGGCACATCTCCAACAGCTATATCAACAGAGGCAATATTACTGTATAATGTACCATTATTGGCTTGGTACGTGAAACTGTCGTATCCATTATAATCAGTATTCGGAGTATAATCAAATGAACCATCGCTGTTCAGAGTCAATGCCCCATGGGATACACCTGTAGCAATAACAGCAGTCAAAGGGAGATCTTCGAGATCACTGTCGTTACCCAGAACACCGTCAGGCGGAACATTCAATGCTGTATTCCGCGCAACTGTGTAACTGTCATTTAAAGCTGTCGGATTTAGGTCGTCTGTAATCTGGAATGTTTCAATAACTGTTCCGTCAATTTTTATCACGTTAGCTGTTAATATACCGCCGGAAATATCAAAACGGCAGAAATGATAACTTTTATCGGTTATAATAATATTCGGATGGCCGGATTCAGGCTCGTACAACTCAGCTCCTCCCCCACCTGTTGTCAAATGATGTACACCATCAACAACAACTCTTGAATAGTAATGGTTGTTACCGGCAACAACTAGTTTTACCCCATGTTCCACAAATAATGGTTGCAGAGTATTCTGTACAGTTAAGTTATTGCTATGTGCGCCTGTGCTTGCGCTCCATCCCGGAGCATGGAAAAGTGCAATCTTAAATGGTTTAGTACTGCTTGCAAGATCATTAACAATCCAATTATATTGCGTACTTCCAGAAGTGTAAGGGGCATATTGATCAATAACAATCACATGCATAGGACCATAATCAAAAGAGTAATAAAATTTAGAATCCGGAGTATATGGCCAGTATTTTCGAAACTCAGTTCCATCGCCTTCGTGATTCCCTCTCGCTCCCATGATAGGAAGTTTTGACATAAAGTCAAGGGTATTACTGTAATCTCTGTTGAAATGTTGCTCCTGCCAATCACTTTCATCATCTGAGTAAATCCAATCTCCATCGTGGAGAATCAGAGTCTGCCTATTATCAGGCTCAACATTAACATCATCCATAATTGCAGCTGCCACATTGTTGTGATCCTCTGGATAAGACCGAGTGTCACCATATGCATATATGGTTGCTGAAGTCGCATTGTCATTAAGAGCTGCCATAAACGAACCTGTCTCTTGCTGCCCATCAACTGTCACTCGATAATAATAACGAGTAGCTGCAGTAAGTCCTGAAATTGTATATGAAAATTGGTGTTCATCTGTACCATTTCCGGATTCTGTAAGAGCTCCTGATTCATTCCCGTAAGCAGTTGTAGTTCCCCATTCAATAGATGAGTTCCCGGGAGTTGTATCTGTTTGCCACAATACAGTCATTTGTGTATTGACCTTGGGATAAATCATATAGGGGCCCTTGCGCAGTGTTGCCGCCTGAAGAACAACAGTTCCTGAAAAAATGAATCCAAAAATTAACAATAATAATAACTTCATCTGTTTCATTGTTTTTATCTCCTTATTGCGTTAATAATTATTCAATCATCGTAACATCGTCATTGCTAGAATATATGTCATTTTCCTCTGCTGTAGGATTATTGCTGAATACGCAATTCTCCACAGCAAGAGTCCCTGATGACACACGCTAAGCTTTTCATAAAACATCTACCTAAAAAATTAACACAGATAATTATTTTAATTTTTCTCAATTATCTATTATAAAGCACAGTACCGTGAAATCAATGCGAAGTTCGCAGTTTTTTCTATTCTAATGCAGAATAGAATACCTTTTTTTACAAAACTTTTACAACCCTAATAAAAACATGCCCTTCCAGAGCCTGTAAGACTTTTTCAAGGGCCTTTTCTTATTCGTCAGCCCTTGCCCCATGTCAAAAATGTCTAACGCACTTGGGCTTCGCACATTTTATTTAGTTACAATGCTTAAGTTACAACTTTTTTTATTATCATCTTGACTTCATTTGAAGTTCAGGTTATATTTATGTGCAACTGAACTAGAAAACTTGTCAGAAGTTAATATAGTTTAAAGGTTTGATTAATCTTTTTTTATATTGTAAGTGGTAGATATCTTGTCTCTCTTTTGCTAGCTAATTAAGTTTAAAGAAAATGTTAAGATTTCATCCATGCAAAGTATACATATAGCGGGAGAAAATTGTATAACAGTGTAATTTACAGACGTAACAGAGGGAGAAAGTTTTTACTTCTTCTTTTTATTATATGCTTTGCTGTTACGCTTGCGTATGTTTATTACCAATATGCTCCTGAGTTTCTATTTTCCAACAACCGTAATTATGATTCAATTATCAAAAATACAGCAAAGCGGCATGGTATTGATTCGAATCTTGTACGGGCAGTTATCTGGCAGGAGAGTCGATTTAAACCCAATGTAACAGGGACAAAGGGTGAGGTGGGACTGATGCAGATAAGACCAGAAAAAGGTGCTGTAACAGACTGGGAGCAACATTTCAACACAAAGATTTCGTGCCGGGGAGTACTGTTCCGTCCTGAAGTCAATATTGAGATAGGTACCTGGTATCTATCTAAAGCTGTTAAAAACTGGGCTGGTTATAAATATCAATATGAACTTGCTCTTTCAGAATACAATGCGGGTAGAAGGGGAATGAAGTCATGGGTACCGGACACATTTGATGGTGAAGTAGTTGACAACATTAAATTTGCATCAACAAAAGCCTATGTTAGATCAATAATGAATCAATTTCGCGAATATAGCAGAACATCAATAAATACAAGCAAAAACAGAGAGGAAGCAATACCAGATGAAAATTAACGGTAAGATAGTCGAAAAAGCAGTTATCCTCGGAATGGGAATAAGTGGGCAAGCTGCTGCCGAATTAGCAGCACACAACGGAATTGAAATTATCGCGATTGATGAGAAACGAGTAGAGATACAATTTGATGAAACAAAAGCAGCAAACAGACGAATACAGCTCATTTCCGAATTCAAAGAGAGTGCTTTGCCGAACTCTGACCTAATTATTATAAGTCCAGGCATTTCAGACGTGTCAACTCTTGGTAAACTTGCATCCTCCTCTCCAGCACCTGTAATCAGCGAACTCAACTTTGCGGCACTGTTTGCAAAAAAACCTATTTTGGCAATAACTGGCACCAACGGCAAGACAACTGTTACCGAGATGACAGAGATGTTGTTGAAAAATGCGATTTCCGCAGGAAACATAGGACATCCTCTCAGCAAGGCAGTGGAGGATCAAGAGGTCGATTATATTGTAGCAGAGTGCAGCTCATTCCAACTGGAAAAATCTCCCCATTTCACACCATCCGCCGCCGCGATTCTAAATATCACCTCAGATCATCTGGACAGATATGCGAACTTCGCAAGTTATAGTGCAGCCAAGTTTAATATTTTTATAAATATTGCGAACATCGCAGATATGATAATAAACTACAATTTAATCAGTGACTGGAGAGAGTGGAAAAAAGGAGGCTATACATCATCGAAGAGAGGGCCGATCACTTTTTCTGCGACAAGCAGAGAAGCGGATATCTACAGTGAGGGAAATGTAATCTCATTTAAGGCAGTTGGATTAGGCACTTTTGATATATCATCTTCAGAGATCTCAGGCAACCATAATATTGAAAATTTTATGGCAGCAACCGCACTTGCAAGCCGGGTCGTGACTTCAAGACAGTTGAACGAGGGGGTTAAATTTCTCCTTAAAAATTTCCGTATATCTCCACACAGACAGGAAGTTATATGCGACATTGATGGGGTAAAATTTGTTAATGATTCAAAAGCAACCAATCCTGATGCTGTAATTGCCGCCCTGAATGCCTTTGGAGGAGAGCATAACATCTGCCTGATTGCTGGCGGGCTGGACAAGAATATGGATTTTTCAATAATCAAAAAAGAGTCAACAAAGATAAAAAAAGCATTTTTAATTGGTGAAACGAAAAAAATCTTACAAAAATCTTGGGAGCCCGAAATAAGCTGTGAAATATGTGCATCTCTTGAAAATGCTGTACAAAAATCTAAGGATTTAGCCTCAAAAGGCGATATAATTCTTCTATCTCCGGGCTGCGCTAGCATGGATATGTTTGCAAATTATCGGGATCGTGGCGAAAAATTTTGCAAAATTATTCACCAATCGGCTGATTGATATGTTGAAAATATTTTTAATGAACTTATAATACTAATTAGAATTATTTTAAACATTGCACTTTTGGAGATTTTTGATGAAAAATAAGTTAGCTGAAAACATGAATTCATATCGTATGTCATTTTTGTTTGCGTCCACTCTTTTACTTACGATTTCGGGTTGTGTACATCCGCCACCGATACTACTAAGAAGCAGACCTAACGTACCACCTCCGCTTATAAGCCCATCAAAGGGAAATCAGATTATTGCTACTGAAAATATTTATAATATAGATATTCCAGCCAAAACATCGCCAGAGATCATTACTATTCCGGCATCCCTTCCACCTCCAAATATTAATACTGCACCATTAACTTATACAGTAAAGAAAGGTGAATCATTCTGGAAAGTTGCAAGAATGTATGGCGTGACACAAGCTGAACTTGCAACATGCAACAACTTATCTCTGAAAAAAACCCTACGTGCCGGAACAGAACTACTTATACCTTCAGGTGGCGAATTCATCCCAGTTAATGAGAGACCTATAATCAAAAAAGCTGCACCTCCTAAAAAAACTGCACCTCCTAAAAAAGTAGTCACGAGAAAACAACCTGACTATGTTCCAACTCTTCAAGATGGGAAATATACAGTTCAACCAGGAGATAATCTCTGGAAGATTGCAAGGAAATTCAAGACAACAACATCTCTACTTATGCAGGCAAACGGTCTGAATTCAAAAAGCGTACTTCCAATAGGAAAGACACTGATTATCCCCGGTGCTGGTGATACGACCTTTACGCCGGAAACTCAACCACCCCCAACATTAGAAAACCCTACAACAGAAACTCTAGATGATCCTTCAATTGGAAGAGATGCCGACAATCTACTTAATGATGCGGAAAAATCTACATCGAGCGCTCCTACCTCCATCTCTACACCGGAAGAAGATGCTGGTGCTGTAATTGATGAAATGGCAGAAGTTCAAAATGTAATAGATAATTCGGAGACTCCTGGTTCTCTTTACACTGAGGAGGTTCTTCCGAATGAGACCTTACAGGATATTGCAGATAGACATGGTATAACACCTGAGGATATCAGAGCGGTAAATCCAGAACTTCCTGCAAATGGAAAGCTGAAACCATTTACGTCAATTAAAATTCCTAATAAATAATGGAAAATAGAAAATGATAACAGAAAAATTATCTTTTACACCCGAAAATAAAAAAACACTTCTTACTTTGGCTAAAGAGGCAATAAAATGCAAATTAACCGATAGTGAAATGTATAAATTTGATTCTGTCCCTGAGCAATTTCAGGCAGAGCGTGCAACGTTTGTAACACTCCGCTCCCAAAATGGTCAGCTACGAGGTTGCATAGGCAATATTGAACCATTTGAATCTCTTATTGAGAGCGTTCCCCATAATGCAAGAAACGCAGCAATTCATGATCCTCGATTTCCTGCAGTTGATTCAATTGCCGAACTTGAGACATTACGCATTGAGATATCAATATTAACTCCTCCAGAAGAGGTAAACTCTTATCAAGATATAATTATCGGTCAACACGGTATTATATTAAGAAAAAATAATCGAAGTGCAGTTTTTCTTCCACAAGTGCCGACAGAACAGGGATGGAATAGAGATTCAACTCTTTCACATCTTTCACTGAAGGCCGGACTACCAGCAAATGCATGGAAAGATCCGGAATGCCATTTTAGGGTATTTGAAGCTATCTATTTTTCAGATTAATAAAAAGAGAATTTATGATTACAAAAATACTTACAGGAAAATGGTCTGCTTACCTATCTGGAACTATTATTGCCTTCTTTTTTGTTCTCACACTCTATATACTTGACTCTCCAACGGGTATGAGTGATGCATATATAATGATATCCGATTACTGTAAAGCTTCAATTCATGCACGAGAAGTTAAAGAGCTCCCATTTCTTGATTGGCAGACAGGCTTTCTCGGTGGGATATTTATAGGAGCACTTATTGCTGCAATATTCGGTGGGGACTGGAAGATCAGAATGATTCCAGAATCTTCAGGAAAAGGTGTGATTGCATCAGCAGGAATAACGGTGATTACTGGCCTTGCAGGTGGTTTTCTGGTAATGCTAGGACTACAAGTGGCTGGAGATTCATTTCTCGGACAATGGGCAGGAGCAATACAACTATCAACTACATCATGGGTATTCTTCATCTCATTATTACTCTGGGGAATCGTATTCACAGCTATAATTGCTGCGAAAGTCGCAAAATCGAATATCGTTGATGATGGCAAAAACGAAAAGAAAGAAAAATAAGGAACAGGTAATATGCACCCTTTGGCATTAGATGGAAACTGGAGATTAGTTGCAGGCATACTTCTTGGTATTGTCTTCGGTTTTTTGCTTGTTAAATCAAAAGTTGCGTGGCGAAAAACTTTGATTGATCAGCTATTTCTCAAAAATACTTACTTTATAAAAATGTTTCTGGTCTCCGTATCTGTCGGATCTATTCTCTTTTTCTTCTGTGCAAAATGGGGATTGGTCAATCCGCAGTTCAGAGCAGTTTACTTCTGGGGAGCTGCAATCGGAGGCCTTCTGACTGCTATCGGACTTGCCTTATGTGGCCAGATCCCGTCATCTACCGTTGCATCTCTTGCATCTGGCCGACTCTATGCAATCTGGGTTCTTGCAGGAATGCTTCTCGCAATCCCTGTTGTTCATGTCGTATCAGACGGCCTCGCCAAGACTCTATCTAAATGGCCTGTTCCCTTCCAAGAGGAAACTCTTCAGGATTTGTTTTCATCTCCTCAGATCTGTTTCTGGATTGCTGGAATCTCAATTATTGCAGCTCTTTTCTTAGAATTCATCCGCACTAATTCTGAAGAATCTGAGTCTAAATAAAACGACAATACTGTAAAAGTTGAAATATTTACCACCTACTCTGGGATGATTGATGAAAGAGAGAAAAAAACAATTCAAAACCCTATTTACAGGTATCGCTGTTGTGTCAGCTCTTTTCGCCTTTGCAGTAGTTGTAATCCTTGTATCAGATTATCATAGATTTAAACGTGCGAAACCCTTAACATCTCCAGTACTAGAAAAACTTAGAGAGAGACTACATAACACCCCCGAAAATAACCAGCTAAGAAAAGAGATCCGAGAACTTGATTTTATTGCGAGAAAAGCACATTTTATCTCAGAAGCAAAGATAAAAAAAGGAGTCATACTGATAGTTGCAGCCTTAATAATTCTTCTACTATCTACGCATATTATTATTGCAATGGCAAGGGAGATTAAAACTCCCCAGAAAGGCGAAGCACCCGAAAACCATTTTAAAAATGCATCAAAAGCTCGCATATATATTATCAGCACTGCATTATGGATATTTGCGATAATTTTTATTATAACATCTCTTAAGCCTGGCAAACCGATTGACAACCCGACAGACAACATAGCAACATCGCCTTCGGAACAATTACCAAGTCAGGATGAATTCAGAAAAAACTGGCCCGCATTCAGAGGCCATAATGGTTCGAGCATTCTCTATGCAGGAAATCCACCTCTACATTGGGATGAAAAAACAGGGAAAGGTATTCAATGGAAAACAGCAATTCCACTTCACGGCTACAGCTCTCCGATTATATGGAAAAATAAGATTTTCCTGACAGGTGGCAATAAAAAAGCAAGGAAAGTTTTCTGTGTGAATAAAAAAAACGGACAACTACTCTGGGAAGTCGCGGTTCCCTTTATGGCTCCTCCTGGCAGCAAAACACCAGAAGTTACAGAGGATACTGGATTTGCAGCCCCAACAATGACAACAGACGGAAGCAGAGTTTTTGCGATATTCGCAACTGGAGACATTATTGCATTATCAATGACTGGCAAACAACTTTGGCAGCGAAATCTTGGTATTCCCGATAATCATTATGCCTACTCATCCTCTCTTCTTTTTTACAGTGGCAAAATTATTGTTCAATTTGACGACTCCACAAGAACGAAACTCCTAGCTCTAAATCCCCGTGATGGTTCCATTGTATGGGAAAATAGCCGAAAAGCAACAATATCCTGGGCATCACCTATTGCCATTGAGGTACCTCTACCCGAAAATAGCAAGAGTGTAAATTTAATAATTATAGCAACCAGTTCGACTGTATCAGCTCACGCCCCAGACACAGGAAAAACAATATGGAGCACAGAGTGCCTAGCTGGGGAAGTTGGGCCCTCACCTACTTATCATAATGGTGTTATTTTCGTTGCGAATGAATTTGCATCTGCAGTCGCTCTTGATGCTCTTAGTGGAAAAATACTATGGCAAAAAGATGAGCTAGATCTTCCAGACGTAGCAACCCCACTTGCCACAGATGGAAAAGTTTACTTAGCCACCAGTTCAGGCATTCTAACCTGCCTTAACTCAAGAACAGGAGATGAAATATGGTTTCATGAATATGAGAACGGCTTCTATTCGTCACCCATCTTGGCGGGTGATTTAATATACCTTCTTGATATGAAAGGAAATATGTTTATAATAAAGGATAGCGACAAGTATGAGGAAATTTCCAAAGCATATCTAAACGGAATGGGTGTAACAACACCAGCCTTTACTAGTACACATATATATATACGAATCGATAAATATTTATACTCAATTTTTAAGCTTTAAGGTTTGATTTTCTAGAATCACAAGATACATTCATTACTTGTAAATTTTATATACAGGAATGTCCGCAAAAGAAGATAAAGATAGTAAAAATAGTTAATTATGAAAAAATATGTATCTATAATTTTATTGATAGCAATCGTAACGTTTATGATTATTGCAATTTTCAAGGAAAAGATCGACGTCTATTCCCTGAATGATGGTTCAAAAAAAATAATCGATGGCTATGATTATACAGAAGCAGCCACTTATGATGGTCTTATGCTGAACAAAAAAGATGGCAGACTATACGATGCGTATAGCCTGACACCTGAAGCCCTTCAGCTCAAAGACTGCCCGTCCTGAACAAACTAAAACTCCAGTTCTGCGGGTCAGGACTACAAGAATATAAATAAATAATGCGTAAATTCCTAACAAAAATTCGATTCTATACTGCAACTCTTTCAGTTTTTATTTTGAACCTTAATGTATTTGGATATTCTCTAAAAGGAATCTGCTCTCCGGGATTTAATTGTCATGGTTGTCCATGGGCAACTGCCGCTTGCCCAATTGGTGTGTTCGCTTTCGGATCTGCCGTGAGGCGATTACCAGTTCTTGCACTAACTTCAATACTTACGATCGGGATTGCTGTAGGAAGACTTGTTTGCGGATTTTTCTGCCCTTTTGGCTTTCTACAGGATCTTCTTTATAAACTACCGTTCCCCAAAATAAAGCTACCTAAATTTGTCAGATATTTCAAATATGCTGCTCTACTGCTACTAGTTTTTGTTTTGCCTTACCTCATTGGCTTTGAACAGTCAGGTTTTATAAAAGTTGACAAACCGGAAATAGATAAAACTGACAACGGAAATATAAATGTAACAATTACTGTTGAAAACATCAGTACACACGATGTAACCTCTCCAGAGGTAAAACTTTCCTATATTGATCAAGAGACAAAAGAGGAAGTATATAGCGAATCTAAACAATACCCAGACATCACCATTAAGGCAGGAGAAACAGTGACTCTGCCAGAAATTGTCGCACCAAATAAACTTGGAACAGCAGATTTACATGTGACATCTCCGCAGTCAAATGTATTGCAGGAGGTGCCGTATAAACTATACTTTTGCCAGATTTGTCCAAAAGGAGCGTTGACAGCATCCATTCCAAATAAATTGGGAACGGAAACGACAGGCACATACGCATCTTCTGGATGGTTTAACCTACGCTATGTTATATTATATGTATTTCTAATTCTTATGATGATATCCAGTAGGCCTTTCTGTCGAATTCTTTGTCCATTAGGAGCAATATACGGGCTTACTGCAAAATATTCTGTTGTAACAATGTCCGTGGATAAAGATGTATGTATCAATTGCAGAAAATGTGATAAGGTTTGTCCAGTAGGGCTCGATGTTGTAAAAGAGATTGGAAATGCCGAATGTATTGTATGCGGAGACTGCATCGATGTATGTCCTGTAAATTGCATAACACGAGATATTAGATTTAAAAAGAAAAATAAAGATGAAGAAATTACTTGTAACGGGCAGTAGTGGATTAATTGGGTCCGAAAGTGTTCTCTATTTTGACCGGAAAGGCTGGGATGTTTACGGTATTGATAATAATATGCGTAAAGAGTTCTTTGGTGATGATGGAGACACAACCTGGAATCTAAATCGAATAAAAGATGCTGCAACCAATTTTAAACATATAGATCTCGACATCAGAGATCGCGAGAAGGTACTATCGACGGTTGAAAAGATTAAACCTGACTTCATTATTCACTGTGCCGCCCAGCCAAGCCATGATCTTGCCGCATCTGTCCCATTTAAAGATTTTGACGTAAATGCTGTTGGTACATTAAATTTTCTTGAGGCGACCCGGCGCTATGTTCCAGAAGCTACATTCTGCTTTATGAGTACAAACAAAGTCTATGGTGATGCACCCAATGAATTAAAGTTAAAAGAACTTGAAACCAGATGGGAGTATGCCGACAAAGAGTATTTGGAAGGTATCGATGAAACCATGAGAATAGATCGATGCAAACATAGCCTATTCGGAGCGAGTAAAGTTGCCGCAGATGTAATGGTGCAGGAGTATGGACGTTATTTCAATATGAAAACAGCCTGCTTTAGAGGGGGTTGCCTTACAGGGCCTGCACATTCGGCAGCAGAACTTCATGGTTTTTTAGCATATTTGATAAAATGTTGCTCTGAAGGCCGACACTATAGGATTTTTGGCTATAAAGGAAAGCAAGTTCGCGACAATATCCACTCGTTCGATGTATGTCGTGCATTTGAATCATTCTACAAACACCCTTCAGTGGGAGCAGTTTACAACCTTGGAGGTGGTCGCGACAACAGTATATCTATGCTTGAAGCAATTGCCCTTGCGGAAGAGGTTACTGGCAAAAAGATGGACTACGAGTATGTAGACGACAACCGTATTGGCGATCATATCTGCTATATTTCAAATTTGGCAAAAATGAAAATTGATTTTCCCGACTGGGGAATCACAAAATCACTTCAAAATATATTTGAAGAGATTGCAGTTCGTTAAGATTATTCATTATTTTCATTTAATTAAGGGTGTTTTTTTTAGATAATAGGCTATATTACCTGCTTTATACACAAGTGCAATCTATAAAAATAGTAAACGTAAATATCGTAAGTTGGAATTTAATGAGAAATACGATGCTTAATGATTGCAAATCGGCATTAACAGAAATTGGAGTATTAGTATTGTGATTAGTAATAAAGAACAAGGGAATATCTTGAAAAAATTTACTCACTATTTATCAAAAATTTTATTAGTTTTTCTATGTCTGTTTTCATCAACTCAAATGTTGGCTGCTGGGCTTGGTTCCTTATTGGCAGATAAAGATATTGATGCAACAGCAGATCAGCTTGATTTTGTCGGAGATAATATTATCGCCACTGGTCATGTTGCTGTGCAATATAAAGATATATGGATTACTGCTGATAAAGCAGTAATTAACCTTACAACCAAAGAAATTGATGCAACTGGTAGGGTCTCTTTTATTCAACGCTCAAAAACAAATATGGAAGTAGATTACAAAGAATACCTAAAACTCCTTAAGGATCCTAATTCAAAAATAACCGTAAACGGTTATGTTATGACCCCAACTGGACGCCAAAAACTGCAGTTGACCGTCATAAAAGAGATTAACAATTGGACAGGTAAGCGTGCAGTCGGGAATCTAACTACTGGAATTTTTGATCTTGGGGCTTTTTCTGGCAGAAATGGCGTTTACTATATTTCTGGAGGTAATGCAGAACGGAAACCTGGTGGAAATATAATGATAAAAGATGCCAAGGTTACAACATGCGAATATGTTAAAGATAATCATGAACATTACTCACTCAGTGCATCATCAGTTGAATTATATCCAAAAAAATCAAACACCGAAGATGAGGATTACCAAAACCCTGGCGAATATCACATGATTGTATGGAATGCTTGGTTGAAGGTTGGTGGCTTCCCCATATTCTATTTCCCTTTTCTATATAAACCACCTGACGATAGCTTAGGACTTGGAATTCAACTTCAAGGAGGTTCTGATTCAAAGTGGGGATATTTTGTACAGACCAGTAAAACTCTAAAATTTAACTTCTGGGATGCTGCAACAACAACAAAATTAATGCTCGATTACTATTCAAAACGCGGTATAGGCGGTGGGGTTGACTTTGAGGTCAACACAACGAATTCTTATACCAATGCCTTTATTTATGGAGTTCGTGATAAAGAGTATGGAGGTGAACGAATAGGTAGGTTTGACTACGATTCAAATCGGTACGATATGTACATCAGCCATCTGACCCATATTACGCCGCGCTTGGATGTTAGAGCTCATATGGAATTATTAAGTGATTCTGAAATACTGCATGACTTCTTCAAAGACCGTGAAGATACCAATCCACAACCAACATCTTTTGTCTCTCTGGAATACCAGTTCGATAGGCTAAGTTTAGGAACTTATGTTCGCCCACGCCTGAATGACTTCTACTCTGTAGCGGAGACTCTGCCGGAAGTTAGGCTCGATATTCCTAGACAGGAGTTATTTAAAAATCTCTACTACCAGGGCGAGACATCCGCTGCATATATGAAAATGAAATGGAGAGACTATGACTATGCACGTGCCAGTGGTGGACAAGACATCAGTGACTATGAATCAGGTAGATTTGATACATTGCACATGTTCTACTACCCATTTAAAATTTTTGATTCTATCAATCTCATTCCAAGAGCAGGAGTTAGACTAACTGCATACTCAAAAACTTCAAAAGGAAAAGTAACGCAAAATGAACTAGAATCTAATTACATTGTAGATTCACCTACGACAGACAGAAATGGAACCGTTACCAACTATGACTCAAAAGGTGGAGGTAAAATAAGATTTGCCAGTGAGTTTGGACTGGAAATGAACGCTAAATTTTATCGTTCATGGGATAATGCGAAAAGTGCCTTCTGGGGAGTTGACGGATTGCGTCACGTTATGGTTCCTTACGTTAATTACAACTATATACCAGGTGTAACACTGAATAGAGATAAAATTTACTATTTCGATGACGTTGATAGAATTATTGAACAAAATTTTGTCCGAGTAGGTATAAAGAACAGACTTGAAACAAGACGTGGAGCTTACGGAGAACAGGAGATTTATACCTGGGCATCTGTTGAAAATTATGTTGATTTTCATTTCCAGACAGAGGATGGATTCGACAATATGGGTGATTTTGGCACAATCTTTAAGTGGAACCCCTTCCCTGAATTCCAAGCTACAACAGATCTTCTTATTGATGTCGGCGGTGGTTCTATCAGCAGATTTTCTACAAGATTTGATTATGATATTACCGAAAACTGGAAAGTATTTGCTGGATACCTATATCAGAATGACTACACTCAGCGAAGTGTCTATTCTATGGGAAGTTCTCTAACAGATATAACTTCAGGAAGCAGTTTCACAAGATCATACGGACAGCAGCAAAGCATATTTGGCGGCCTAGAATTTCCTATTTGGGATGAAAGAACGCGCGGAAAGGTCTCTATGTATTACGATTTGGAACAAAATATGATAAATGAAGCCAGATTTGGTGTGAAACGCATATTTCATTGCTGGGAAGCTGGAGTGGAATGGAGAGTAAAACAGCGCAACGATGACGTGGGTGAAGGTGAGTGGGAAAATACATTTATGTTTACACTCTCCCTTACAGACCTTCCTTCGGTTAAGATTGCAGCAAAAAGCGGCGCCAATAATTAAAACATCTAGTTAATGAACAAAAGAGAAAATTAATATGCTTAAAGAGTACTTAGTCATCACAATTGGGGCAATTCTTGTCAATAACTTTGTATTGTCCAAATTCTTGGGAATATGTCCATTCCTAGGGGTATCACGAAAACTTGATACTGCATTGGGAATGTCAGGGGCGGTTATTTTTGTAATGACACTTGCATCACTTGTCACTTCTCTTATTAATATATTTATTCTAAGCAAAGTGATTCATTTTATGGATGTTGACGTAAGTCTAAAATTCTTGGACACCTTGGTTTTTATCCTAGTGATCGCGGCTCTCGTTCAGCTTGTAGAAATTATTCTCCAGAAAATTGCCCCTCCCCTCTATCAATCTCTTGGAATTTATCTACCATTAATCACAACCAACTGTGCTGTACTAGGTGTAGCAAAAATCAATGCTCAGTCAACTGGCTTAGTACAATCAGGATGGTTTGGATCTACAATCTATGGACTCTGCTCAGGGCTAGGCTTTGCTTTAGCACTAGTACTTTTTGCAAGTTTACGAGAAAGACTTGATCTTGCAAAAGTTCCTAAGATCTTTGAAGGTATGTCTATTGCATTGATCACTGCTGGTATTTTGGCAATGGCGTTTATTGGCTTTTCTGGTTTAGTTTAGTTTAGTTTAGTTAAGTTGAAAAATTACAATCATCTAGTTATTAATTTATTTATATATGGAGACATATTATGCGTTTTCCCTTTTTAACCTCTTTGTGCTTATTAGTCTTAATGCTCTCTCTACCTAGTTGCAAAAAGGAAAAAATAACAATCCCTCCCAAGGTGACTGTTGTTGAAGCCACAAATCAGGATATTCGTCAAACATGGACACTTGTCGGACAGACCGTATCAGATCCAAAAGTTGACATACTTGCTAGGGTAAAGGGATTTCTTGTTAAACGTAATTTTAAGCAAGGTGCTTTTGTAAAAAAAGGAGAGTTGCTATTTCAAATTGAGAAAGATGAGTATCAGGCAAATGTATCCAAAGAGGAGGCACAACTTGCCATAAAAGAGGCTCTTCTTAAAAATGCACTTATCGTATATAATCGCAGTGTATTTTTACAAAAAAAAGACACCATAAGTAAAGCGGAACTTGACAAAGATACTGCGGATAAAGATTCAGCTATCGGCGAGCGTGATGCGGCAAAGGCTGCACTAAAAGAGGCATGTATTGACCTGAGTTATACTGATATCAAGGCTCCGTTTGACGGAAGAATAGGTTTATCCAAATACAGTGTCGGTAACGTTATCGGTCCAGATAGCGGAGTTTTGGCAACTATTGTCTCCCTTGATCCTATGAAGGTGGAATTCAATGTTAATGAAGCAGACTTCCTCATTGCTCAGGCACGTGCCCTCGACAACAAAATCCCACTCAAAGAATTACTTTCTAATCTTAGAATCAACTTAATTTTATCGGACAAAACTGAGTATAAGCAAACAGGAAAAATCTATTTCTGGAATAATGCTGTTAGCTCATCCACAGGGACAATTCTCATGAGAGCATCATTTGAGAACAAAGAGTTTATGCTGAATCCTGGTCAATATGTAAAAGTTAAAATTCAAAGCTCAGCTCCGAAAGCAAGATTACTAATACCCCAAGAGGCTATACAGTCAGCTCTTGGTGGCAATTTTGTAATGATCGTTGATAACAATAATATTATTCAGACAAAAAAGGTTGAAACAGGATATCAATTTCAAAATATGATTGTTATTACAAAAGGGCTCAACCCCGGAGATAAAGTTGTGACACAGGGAATCCAAAAGGTTAGAAGAGAAATGAAAGTAACTCCTATTTTTGATAAAGTTGCAACGAACAATCAGGAAACAAAAAAAGAGAGTGAAGGCAAACCATTAACTGAGAAAACGACTACGAATGAAACGACAAAGTAACCGAAAAAACAAATAACAACCATACTAATATAATTTAAAGGGAATATACACGATGCTAAGTCAGTTTTTTATTCATCGACCAAAATTCGCATTTGTCATTTCTATTGTAATCACCATTGCCGGAATGATTGCGATTAATGAATTACCTGTTGCACAGTATCCGAATATCACACCTTCACAGGTTTCTATATCCACTACCTACACAGGTGCAAATTCCGAAACCGTAGAAAAAACCGTAACGACACCTATTGAAACGCAAATAAACGGTGTAAAGAAGATGATGTATATGTCATCAAAAAGTTCATCAAACGGAAGTGTTTCAATTAACGTATCCCTAGATATAGGAAGTAATGGTGACCTAAATACTGTTAATGTCAAAAATAGAGAAACAATCGCTGAGCCTCAACTTCCAGAAGCGGTAAAGAGTCAGGGTGTAAAGGTTGAGGAGAAGTCAACCAATATGCTATGCATCGTGGATCTTCATTCAAAATCCGGTGAGTATGATGAGATTTATCTTACTAATTACATGAATATAGATATACAGGATACGCTTGCACGTATCCCAGGCGTCGGTAGTGCGTCTCCTTTTGGAGATAAAACATACTCTATAAGAATATGGTTAAATCCGGATAGACTAGCTAGCCTAGGATTAACTACACAGGATATAACAACAGCAATAAATGAGCAGAATGTTCAAGCACCTGTCGGACAGATAGGAGCATCACCAATAGGCAACGATCAGCAATTTACATATACCCTTCAGACTCAAGGAAGTTTATCTGATGTTAAGGAGTTTGAAAATATTATAGTAAAGGCACAATCGGACGGGTCGTATGTAAGAATAAAAGATGTAGCACGCGTTGAACTTGGTGCCTTCGACTACTCTATGACATCAGAACTTAATGGCCAACCATCAACTCTTCTTGCGATCTACCAGCTCCCTTCTGCAAATGGACTTGCGGTAGTAAAGCAGGTAAAAGAGGAGATGAAAAAACTTTCAGATCGCTTCCCTGAAAATATGGAGTACGGCATAGTCTATGATACAACAAAATTTATTGAAGCATCAATTAAAGAAGTAGTAACCACGCTGTTTATTGCTGTCCTCTTAGTTATTTTGGTTACATATATATTCCTCCAGGATTGGCGGGCTACCCTAATCCCCACACTTGCCATTCCCGTCTCCCTTATTGGAACATTTGCCGTACTGCTAGCGCTCGGGTATTCAATGAACCTAATCACACTATTTGGACTGATATTAGCTATCGGGATTGTTGTTGATGATGCCATTACGGTAATTGAGAGTACTAAACACAAAATGGATATCGAAGGCCTTGATCCTGTAAAGGCAACAGAAGCGACAATGAAGCTAGTAACTGCACCAGTTATCGCAACAACACTTGTATTGATGGCTGTATTTGTGCCTGTAATGTTCCTCCCAGGTATGACTGGTGTTCTTTATCGACAATTTGCAGTAACAATATCTGTTTCCGTTATAATATCATCGATAAATGCACTCAGCCTTAGCCCCGCACTCTGCGCCACTCTTCTCAAACCGGGAGTAAAGCCGTTGGCAATATTCAATGGATTTAACCGTTTTTTCGATAAAATGACTGCTGGTTATATGAAATGGGTACAATACCTCATACGAAAAATATCAATCGTTGTGATAGGATTTATATTACTCCTTGTATGTTCAGGTATCTTATACAAAATACTCCCTACTGGATTTATCCCAACTGAAGATCAGGGTTACTTTATGATAAATATTCAACTCCCTGAAGGTGCCGCACCACCACGTACAAGAAATATCGTAAAAAAAATACGAGAACTGTGCAATACGGAGAAATCTGTAGTAGATGTTCTGAGCATTTCAGGATATAATATGCTTGCATCATCGGGAGCTACAAATTCGGCTCTTGTAATTGCAATACTCAAGCCATGGGATGAGCGTAAATCTATTGATCATCAGACTAAGATCATTGCACGACTCCAACAACAATTCAACACTGTACGAGGAGCAAATGTCAATGCATTTGCAACCCCTGCAATACCCGGGCTTGGGACAACCGGTGGATTTGAATTCGTACTCCAAGATTATAACTCAAAATCTCCAAGAGAATTGGCGGACGTACTTGGGAAATTTGTTATGGCAGCAAACCAACAACCCGAACTATCTGCGGTATATAGTACATTTCAAGCAGATACACCACAAATCTATATAGACATCGATAGAAATAAAGTGAAAAAATTAGGAATTGATCTTTCTACAATATTTAATGCCCTACAGACAAATCTTGGGGCAATATATGTCAATGACTTCACTCTCTATGGAAAAACATTCAAAGTTATGGTTCAGGCCGAAGAAAATTATCGGGATAATATTTCAAAACTTCGCTCAATCTATGTACGAGACAAAGACGAAAACATGATCCCCATCTCTACTCTTGTTACTTGCAAATCAATTCTCGGGCCACAGCTTATTGAACACTATAATCTATACCGCTCTGCTACAATTAACGGCTCAGCCGCTCCTGGGTACAGTTCAGGACAAGCCATCAAGGCGATGGAGCGCCTAGCAAAAGAGGTACTTCCTGAAGGATATGGCTATGAATGGACAGGTATGGCATATCAAGAGATACTTGCAGGGAATCAAGTTATGATTATTTTTATGCTTGCAATGCTTTTTATCTACCTATTTCTAGTCGCTCAATACGAGAGCTGGATGATTCCATTTGCTGTAATGCTATCGGTTCCGATTGCATTCTTCGGTGCATTGAGTGCCCTATGGATACTCGGACTTGAAAACAATATTTATACTCAAGTAGGGTTTGTACTCCTATTCGGACTGGCAAGTAAAACAGCAATCCTGATTGTTGAATTTGCAAAAAATAGTCACGATAAAGAAGGAACAGATATTTTAACCGCAGCAGAGGCGGCGGCAAGTCTTCGTTTTCGTGCAGTTCTTATGACTGCAATCTCATTTGTACTCGGAGTATTCCCGCTGGTCATAGCAAGTGGAGCCGGGGCTGAAAGCAGAAAGTCCCTAGGTGCAGCTGTATTCGGGGGAATGCTATTCTCTGCGATATTCGCAACTATCCTAGTCCCTGCATTCTACGTTCTAATTCAGAAAATGATCGAACATAAAAAAACATAAAAAGAAAACTTCACCTAAATTAGTGGGTAATACTAAAAAAAAGAGATCAAGCATAGAACACGGATAATTGCGTCCCCGAACGTAGTGACGGATAATTGCGAAATGCGCAGATTTTTGATGTTGAATTGAAGAATAAGAGAAGGCGGCCAGAGCTAAATAAGAAGTAAATAAAATGCGCGAAGCCCAAGTACGTTAGAAATGATAATAATCATGCCTGAAAGGCTTCTGAAGTACGTTAGACATTCCTGTCTGACATGGGGCAAGAGATGAGGAATAAGAAAAGTCCTTTGACAAGTCTTACAGGCTCTGGAAGGGCATATTTTTATGCTTGTTTTTTTTCGCTATGTCAGGCAGGTCCCCGAACGAAGTGACGGATTACTATCATGCCTAACGTACTTGAAGAGGAAGAATACAAGGAAAAGAAAGAGGAAATTTGATTAAGACAAAGAGTAAGACAAAGATTTTAGATTAAGAGAAGTAAGCATCAATTCATCAACGAATTAGCGCATTTAGCAAACATTTAAATTTTACGTATTTCACTTCTCACAATTCACTCTTCCGCCTCCTTACTGTTATCACTATTTATCCAACCATTTTCTTGCTGTTTCGCGAACTGTATCAATACCAGACAAAAGGTCTTTATGTTTTGACATTACAGGAACATCAGGTTTCACACCTTTCTCCTCTATGCGTTCTCCGTTTATACGAATAAAATCACCAAAAACTGTCTGTAAACGATACCCTGTAGAAAGCACAAAAAAAACAGAGGGCAGACATTTGCCTCCAGTTGTCTCTCCAAATATTTTTGCCCGTTTGTTATCCTGCATTCCTGCCGCAAACACCTCTGCGGTACTGAATGTCCCGCCATTAACAATTACGGCCAGCGGCCCTATGTATGCACTCTCCTGAGGATATGACTTCAACTGTAAAGGGCAATTGCGTGTCTTCATTTTTCCCATATCAAGCTCTTTATCGCTCAGCCATCCCGCCATTCCTTGTGCCATAGTAATCATACCGCCGGGATTGTTTCTTAAATCAATAATTAGCCCTTTACAATTCTTTAATTTATCTGTAATAATTTTATGCATCTGAATGATCTGCTGTGGGAAGCAGGGAGTCATGTAAATATAACCGATATTGCCTTTTAGAATTTCATATTCTACTATTCCAGATATTTTGGGCATTGCACCGAATCTGATCCATGAACCCTGTACAGCTTTTCGATCTAATGACCTTTTTTGGAGCTCCCCTTTAGGATCTGCAAGCTCCAGGCTAACCCTTGTTCCATAATTCCCCGTAAGCATACCATCAGCCATCATATCCCAAGGTAAGTCGGTATACTTTGACAGATCAAACTTAAACCCGTGAATAGAATGAATTATATCTCCCATCTTAACGCCTGCACTCGCTGCTGGCGAATCAGGTACGACATTAAGCACACACAACTTGTCATCTGCCATACAGGTCCTCAAGCCTATCCCTGCAGCCTTGCCTCGCATCGGTTCGGACTTTGCTTTTTCTGCTTTACCGCTTACATTTTTTTGCACATCTACACTTAAAGATGCTTTATCACTTCGAGTCTTGAGTTGCAGGGATATCGCCTTTTTCACTTTACGACTAACTGGAGGCATAAGCTGAATATGACTCTGCCCGAATTTCGCTATCATAATATTGATAGATCTAACAAGCTCATTGCTATTTCTGCTCTTCAGAATTCCAGGACGTGCCTCTTTGTAGATATTCTGCCACTTCTCATTTGCACTCTTATCTTCAAAATTGTGCTTAATAATGCGTGCCCAAGTCTCATTAAGCGTTTTTTCCGCAATAGCAGAAAAATCCTCTTGAGCCTCAGCAGACAATACAACACAACTAAAGAAGAGAAGAACAATAAATACTTTTATCTTAAAAAACACCTGACTCTCCAATGTTATACCGCAAGCGGTAGATATCTTTTATTTTGATTTCGGTTTTTCAAATATCGAATCATCGACTTTCACATTGATTTTATATTCAAGAACCTTAACTTTCAGCTTCATCCCCATCTGATCAATAGTTGACAGCATTGAGACCCACATCTTATTCACTTTCTTGTAATCTTCTAAGGTTAACTCCATCTTCATCGGCCCCATCTTACTATCGACTACAATATTCATTTTGCGAAGCAATAGCTTCTCTTTGTCATAATAGAGGACAATTGGTGTGGTTGAATTAAACTCCTTCTTAGGTGTACAAGTCATCTTATAGCATTTAAATTCACCAATTGTTTCAAGCTTGTCCGCAACAACAATTTTCTCAAATACATCACGTTGATTAACAGAAGGAATCCTCCTTACCATATCAAGTTTTATTGAATCAAGCTCTTTTCCTTTTATTTCACGCACACCGGTTGCTGGCGAAATTTCCCAGGCTGTTTTGCCATTATAACATGTAGTTGAAGTCATTACTCCTGGCATATTGACATCTATCCTAGTTTTGTTAGGAAATTTATCTATAGTGATTGTACTAATCTTCTGACCAGAAAAGATTGTCTCAACCTTTTGAATCTGAGTCTTTATTGTCGCCTTCACCCCTTCTGGATCATCAGCCTTCTTAATTTTTGCAAGCAACACATTAACTGCATTGTCATCCATTCCTGAAACAATGTTTCCGACAAACAGCAAACAAACAAATACCATCAAATTACTCTTCCCAAACATAACATTCTCCTTTTTTATATTAGATAGACTTATGCGATATTCGCAAAAATCCATAAACAGATGCCAAAACAACAACTGTTTAAACTCAAGCACGACGCTAAAGTTACATTGTCCCCCTATTTTGCTTAACTCCTACTTAATTTAGAAATAATTATATAAAAATATACCATAAAATAAAAATTATACCATCACACAAACAAAAACTGATAAAAACAAACAACAGGTTCAGAATCGTGAATATAGAACGGGCAGATATGGCACAAAAACAAGAAAAAATGAGATTAACACCAGCCTATACAGGATAATTCATTGCCGATTAAGTAGCTTGCGTTGTCCCTAACGCAAATAGCCAAAGCTGAAAAAATGTAAAACAAAAAAGGGGGACAGGTTGATTATTACCCATGAACTCCGAGACTGGGGACAGGTTGATTATCAACTTTTTTCTAAATTATTCTACAAAAACACCTTGACTTACTTATTAACATGATATATAATAGTCTATTATTGAAGTTTATTTTTAATAAACCCCACCTTGGTGGGATTTAAAGGAGGCAAGGTCATGCGAAATCCAAGAGAAAAAATTACAGATGGCGGATGCAACTACCATCTAATGAATCGCACAGCTGGGGGTAAAAATGAATATCCATTTGGTGATGTTGAGCGTGAAAAGGGAATGAAGATGATTTTTAAATTAGCGAAATATTATTTACTGGAGTTCACTTCAATATGCTGGATGGGAAACCATTTCCATATTGTAGCTTATGCTCCTGGTCTTACGGATTTACCCGATTATATTCAAATTGCAGAACGGCACAACTCATTTTATAAAGACAATTCATCAAAATTAATTGAACCAAAGGACATCCCTGCATGCAGGAAAGCAGCTCAAGACATGAGGGATATTAGCCATTTCATGAAAGCTCTGCAACAGTCTTACACCTGTTATTTTAATAAAACGCATGACCGCCATGGAAGGTTATGGGCTGGCAGGTTCAAAAGCACTAT
>JAUUYH010000232.1 GCA_030590505.1 Kiritimatiellota bacterium
AAACATACCTTGTCGGTGGTGCTGTTAGGGATATTCTGCTAGGGCGTGAGCCAAAAGATTATGATCTTTCGACATCTGCAACGCCGCAAGAGATTGTTGCTGTATTCGGACGAAGATATGCTAGAATTATTGGAAAAAGATTTAAGATTGTTCATCTCAGCAATGGGCATGAGATCATTGAAATTGCAACATTCAGAAAAGCTCCCAAGGTTGATAAAGAGGGTGAGATTTTACCATTTGATAATGAGTTCGGAACATCACTTGAGGATGCGTGGCGCAGGGATTTTACAGTTAATGCAATTTTTTACGATCCTATTAAAGATGAAATTATTGATTATACAAAACAGGGTGTTGATGACCTTGAAAAAGGAGTTGTACGAACAGTTGGCAATGCACTCGAGCGTTTTGAAGAGGATCCAGTCAGAATGTTGCGCGCACTTAAACTGGTTGGGCAGTATGGTTTTAAACTTGAAAAAGAGTCTGAAGCTGCCCTTCATAAATCCTTGCCACTAATGACACACTGTTCGACTTCACGACTTACCTTAGAACTCGAAAAAATATTAAAACACTACTATGCTCCTCCAATTCTTTGCGCATTTCGCAAATATGGATTTCTTGCATATTACTTGCCGTTTCTAAATGAGGCATGGGGCAGTGACGAGTGCAATTATATGCTTGAACTTATGGAGGAACGAAATAGGCGCCTTCTTAGCGGTCAGTATCGTGATAGTATCTCTCTTGCCATTGCTACTGCAGCTCTGCCGTTTGTTGAAAAAGCAATAAGTAAAGACTTGTCACCAGATGAGCGGGGCTGGCACTTCTACTATGGTGTTGAAAAAGATGTTCGACGTATTGTCTTGAACCTTTTTAGCCCATACAACTTCCCAAAAAGATTAGTTGCATCTTCTGTAGGTATGCTTCTTCTTCAGCCTTCTATGTTAAACAAAGATAGAGCCAACAGGGTGCTAGTAAATCGTAGATACAAGCATGCAAAAGAGCTTATGACACTGCAAAATAATGTAAAATGGCACGATGACTCTCTGAATGAATTTTGGCCATTGCACGGCAAACGCGGTGGTGCACAGCGGAAACGGCGAAACAATAATCAAAATTAACACTGTATTCCAATGAAGCAAGCAAATGAACTTATTGAAGATTTAGGTATTATCCTTGCCGCTGGCGGAAGCGGAACACGCTTTTCTGCCGGGAGCAGCAATGGTTCTAAACTCCTAACATTTTTCCCTGAAATCCAGAAAAAAATGGGGCTTGCGAATTTCGCAGATCTCCCGCTTTTTATGTTTTCGGTAATCTCATTTATCGATCTATGTCCAGATGAAAATTTTGTAATCGTTGCGAGAAAAGAAGATTCTGCGAAGTTCGCAGATCTTATAGCAGAACACCTGCCGAATAGATATCCTAAAATTGTTGTAGGCGGTAAAACTCGTATGCACTCTGTCTTTCACGGTCTTGATGCACTCCCAGAATCTGTGCACTTCGCAGCGGTACACGATGCTGCCCGTCCGCTCACTTCAAAACAACTTTTTCTCGATTGCTTGCATACCGCCCGCAAGCATAACGGAGCTGTAACAGCAAAACGCATGACGGATACTGTAAAAGTAGCCGATAAAAATGGATTTATTATAAAAACCGTTAACCGCAATACCTTGTGGAGCGTTGAAACACCGCAGATTTTTCCAAAGGAGTTACTCTTAAAAGCATATAAAAAAGCATTTAAAAATAACCTCTCTGCAACAGATGATGCTGGAGTAATGGAATATTCGGGCCATAATCCATTTCTATTTGAACACACAACAAATAACGAAAAAATAACTCACCCACACAGTTAACCCAACTGTTCGGTCATTTTAGCGGGCTATTGAGTTTTAGGAAGCAGCTGAGTTTCTTGCTAATATCGCAATATTTTAATAGTAAAACGTGCTAATATGGGTTGTGCTTTACTAAAAAGAATATAGATTATCTCCATAAAAACAGAGAGAGAAAAAATATGTCACAGAATAAAAAATATATACTTGTTACCGGCAGTGCTGGTTTTATTGGATTTCACCTATGTCGCAGGCTGCTTCGTGAAGGGCATTCTGTTATTGGTGTTGATAATTTTAATGATTATTATGCAGTTGAACTCAAAGAGGCTCGTGCGGAGAAGTTGCGTGCATTTACCGAATATACCGAAAAAAGGATAGATATCGGTTCACTTGAGGCACTTGATGAGATTTTTAGGCTGCATAAAATTACGCATGTCTGTAATCTTGCTGCTCAAGCGGGAGTCAGATACTCCCTGACTCATCCGCATATTTATGAAAAAAGCAATGTTGCTGCATTCTTAAATATTCTTGAAATGGTACGACATTTTAATGTACCGCGTCTGGTTTATGCATCTAGTTCAAGCGTTTATGGTGGAAATACCAAAATGCCATTCTCTGAGGATGATGCGGTTGATACACCGGTAAGTCTCTATGCAGCAACCAAAAAAGCCAATGAACTGATGGCACACTGTTACTCTCATCTTTATGGATTTCAGAGTATCGGCCTTCGTTTTTTTACAGTTTATGGGCCGTGGGGAAGACCAGATATGGCAATGTGGCTCTTTGCCGAGGCAATAAAAACGGGTAATCCTATCAAGGTGTTCAATCATGGAGATATGAAGCGCGACTTTACGTTTATTGATGATATTATCAATGGTATATGTGCTGCACTTTTTGAAGAAGGGCTAGAGAGATACGAAATTTTCAATCTAGGCAATCACAAGAGTGAAAAACTTATGGATATGATTGGTCTGATTGAAAAAGAGATGGGCTCTGAGGCTCAAAAAGATATGTTGCCTATGCAGCCAGGCGATGTTCCAGAAAGTTATGCAGATGTGTCAAAAGCGCATAGAAAACTTGGTTTTGATCCAATAACATCAATTGCTGATGGAATTCCTGCATTTATCAACTGGTACAAGGAACACTCTGCTTTAGCTGATTTAATCGCAAAAAAAAGAGATTAGGAAAAATGGAAAAATTTTATAAAATATCTGATTGGTATCAATCACTTGCTGATCATACCTTCCCTACAAGCTTTATTAAGCTCAGCCCAGATGAGATAACTGCACTGCTTGAGAAGGATATGAATGGTGCTTTTGGAAAAGAAGTCCAGAAAAGGCTTAAATTGCCAATGCACTCTTTCCCTGGAAACTGTTTTGTCTTTGTTGATACTGCAGCACCTACAGATACGGAGCGTTTTGATGGCAAACGCGGTGCAGTATATTCTCCAGAAAGTGCCTGGAAATATCTGTGTAAAAGTGAGAAAATAAGAGATGCCGTTGAAAGTGGCGCTTCCGATCATATCTGTATCCGTCCATTTCGAAGAATGAGTCATCCACGCGAAT
>JAUUYH010000057.1 GCA_030590505.1 Kiritimatiellota bacterium
CGTCCGAATTCACAACCGAGACGATTATGCTACATAAATTCACAACCGGGACGGTTATGCTACATTGGTTAGTGCTGAAGCATTTTTTTAACCATAAGATAGATAAATACACCAGAATACTCTTTTTTAAAAGCAACGATATGCGTATCGGATAGAAGTTCTGGAACATTATTAATGGGAAAATCATTCGGTTTACTTATACCAATAATCCATACTCTTTGAGATTGAGCTGCCATTGAGGATATTTTCTGATAGTATGCCTTCCATTTAGGGGACGTAGAGAAAGTAAGGTTATAGACTGCCTTTGGTGTTGCGCCTTTAAAATAAAAAGATTTCAATGGTGCCTGTACGTACTCTTTAATTATCTCATTTTCAGTTTCAGGGATCCAGTTTTCTTTGATAAAACCGCTTCGCAGAATAATGGAATCATCTGGATGAATATTAGCTTTAACATACTTTAGTGCGTCACGCCAGTTATGCGGAATCCTTTTTGCGAAATGCGCACTATCAAGAAAGTTAGGAATTAAGGTATGGAGACAATAGAAAAACATAACAAGAGCGATAAAAAGATACTTTGCGATTTTTGTCTTCAGCATAGATATTGCCAATGCTCCAAGAAGAATATATGGTAAAAAAACCAAGATCATATAACGCGAATCAAGGAGAGATGAGTTCATCAATTGTGTTGCGAGATACGCAAATAACGGAGGGGTCATCAGCCATAGAATAAGGAAGATCAGAATCTTTTTATTATGCGGAATGAAAAGATCACTACAGGTTGAGCAGGTTGCTGCATCTTTTTTTGTTGCTGGTTGCCACAAAAAAGTCAAATTTTTCATTGTCAAAAGAAAGAGGAAGAGTGAGAATACATACAGCGTAAATTTAAGATCAATCATACCAGTAAAGATTTGCATCATATCAAAAAAGCCACCATTGGGCACCCAGTTCCATTTATCGGCATCACTTAAAATGGGTGCAAGATGAAAAGCTAAAGGCAGAAGGGTAATAATCACGAAAATCTGAAGTATGCACCACTTTGGCAATGAGATGTCGCCTGCATTAAGTTTAAACAACTCTTTTAATCCTCCTCCCCTGCCCTTTCCCTGTATATCTGTTGTAATCTGTTTTGATGGTTTTAGAAAAAGGTAGAGCATCCAAAGATTCTGCGAAAGAAGCAGAGTGCCGAATATATAGTGAGTATAGCATATAAGCGATGAAGCAATAATGTAAAAAACAATATTCACAATGGACATTTTTTGAAGAATTCTAAAGAAAAATATTTGAGAAAGTAAGCAGAACATAACTGCTAAAGCATAGGGTCTAGCTTCTAGGGCATAATAGATTGAGGATTCACTTATTGCAAACACAACAGCTGCGAATATCGCAGGATAGAATGCATCGGTTTCAATTAGTGACAAAGGTTTATGCTCCTCATCGTCGTAATCATAAAAAATTCCGTTTTTTGAAAAAATCAGCAGAGCCAAGATGAACATCAATAATATGGAAATAATTGACGCCGAAAGGGAGATCAGACGCAGGGAGAACTCATTATGCGTAAAATTCTTCAAGACGCCCCACTCTAGGATATAGTAAAACGGGGACTGCCCTTGAGTTGGAGTTGCGCGAACTACGCATTCAGAGAGTGTTGGTGCGGAGGATATCCAGTATGTTGCAAACTCATCAGTCCAAAGGGATGAAGGCGGTGAATCACAGAGACGCATAAAGAGACCTAGAAGAATAATCCCATATAGAGTTAAATAACGCCTGTATTTCAAGTTTATCATCTGTTACTAAGCTCCAGAGCTTTTTTATAATAGTTATAAAAAAGTTCTGATTTATTCTCCTCGAGTGCCCCTTTACGAAGCTGCACAACTCGTTCCTGAATTTTAACAGCTTTTGCTATTTTCCCAATAAGATAATAAATTCTAGCCTGGGTTTCAAGGTAATCTGCGAGTTTCGCAGAATCAATGGTTCTTGATTCAATAAATTTCGCAACAGCAATCTCTATCGAATCCAATGCAACACCGAGCGGAGCGGTTCCCAATGGGATTCTAAATGCCGCAATCCATGCCAAATGTTCAAGAACATCATAAGAGTCATTGAATTGTTCAAAGATGATTTTAGAGAAGGCTTTTATCTCATCTGGGGATTTACCTAGACGATTCATAATATCTAATTTCACAAAGTAGAGAGATGATGTCTTAGGTGATTTTTTGATAAGTGAGTCTATAAAAGGAACAGCATCAGCGATTTGACCTTTTCGTTCAAAGAGAAAAAGACGTACACGCATCGAAAGTTTGTCGCCCGGATCCAGTGTCATAATCTCATTAATAGTTTCAATTGCCGCCGTAATTCTCTCAAGTTGCATCTCCTCCTGTAATTTTTTATGTAGGGCACTTATTTTCGCAAGGAGATATGGATCAAAGGTATTGTTAAATATCTTTTCAAGCACCATCTCAAGATCCAGTGCCCCCCCGCGCCACAGGATGTCAAAATTCTTATCAATAATAAAGACTACTGGAAAACCCGCACCGTCACCAAGATACTTTTTTGTTATTATACCTTTAGGATCGAGCCCGATTCTGAAGTTGATATTTGTTGTGCTTTTATCCAGAAATTGCTGAACTTTTTTACGATTTTCCTGAGTAATCGCTAGCAACACAACCTTATCGGCATAATGTTTCTGCATTTTGGAAAGAAGAGGAATAGACAACTGACTGGCCTTGTCCCATGTTGCCCAAAATTCAACGACAGTTAGCGGTGCAGTTTCGGGGTTACTCTTTTTTCGAAGTTTGAATGAGTTACCATCTAGCCACTCTACACCGGAAAATTCTAAAGCATTATTGCCTCTTTTTAACTGCCCAAAAAGAGACGAATTAAAAAACAAACAGCCTATAGATAAAAATAAAACAATAGTACGATTATCGATCATTTGTACATATTTTTTGAGTGATTTAAGTTCGGATATTGCAAGATAGTAGAGAATTCTCACTGCAGCACCAGCAACAATAAAACCAATACCAAAAGATTTATAAGAAGGAATTAAAAAAACAATACAAAAACCAATAATAATAAGCGGCCAGGCCATAAAAAAATAGATTTTCTTGCGTTTTGTCATCGACTCAATTCGTTTTTTGATTACATCACATGCTGCATCATCATCTATTGCATCATTATCCGTCATAATTATATCTCCTTAAAATTTCTAATACATTGGATGAATTTCAAGAATCACAAAACTGGAAAACTACCCAATATTTGAGTAGTTTTTGCTATCTTTTCAACTGCGCAAATCGCAGTTTTTACTATCTCTTCTGTAGCATAACCTTCAATTTCAAGAAATACCATATTACTGTCTGACTCTTCCTGCGAAATTCGCAACTCTAAACATATAATATTTATGGATAAATCTTTGAATATGCTTATAATTTGTTCAACACCACTCTTCTCATCTGCTATTTCCAGCCTGAGTGCAGTTCTGTCATCCCCGGTATTAACTGGAGATTGAGCTCCTATAATCAGAGCAGTCGCACCAGTTGTGCGACATATTCGCTCAGAGACCACATTTAAGCCTGTATCAAATAGTGCATCAACAGAATCACAGTCAAAGTTCTCTTTTCCATCATAAAATGGTACAACAGAGTAGTTGCATTCACCATTTTCAACAGCAGCAAAAAGGTGGTGAACAGAGTCGTAACAGATATAGTTAGCAGAATCTCCGAATGTAAGTCTAGCGGGGTGCCTGAGCAGTTCTTGCGTATCAACCAAGGAATATCCAATATTGAGAGGTTGTTCCACGGCAATTGCTCCTGAGATAATTTCACGGTAAATATTAATCATAGAATCATCTAAAAGCGGTCCAGGATTTTGCTTTATCAGTTTCTCATAGAGCATTTTTTCTCGTTCTGGCACAAAAATGGGGTGATCGTTTTGAATTTTCCACACACCAACTTTGCTAGCAATTTTGCAACGTTCACTGATCAGTTGAACTATCTTCTCATCAATCTGGTCAATTATTTTTCTAAGTTCATCTAACTGCATATAGCATCCTTTGTAGTGCATTTATTATTGATTCGTAATATTAACGAAGAACATCCTCTCTAGGGAATGTCGTATTTTACTTCATTTCCTCAACCTCATCTGGTGCCAAATCGTTTAACATTTTCAGTATGCGCGGATCTATACCTCTCTGATCCAGCTGAAAAATAGTTAAGCCTTCTGGATGTTTTTTATTAATATCAGCACCCGCATCCAAGAGCATTTGTAAAATGTCAGCTCTGTTGGAGGAAACTGAAATCATTAACGGAGTATATCCTTTGGGATTCGCATCATCCGGATTTGCACCTGCATCCAGCAGTATCTGCATAATATCAACTCTGCTTGACATCATTGCAATAATAAGCGGAGTATATCCTTTTTGTGTAGCAACATTAGGATCGGCACCGTTATTCAGGAGTACTTTTACGGCAGCCTTTCTACCTAGTGCCACAGCTCCAGAAAGTGGAGTATTGCCAACCAGATCAATGTGTTCAATTTTTGCTTTGTGTTTTATAAGAAACTTAAGAAGTTCAGTATCATCCGAAAGCATTATAGATAACATAAGCGGAGTTACGCCATCGGAATTTTCCTTATTCACATCCGCACCTTGCTCTACAAGGTATTCAGCAATTTTAGGCTGCCTGCATTTTATGGTCTCCATCAACAAAGTTGAACTCTTTAATTTATGTTTTTTAGTTTTGGAGTTCAAAACCATTGCCGAACAGCTGTTATTTATATCACCACCCTGCTTGATCAATGCGTCAATAGCTGCAATATCCCCTTCCCTACAGGCTTTATAAAGTGGAAAAAAATACTTACTTTTCTTTAGCATCGCTGCCTTTAATCCATCTGCATAAGATCCTGTCTTGCTGAAAAAAATATCTGCTGCTTGATAATTTTTCTGACGGAAAAATTTTGCTCCTAGGCATAGATTTGTTGAAAGTTCTGGCAGCGTCACTTTCTGCAGCCTCTTATCAAGGGGAATTGTATTTACTTTTATCGGAAGCACGACACTGCCTTTTTCACGCTTCAGTTTCATAAAGAGTTTGCTATCCTTAATTTTAACCAAAGTTCCGCTAAGTGGAAGGCCACCCACATCAAGAGTTATATTTTCACCAATGTACTTTTCGTAAGTTTGTGCGACTTTCGCATTCAATGAAAAGAGTGCATCTATTGCCTCTTTAAGCTTTGGGTCATCAGATTCTTTCCTCACTTGATTGAATTTTCCAAGAACCAGGAGATTATAGATTTGTAAGTTATCCTTATCTGCGTCCTTCGCATCTTCTGCGAAGAGCGCAAATGAAAGAAACCCTAAAAAGAGCATACAAAAAATAATTCTCCGTTTCATCCTCAAAGTACCTTTACGATTTAACACAAAAAGTTTGTTCTCTGTTTGGTCCTACGCTTACAATTCCAATATTAGCTTTTACGAGTTCCGCAATACGCTTGAGGTAATTCTTAGCGTTTTCAGGAAGTTCATCAAATGAACGTGCCTCGGTTGTAGGAGCCTGCCATCCTGGCATTGTCTCATATATTGGTTTTGCAATAGTTATCTCATCGTTATCTGATGGCATATCGGTTACAATTTTTTCATTTACTTCATAAGCTGTGCAGATCTTAAGTTCTGCGAAATCATCAAGAACATCAAGTTTAGTCATACAGAGATCATCAACACCGTTTACCATACATGAGTAACGTGATGATACAGCATCAAACCAACCGCAACGACGTGGACGGCCTGTTGTTGCACCGAATTCATTACCAGCACGACGCAATTCATCGCCCTCTTCATCTTTTAATTCAGTAGGGAATGGCCCTTCACCGACTCTGGTGGTATATGCCTTCATTACTCCTACAATTTCATTAATATATTTTGGAGAGAGGCCCGATCCAGTACAAGCGCCACCAGTTGTTGTGTTGCTACTTGTAACAAACGGATAAGTCCCGTAATCAACATCAAGCCACATTCCCTGAGCACCTTCAAATAGAATATTTTTGCCAGCTTCTGCAGCCCTGTTTACTGTAAGTACTGCATCCTTGATAAAGGGGCCTAAAAATTGTGCAGCTTGTTTCTGCTTTGTCCACTCTTCGTCAATATTCATCGGTTCAAGTCCAGCTCCAACAAAAATTCCATTATAATATTCAGACTGCTCTCTGAAACGTCTCTCAAGACGCTCAAGATCAAGCATCTCAAGTGCACGAATTCCGGTACGTGATGCCTTATCAGCATAAGCTGGGCCGATCCCGCGTTTTGTTGTGCCTATTTTCTGACCTTCTGAACGTGCATTTTCATGCATTGCATCCATAAGTCTATGGTATGGCATTATAAGGTGACTTCTTGTTGAAAGCTCAAGGTTCGCAGGTGTAACAGCCACATTGCGTTCGAGCAGATCTTTAATCTCCTCTTCAAGTGCAAGCGGATCAACAACAACACCATTTCCGATAATACAGAGAGCATTTTTGCGAAAGATTCCTGATGGAATAAGATGCAAAACAAACTTTTCAGTTCCTATCTCAACTGTGTGCCCTGCATTATTTCCGCCTTGAAAACGTACAACTAAATCTATATCTTTAGTTAATACATCAATAATTTTACCCTTTCCTTCATCTCCCCACTGAGTCCCTACTAGTACGCTAATAGCCATTTTACTGTTCCTATTCGTGTGTTTAATCCCGTAGGATTATATTTTCGACAACGTTGCCGAGTTAAGTTAAGTACATCTCATACATTCACCCACATTTCATCAAAAATGGGGCATTCAACAATTACACTGAATTAATTGAAGCTGCATAAGATAACAGAAACCAGAGAAAATTCAAACTTACATTGAAAAAATGAGAAAATATTTGTATTAAATAAACAGTTGACATTATCCAGCGAGGTCGTATTGTAAGAGACTTAGGCAGTGTAAATAAAAAGGATTACAATAGAGAATATGAATGATATAAAAAGAATAGGTTTACTTGCTGGTGCTGGAACGCTACCGATTGAATTTGTGAATCATGCTCACGAACACGGGATAGAAGAGATCGCGGTACTCGGATTCAAAGGCCAAACACCACAAGAGGTCAAGGATAAAGCAACTTTTTATCAGGAGATCGGATTCGGGCAGCTAAATAAAGGTATAAAATTTTTCACATCCAACGGTATAAAGAATGTCGTTTTCCTTGGCTGGGTTGAACCGAAACTTACGATTTCCAATCTAAAGATGGATCTAAGAATGATTACACTTGCGGCAAAAACAAAGGATCGACGTGCCGACAGCGTTATAGGGGCCATTATTAATGAATTAGAAAAGGATGGCTTAACAGTACTCAAAACAACAGAATTCCTTTCTCATATTCTCATTGAAGATGGAGTTCTGACTAAAAAACAACCAAATAAGGCACAATTAGCTGACGTCGAGTTCGGAAAAACCATAGCACTGGCAAGCGGCGGTTTGGATATCGGACAGAGTGCAGTTGTTCGCAAGCATGCAGTAATCGCAGTTGAAGCGATGGAGGGCACAGATAAATGTATCAAACGTGCTGGAGAATACACAAAGCATTGCGTCATTGTAAAAATGGCAAAGCCCGAGCAAGATTTTCGTTTTGATGTTCCCTGCTTTGGACCACGAACTATTGAGAGTATGATTGAAGCAAAATCTGCGCTTCTCGCAGTTGAGGCAGGAAAAACTTTTATTATTGAACGTGAAAAAACCTTAGCCCTTGCCAACAAGCACAAAATAATTATTATGGGAATAAAACAGGAACTCTAAAACCTACACAGAAAGCCTATATTAAGAATGAAAGTAAATATCACAATTAACGGACAAAAAATCTCAGTTGAGAAAAATTCACTTATCCTAAATGCAGCATCTCTGCTAAAAATAGAGATTCCCACACTCTGCAATATGGATGACACTGAACCATTTACATCCTGTATGGTCTGTATGGTAAAAGAGAACAGCTCCGACAGGCTTATTCCCGCCTGTTCGACACGTGTTGAAGAGGGAATGGATATCTCAACTGACTCCGCAGAGGTTTGCGAGATTCGCAAAGCCGCACTGGCACTTATTTTAAGTGAACACCTCGGTGATTGCGAAGCTCAATGCAGAATGATCTGTCCGGCATTTCTGGATATTCCAAAAATGATCCGCGAGATTCAGAATAATCAAATAGATTCAGCCCTTCAAACTGTTATGGAAGCCATCCCCATCCCTAAAACAATATCTCTTATATGCCCCGCTCCATGCGAAAAAGGGTGTCGAAGAAAACAACACGACGCCCCTCTTGCAATACGCTATCTTGAAAAATATGCCGCATTTAATGCAAAACGCAACACCTTTGCGAAACTCGCAGATTCCGGCAGGAAAATTGCAATAATAGGCTCCGGCCCCACAGGACTATCTACAGCCTGGTTCCTACTAAAAAATGGGCATAACTGTATCGTTTTCGAGCAGGAAGAGGGCATTGGTGGAGGTTTAAGAAAAATTCCAGAACAGATACTACCTTCAGACATTTTAGATGAAGAGATCGCTCTAATAAAAGATGCTGGTTGCGAATTTCGCACAAACAGTAAGATTGAGAAGCTAAGCCTCTCAGATTTGAAAAAATTAAAAACGAATTTTGATGCAATTGTCCTAGCAACGGGCTCAGAAAATGGCACAATTCCTGATAATTTTGAGGTACCGAAGTGGCTATTTATTGGTGGTGCAATCCTGATACCAATCAAGCAGGCTGTACGCAGTGTGGCTGATGGCAAATCAATTGCCGAAGATATCGAGCTCTTATTTCAATCTAATATCCAATCTAAAGAATCATCAAAATTGTGTGGTAAATCCAACAAGACAAAGCAGACAGAAATAGCACTCAAAAATCCAATTGACTCCCGTTTCGGTCCACTCAAAGAAGGAGATATTGAGGAGTTCCTAAAATCAGCATCCCCTTATCAACGATTTGACACAAAAAACAATCATGAAATATCAGAAAAATCCCAAGCAAAAAAAGAGGCAGCAAGGTGCCTACACTGTGACTGTACAAAATCCAGCACCTGTAAACTGCGGGATCTTGCAACTGAATACGATGCACATCAAAAACAGTACAGCCGAAACATAAAACGTACCCGAAAATTTACAAGAAATATTGACAAACACATAATTTACGAATCAGGCAAATGCATCAAATGCGGTATCTGCGTCAGAATATGTGCGAACTTCGCAGAAAAACAGGGAATGATCTTTACTGGACGTAGCTATAATACTGAAGTCGCCCTCCCCTTCGACATCCCGATAACCAAAGGTATGGGAAAAGCAAAAGAAGAGTGTATCAAACAATGCCCAACCGGAGCTCTTTCACACTGCTAGCCCAAATCTCCCATAAAAGCTGATTTTTCTTGCGAATTTCGCACTTTATCCCATTTCTTACTTGATGCTTCAACAATAAATAGTATTTTAAGAGCAGGAGATGGCAGGAACTCAAACTCTCATCTACTCAGGAGTAAATATAATTAAGTGTCATAAATTGCTAAAAATGGAGAAACAAAATGAAAAAAACATTAAGTATTTTGACTTTGTGTGTTGTTGTTAGTTCACTTTCAAGTTGCGCATTGCATCGCCCGAAATTTCATGCTCCACCAGGTCAAGTTAAAAAGGTAACGGGTTACAACCCAGCTTCAGGAAAATTTCATGCTCCTCCAGGTCAGGTTAAAAAAGCAACGGGTTACAATCCAGCTTCTGGTAAATTCAAGAAAAAAGGCAAGAGATAACGTCATTGTAAAAAAAATGGGCAGGTTGGTGCTTGATGGTTAATGGGGGAAGGACGATAGTTACCTCCCCCCCTCTCTGAAAGGCATCCCTGCCTGTACATTTTCTTCTGTAGTACGGGCATCCTTGCCTGTACATCTTCCAATCTTTGTCTTAATCTAAATTTTCTTCTCTTGAACTTCTTCCAACTCTAGAACTCTAGAACTCTAGCACTCCAGAACTTCACTATTTCCCTACACACTTTGAATAATATCATTTGCAATTTAGGGTTTATCATTTATTTTAATTATTAATGTTAAGTATTGGGTTTTTCTTTGTTTTTAATTTCGTATTGTCAAAAAAGGAATTTGAATGGATAGTAATAAAATAAAAATGATATTAACTGGAAAGTTCACTTGGAAGCGCCTGATACGCTCGGGCGTAATTGGAATTATTCTAATCTATCTTGGACTGATCTTTATCGGTGTGTTTATGTCGGATAAGATGATGTTTCCAGTTCCAAAAGCATCATATTCAGATACTTCTGATATTGCGAAGATCGCACTGCCAGACGGGACAACAATCTCTGCAAGATTTTATCCTATAGAAAACCCTGATTGCTATATTATCTACAACCATGGTAATGCACTTGATATCGGAATGATTGATATGAACCTTAGAGGAGCATCAAAAATTCTAAATTGCTCAATTATCAGCTACGACTACCCGGGATATGGAACAAGTGAAGGCAAACCAACAGAAAGTTCGATTTTTGCAGCTGCAGATGCAACTTACGCATACCTGAAAGCAAAAGGTATCGATGACTCAAAAATAATTATCTGGGGCAGATCCGTAGGAAGTGGACCAGCGACACATCTTGCACACAAATATCCAGTAGCGGGACTTTTTCTTGAAAGCCCCTTTAAAAGTGCATTTACGGTTATATCAAGAGTGCCCATTCTCCCGTTTGATAAATTTAATAATATCTCAATGATTGATAAAATTAACTGCCCTCTTCTGATTATGCACGGAACAGATGATCGCGTAATATCATTCCCCCACGGAGAAGCTCTCTACGCAACAGCCCACGAACCGAAATCAAAACTATGGGTAAACTCAGCAGGACACAATAACCTTGCGATGATCGCAGGTTTAAACTACTGGAACACAATAAAGAAATGGATAAAGAATTAAAAGCCAGAAACCATTAATTATCAACCAATCCCTTAACCTAGACACACACTCTTAGGCCACCAGTGACCTTGTGTCATTAGAGCCAATGTCGATTTTCTTCAAGTAGCATGCGTTGTCCCCAACGCATTAAGCAAGCAAAACAACAAGCAAAAAAAGGCAACAAATAAAGTCTTGCAGGCTATTCTTTTGCTATTTACCTAGCCTAGATGCTTTGCATCAAGACTAGGCTATGTTAAACATCTGCTCCGCAGAAGGAACGGAGGGACAACGCAAGGCTACGAAATGTCAATATCCTAAAAGTAGCATGCGTTGTCCCAACGCATTAAGCAAGGAACCATAAACCATCGACTATCAACCTGTCCCCTAACAACCTCAAAGGCAGAGGGAAGAGTAAGACAATGAGTAAGACAATGAGTAAGACAATGAGTAGGAGGCGACTATCAACCTGTCCCCTATCAACCCGACTTAAGATTTGGCTAATTGTAGTAGAAAAAATAAAAACCCAACTTGGTGGAATAAAAAGAAGATATAACTTTTTTCATACACGACTTTGCCTTACTGCCTCATTCATGCTATATTCTAATTTACTTAAAACCGTTAAAAGATTATGATATAACTTTATGGATACGAGATAACTTTATGATAGAGTGGCTGAATATAAAAAATCTTGCACTTGTTGAGTATGCTGAGGTTGAGTTTGACTCGGGCTTCAATGTAATAACAGGTGAAACAGGAGCAGGTAAGTCTGTAATTATGGGTGCAATATCTCTTCTTCTAGGAGAGCGTGCCGGTAAAAACATGATAAGGAAAGGTGCAGATAAGTGCGAAATTTGTGCTGGTCTAGTACTAAAAGGCGAAGTTGCGAAGCAAGTTGATGCGATTTTCGCAAATGCCGAACTTGCTCCATCTCAGGATAATCTACTTCTTATAAAACGCACACTAACTGCATCTGGATCAAGAAATTTTATAAATGATACCCCTGTTACACTTCAGACCTTAAAAAAACTTGGAGATATACTTATCGATGTACATGGCCCGCACGAACACCAATCCCTGCTTAAAGGCTCTGTTCAACTTAACATTCTTGATGATTTTGGTAAACTAACAACTGCAAAAGAAAAAACCGCAGCCTTTTACGCTACAATGCAAGCAGTAAAACAGGAATTGAATGATCTTGAAAATAGTCTCCCCTCCCCGATCGAGGCTGAACATCTACGTACTATAGTTAGCTCTATCGAATCAGCAAACATAGATATCCAAAACGACTCAAAACTCAATGACAAACACAAACTTGCGGCAAATTCAAAGGAGATCATTGAGTTTTCCATAAACGCCTCTGCCCTACTTAACGAGTCAGAGGAGAGCATAATTAATCAGCTATCGTCCCTACGGAAAGAGTTGACCTCTATTGAAAAACTTAAGATCCCAGAGTCAGAAAAATTTATACCACAATGTGAATCTTTGATTGAGGACGTACGAGAGTTCGCATTTGATATCGAACATTTTTCTGGAAAAATTGAAATAGATGAAAAAAGCTTTTTACAGATGGAAGAGCGATTACTTCTGCTTCAGACACTTAAACGAAAGTACGGTCCCTCACTCGAAGATGTGCTAAATACGCAAAAAAATGCTGTTGCGAAACTCGCAAACATGGAGAACTATCAGTACCTACGCGAGGAGCTCCAGGAGAGACTTAAATTAGTAATAAAACATCTTAAACAATCATGTACCGTACTGACAGACAAGCGCAAAAAAGCATCTGCGAATCTCGCAAAAAAAGTCACAACTGAACTAAAAAAACTAGGTTTTCTAAAAGCTGAATTCAAAATTTCATTTCAGCCTACAGAGCCGTCAGCTCGCGGTGCCGATTCCATCGACTTTCTCTTTACCGCAAACCCCGGTGAAGAGCCGAGTCCCCTTAAAAAAGTTGCCAGTAGCGGAGAAATTTCAAGAGTTATGCTAGCAATGAAAACCGTACTCGCAGAGTCGGATGCTGTGCCTGTACTTATTTTTGATGAGATTGATGTAAACATAGGTGGAAAAACTGCTGTAACTGTAGGCGAAGAGCTAAAAAAACTGGGAACAACACACCA
>JAUUYH010000187.1 GCA_030590505.1 Kiritimatiellota bacterium
ATCAAAAGTACCTGTTTCTTTGAATTAAATATACAACATAAAATGAAAACTAATAATAAAAAAACAGAGATTGACGTTTTTTATACAATATTTGTCTACATTCAAGCCTGTGGTATCATTATGAAGAGAAGATTTGCGTCCCCGAACGTAGTGACGGATTATTATCAATACGCAGATTAGTTGATGGATGTTATTCGTTCTCCGATTCACTCTTAATCTTTGTATTCTCTTCAAGTACGTTAGACATTCCTGCCTGACATAGCGTAAAAAAACAAGCATGAAAACATGCCCTTCGAGAGCCTGTAAGACTTGTCAAAGGACTTTTCTTCTTCCTCATCTTTTGCCCCAATGTCAGACAAGAATGTCTAACGTACTTCAGAAGCCTTTCAGGCATGATTACTATCATATCTAACGTACTTGACCGTTTTTTCTTAATCTAAATTTTTCTCTCTTCCACTTCTTCAACTTTGGAACTCCCGCACTCTAGAACTTCAGAACCTCTTCCTGATCTTTGTCTTAATCAAAACTCTTCTCTTAACCTTTGCCTCCATCAAAAATCCAACACCTAACATTCAAATCTGCGTATTTCGCAATTATCCGTATTCTATTCTTGATCTCTTTTTTTAGTGTTACCCACTAATTTAGGTAAAGACCCTTTTATTTTTCACACTACCAAATAGCATTGCGCTTATACTATTTTCTATCTCATCCATCAGTGGATCGGTTTTTAGCGATTTGTCTCGTTGTGGATTTACTTCGATTGCCTCTCCAATCTCGATTGTTGCACGTAGCGGTGCGTGCACTGTTACTTTGTCTGTTAGATCCTCCTCTAGGCGTTCAACAGTTTCAAGAAGCTCTTCAGGGGAGGGGGAGTCGCCAAGATAACCAGGAGGATAGAGTGAAAGTTGCTGTGCAAGGTAGATGTCAGAAAGCTGCTTCCAACGTCGCTTTTTCTCTTGATCTGAAATATCCCCCTTTGCCATATCTGGAAGTATTGCCATTCGAAGTTTCTTCACTCTGGCAATAACATTTTCTGATCTATCCAGATGTCCGTTACTCAACCATTCATCCTCGAGTAGATGCAATATGTTCTCAATCAGATTCGCTATGCGTTCTGCTACAGAACCTGGCTGAGGAGTTCCGAAAAAATTTATCTCTTTCAGACCGAGAAGAGCGTGAGCAATTTTTTCAATACGTTCTTTGGGAGGTGTGCCGGGGGACGCTTCCCATGTCAGACGCTTCTCCATTTGAGTTAAGACAGGAGAGAGAGCCTCTTCAATGTCACCGTCAAAAAAATATCTTATAGCTATCGGGTGAACAACGCTTTTACCTGCTTGACCAGCGGACTCACGTTTTTTTGCTGCACCTCTGGCAATAAAAGATGTTCCCTCCATAAGATGATTTAATTTGTTGTTTGTTCTTGATACAATTCCCTCGGGAAACAGAATCAACACTCTTTCTGCTTCAGCAAGTGAATTGATTGCAAATTTAATGGAATCTCTGTCAACTCCTTCACGATAAACACTAAAGACCCCAACCTTCGGTAGGATTTTTGCGTAAAAATCCCCCTGCATAAATAGATGCCAACTGGCCATTATATATGATGATTGTCTCATCTCTTTGCATAACATCCCCATAAGCATAGGATCTGACGGCCGACAGTGATTCGGCGTGAGCATTATACTACAATCTCTCTCAATTGATCTCAGCAGATGCTCTTTTCCTGTAATTTTCCAAGAGGCAATACCATGACTCTTTTTTAGATAATGGGGAATATAGAGTTCGAAAAGCTTTAACCAGAACTTGCTGCGTCCAGGTTTTATAAATTTATACGGTTTATCTATTATTATATTTTGCATCGTCGATTCTCCTTTTTTATGTAACTCAAAGACTTCTCTTCGCAGCTTGTTGCATCATAACTATACTTTGCACGGATGAAATCTTAACATTCCCTTTAAGCTTAATTAGCTATCAAAAGAAAGACAAGATATCTACCGCTTGCGGTATAGTGATGGTTGATCTGTGTCAGATGTCTCTATTTTTAGAGCCTTTTCTCCGATTATTGCGATAAGCCATGCACCAGTTGGTGCCGTAATCAGTATGCTGAGCACTGCGACTGCCAAAATTATATTTCCAGGTGTTGTATCCATACCTTTTGCTTGCATAATCAGAAGTGGTGCTCCACCAATTGCCGCCTGGACTGTTGCTTTAGGAATTTGTGATACGGCCAGGAAGTGTCGTTCATTCATTGTAAGATCATTTTTAAGAATACAGATATATGTGGCGGCACAACGTGCGATAAGTCCGATAACTATCAGCAGAGTCCCCATCAGACCTGCCTTGAATGCTACGGATATATCAACTTGTGTTCCGACAAGAACATAGAGAAGAATTTGTGCAAATATCCATATTTTTCTCATTTTTAGAGATATTTCGTGAGCTATATGTTCCTGTTTCTCCAGTATGATAAAACCTATCGTCATAACGGCAATTAACCCTGAAAACGGGACAATGTTTTCTGTAATATATTCAATATGTGTTAGTAGTATTGATATACCTATCACCATCATTGCACGTTTTGTAGCTCTTGGATTGAACTTTTTAAAGATATAACAGAGGAGTACTCCTATTCCCAGTCCTACAGCAACACCAAGGGTTATGGATATCGGTATGCCTAACAATTTCTTTGTCATGCTTATTTTTGCTCCAGCATACATCCCGATCAGGATACTGTATGCAACAATTGAAAAAACAGTATTCAGTGAGGAGGCGGCAAGGTTCATCGTTGGCAGCCCCTTTTTTGTCCCTTTTTTTTCGCTGATAAAGTGTATCATCATAGGGACAACAACAGCCAGCGATACCGCACTTAGTATACTTCCTAGGATAGCCGATTCCATGTATGTCAACCCAAGAAGATATGGCCCGCATGCTGTAACAGCCAAGCCCTCAAAAATAGGAGGAATAGATGCAAGAAGCACTGCAGACATACCTACTCGCTTTAGGGCTTTTTTGCTAAGTTCCAAGCCGGCAGAAAGTAGAATAACAATAAGTGCAATCAATCGCAGGTCGCTTGATATTGCTAGAGTGCTCGGAGATACCATGTTAAGAACAAATGGTCCTAATAGTACACCGATAAGAAGCATGCCCACAAGTCCAGGTATTTTGCATTTTTTAAAGATCCAATCTGCAAGAAGCCCAAGTAAAATAAATTCAGCAATTGTTATAGCCATTGTTTTTTAAATTACCTTTATCATCGTTTAGTCAGGGAATTATATATCTGTTTGATTGCTCCGCTATAAATACTTTTACGAGCTCTCATGGCTTTCTTGAAGCGGATAGTTGCTCCTCTTGATTTTTTATTTCTTAAATACTCTTCTGCAACAATTGCATAGACAAGGCCTTGCCTCTCCGCCGATATTCGTTGAATCTGATCCTCGGTTTCTTCTATTGTTTTTTTACCTAACCACATTGAGATAATTAGAAGCTTTGCAGGGTCTCCTGAACCTTTGTTTTTATTGTAGTATTTTTCTGCAAGAGATTTCCAGATCCCTATATTTTTTCTTTTCATTATATATATTTTCCAGAATTCAGGGAACTCTTCTTTTGTTGTTTTAAGTTTTATAAGAGCCGAATACTTCCCTTTTGAGAAGAGGTAAATAATATAATATTGACGCAATTTTCCTGTTTTCTTTCCTGAGAAGTCTGACTCAGTTACTCCACCAAATATCAGTTTTCTTTCTGCATTACGTTCTCTGAACTCTTGACTAAGTTTTGGATCTTTTTTAATTTGACGAAGATATTTATCTACTAAAATTGCAGTTTTCATGCGCATAGCAATCCCTATCAGTTGAACTGCTTTTTCTGATTCATCTACCCCCGTTGATGAAAGGAACTTCGAGTATTCTTTTATCGCTAATACTCCTTTTCCCTGATCTGTTTTTAGTATTGCCATTAATTTGCGTGATCTTTTGTTCTTAGGGGTTAGTTTTATTGCTTTTGTTAATTGCTTCTCCGCAGCAATCAAATCATTTCTCTTTATATGAATCTTTGCCAACTCTATTCTTGCTTCATTAAAATCAGGTTTTTGGACAAGAGCAGCTTCAAGATATTTTTTCGCGTTAATTGAATCGCCTAGTGCAAGGGCATAGAGATAGTTTGCGACCGGCTCATTGGTACGTTTGTCGAGCCATGAGCTATAAATAACTAACAGATCCTTTGGTGTTTGATTTTTTTTAAGCTCTTTTAGTATTGCTTCCTGTAATGCAACCTCATCTGGATTGGATTTTAGCAGCTTCAAGCAGTAACTTTTTATATCGGGGATCCCAGCTTTTATTGCTAAATCTACAAGTTGGTGGCAGTATTTTTTGTTAAGCTTGCATAGGTCGATTGATTTTATGGTCAGAGCAGCTTCCGATTTGCTACCAACTTTAATTAGTGCTTCAGTCATTAAAAACTTGAGTTCCGCGATATCAGGGTTGTCGGAAGGTAACGTTTTTAGAGCTTTTTTTAATACTTTGACCTTATTTGTTAACGTATCAGTCAGCTGTGATGCAGATATGTAAAAAGAAGCATTTTTGAACTTTTCACCACAATACAGAAGAAGCTCTTCAGCTTTTTTCCTTGAAGTCTCCTTTAATAATGGGGTATATTTTTGAATTGCCTCTTCAGAAAAGCTGTCTCGATCATTTACTGCGTTATAAATCTCTAGAGCCTTTTCTTTTTCATTCATATCATAATATATATTG
>JAUUYH010000226.1 GCA_030590505.1 Kiritimatiellota bacterium
AAACGGAATACTTTTTTCCCTCCATCTTAAAGCTACAATGATGAAGATCTCTGATCCGATTATTTTCGGACACGTGGTGAGCGTATTTTTCAAGGAACTTTTTGCGAAGTACGCAGATATGATTGAAGAACTAGGAATCAATCCAAATAATGGATTTAATGAACTGCTTACGAAAATTCAGGCGCTGCCAGAAGAGCAAAAAGCAGAGATAGAAAATGCAATTGAAGCGTGTTATGCTAACGGGCCAGATCTTGCAATGGTCAACTCTGATAAAGGAATCACTAATCTGCACGTTCCGAGTGATGTAATTATCGACGCTTCAATGCCTGTCATGATTCGTCAAGGTGGTCAAATGTGGAACAGTGCAGGCGAATTGCAGACGGTAAAAGCAGTTATCCCAGATGCTAGTTATGCTGTAGTTTATCAGGCGGTAATCGAGAATTGTAAAAAGAACGGTGCACTTGATCCGTCAATCATTGGAAGTGTCTCAAATGTAGGCCTTATGGCACAAAAAGCTGAAGAGTACGGATCGCATGATAAAACATTTATAACAAAATCTGCTGGGACTGTACGTGTTACGGATAGGTCAGGAAATGTGTTGATAGAACATAGCGTGGAAGAGGGCGATATCTGGCGTATGTGCCAGGCAAAAGATGCCCCGATTCAGGACTGGGTAAAGCTGGCCGTTAATAGATGTAGGGCCGCCACTCAGCCAGCAATCTTCTGGCTAGACGCCAATCGTGCACACGATGCACAGCTTATAAAAAAGGTAAATTGTTACCTGAAAGATCACGATATCGATGGTCTTGATATTCGCATTATGTCACCTGCGGAAGCGACAGAGTTTTCACTTAACCGCATGAGAGAAGGGAAAGACACAATCTCCGTGACAGGTAACGTGCTTCGTGACTATAATACCGATCTTTTCCCGATTTTAGAAGTGGGTACAAGTGCAAAAATGCTCTCAATCGTTCCGTTAATGAACGGGGGCGGTCTCTTTGAAACTGGAGCCGGTGGCTCTGCACCGAAACACGTCCAGCAGTTCCTCGAAGAGGGACATCTGAGATGGGATTCACTCGGAGAATTTCTTGCGATTGCCGCATCATTTGAGCATCTTGGTGAAAATACCAATAACCAGCGTGCTCTTCTGCTGGCGGAAACTCTTGATCAGGCGACAGGTAAATTTCTTGATACCAATAGATCACCATCCCGCAAAGCTGGTGAGTTGGACAATCGAGGAAGCCACTTCTATCTTACACTCTATTGGGCTGAGGCACTATCAGAGCAGGATAAGGATCCTGAATTAAAGAAAGAATTTGCGAAACTCGCAGAAGTCTTAGAGAAGAACACAAATAAAATCATAGAAGAACTGAATGGTGCACAATGTTGCGTTCAAGATCTTGGCGGGTACTATAGCTTTGATGCAAATCTCGCAGAAAATGCAATGCGTCCAAGCAAAACATTTAATGAGATACTGAAATAGAGATTCGGAGTAACGCAAAGAAAAAAGGTTTCTCGCAAGAATAAAACGGTGACGCGGCTCTTAGGTGTCGTTGGAGCAAAGCTTCGACTTCAGGTGGGTGTTGCTATAATCCTGTAGGGATGCTTTTTGCGAATCTCGCAACTATTCAAGGCGACGATTTATTTAAATCTAAAAAGATAGCCCACTATAGCTCAACGAGGGACGGAGGGCTTGCCGTTAATGTCGCATAACCGCTTGCCTTGCGGAAGCTCGAAGAGCGTAGGCAGGTCCTGGTTGTGAATTCGCTCGGAGGCAGTCTCGTCGAAGTTCGGAAACGAAGGCGGTATGGCCTGAACGGTGATTCAATCAAAACACAATCTTGCATAAATCGGTAGAAAATTAATGCTGCCACAATCGCCCACTTCGCCAGTATTTAAGACAATGCTCTGCTTTACATTAGGATGTTCTTTCATAAATAAATGGAGGCTTCTTAATTTTCCTGTAGGGCCGTTTTTTATTTCCAAAGGGGTAACTTTCCCATTTCTTACAATCAAATAATCAATCTCAGCTGTACTACCTCTTTTGGGGCGATTCCAATAAAACAAAGATTTATTTTGAGAACCTCCAGCTTGTATCAACTCCTGCCCTATATATTGTTCACATAATGCACCCGCATAACAAGCAAGTAGATCATCAGACTGCATTACTTCATTGGAAGATATTCCTGACATAAACTGCATTAAACCAATATCTAGGAAACAATATTTAAATACCTTGGCATTTATGCCTGCGATTAAAGGTAAACCGCTTGCAGATGAAGAGGAGACTTGATGAATCATAAGGGATTTTTTGAAAACATTCAATACTTTTTTGATTTTATATATTGAAATATCTCTAGAAATATTGGAATATTTAATTTCTCTGCCAATTATTGATGGTATTTTTTCAAAAACCTCCCTAAGAGTATCGATGTCAAAGTTTTTTTCATATTTAAGTGTGTCATTAATAAAAGCGAGGACTAAATTTTCATGAACTTTGGAAACAGAGTGAAGTGACCCACTAAGATAAGACTTGACAGCCTCCGGCATACCGCCAACGATAAAATATGTTTTCAGGAGGTTAATGAATTTTTCATGTAAAATTACAGGCAAAGGAGTCCTGCTGGAAAGGTTTGGCCTTTTTTCGATAAGTCTTTCATTGTCGGTAGCAACAAGAAATTCATCAAACGATAAGGGGTACATATACATAAATTCAACTCTGCCGACAGGAAAAGAAATTTTTTCCAATTCAAATTCAAGAAGCGAACCGGCTGCGATAACATGCAATTCCGGCAACTCTTCAAAAAAATAACGCAATGCCATAATTGCTCTCGGACATAATTGAATTTCATCTAGAAACAGTAGAGTTTCCCCTATATTAATATTTACATTTTTTTCAAGTTCAATAAGCTCAATGATTATGTTAGGAGATAAATCACCATCAAAAATCTTCTTTATCCCTGTTTCCTTCTCAAAATCAATTTTTACAAAGAATTTAAAATGACTTTCCCCAAACTCGGTAATCGAAAAGGTTTTTCCAACTTGTCGGGCTCCTCTAACGATCAGGGGCTTTCTATCAGTGGAGTTGCACCATTTTAATAATTTTGCATTACACGTTCTTTTCATCTTTTACAGCCTCAATAGAATGAATATTTCAGGAGTAAATATACACGATCTTTTCAAATATCAAAGGGATTATTAGTAAAATACCCTGATTAATTCAAATTTATTTCATTTTTAACCCTGATTAATTCAAATTTATTTCATTTTTAACCCCGATTAATTCAAATTTAACCCTGATTAAATAAACTACCTCGATGTCTACTCGAGCATTGCGACAGATCTGCAAAGCAGATAACCATACGAGGTATATACGCTTTTAATAAAAGCTTGGCAAAATATATTTTTATATGGTACGCCCCAAGGGACGGGGAATAAAACCCACCTTGGTGGGAATAAAAAGAGTGAGGAGTTATATGCTTGATGCAGTAAGATGGATAAACAGTAATGGAATAATTTTGGATAAAGCCGAATCCAGTGCAGACCTTCTACCCGGGAAATTAAGGCTGATAGATCAGACAATACTGCCGGAAGAGTTGATCTATCTGGAGATGGATGACACAGAAGTGATATTTGATGCAATAACAC
>JAUUYH010000150.1 GCA_030590505.1 Kiritimatiellota bacterium
CCGTACATCGCATACACATTTTCTTATGTAAAGCTGCCAAAAAAGATACCAGGGGAGTCCCTTACGGGAGGTCGGCTTGTTTCCTCTTTCCTTTTTCTTCGTAAAATGCCCGAAGAAAACCAGAGAAAAAAGCCTTCAAGGTATGATACATCCTGATCCTTCCATCTTCTTGGTTTGAAAATGTATTTGTCATGATAATGAAATGCCTTTTTATTTGTTATATACTATACGCGGGATAAATCTTAATATTTCGATTAAGGTTGAGTCGTTAATAAAAGAGATACAAGATCTCTACTGCGTCTACTCGAGCATTGCGACAGATCTGCAAAGCAGATAACCATACGAGGTATATACGCTTTTAATAAAAGCTTGGCAAAATATATTTTTATAAGGGAATACCCCCCCACCTTGGTGGGATTAAAATATAAAAAGCTTTCTATTATTTTTAAATTTTTCAGATATTTTCATTTTCAGAGCGTTCAACTTGCGATTGTTTAATTTATTAGTTCTACCTAATGACTTGAGCTCTGATGCTTGCACTCCTCTGGTGTGTTGTGTTCTTCCTTCTTTGCCTTACTCTTTGGACTAATGGACGTTTTTGGGTAAAAGATGACTATTCACCTATCTCTAAGTTTCTCTTTATTTTTTTCCTGCTATATATAGTAGAAGAATAATTATAACACCAATATTAATAGCAAGAATAATTGCCAACTGGGATAGTGGTTCGGAGAGAGCAAAAAGGCCTGTAATCCAACTTTGAGAAGATTGGTGTACACGCCAGAATGCGTAGGCATCGACAATAGTTAAGGGAATGATAATATAACTTATAAATGCCCTAAATGGTGAGTTTTTTCTCTTTTTTGCTGCCATACATGACCTTAAATCAATCCTGCTGCACTACATTATACCAACCATATATGATAAATGCCAATGTCGGCCCCATACCCGCAACAATCGGTGGGAGATAACCTTTGTTTCCGGCAACCCTAGCAACCTCTGAAAGAATAATATATGACATTATAATAAAGATTGATAGAATAATGGAAATAAAAATTCCGCTACGTAGATTTTTTGTTGCTAAAGGGATTCCTAGAAAAGCTGCGACAATCGCAGCACACGGGAAAAATGAAATACGGTAAAAGAGCGTAGTTCGATATAGGTTTTTTCTGTTTTGCGACATATTATGTGATTTTGTAAGTAGTTCATAAATCTCAAGTGAAGTTAAGTTCTCTATCTCTTTAACTGCATTATATATATCGTGTGGAGTTTCTGGAAAAGCTTTAATATCATCTCTTATCGTTTGAGGAAGGGGAGCTATTTTGTCATTATTACAGGTAAATAGCTTTGTCGGCCCTGGCAACTGATTTTCTTTATCAAACGTTGTACTTGATCCATTGGAGAACTGCCATCCGAGTTCAGGAGAATATTTTGCACTTTTTGCCTTTAAATCCCAAATCAACGAGCCCTCTTTGTCGAAATATTTAAGAAATACATTCGTCTGAACTCCATCTTTGTCAAAATGGTTGAACAGCCAAGTTGTCTTACCGTCTGGACTTCTATAGGATAGATTTTCTCTGATATCTTTGTAATGGCCTTCCGTCGTAACCGTTTTTCGCAAAACATAAGCCGCCCTTTCGGTGTATGGTACAAATGCCTCATTGAACCAACAGGTTGTGGCAGCTACGAGAATAGCTATGAAATATATTGATGCACAAGCTCTTTGAACTGAAATTCCTGATGCACGCATAGCAGTTATTTCCAAATTTTTTGCAAAATTTGACATTGTGTACATACATGCGAGCAGAACAGAAATCGGTAGAATAAATCTAATATTTCCTGGCATTTTCAGGGAGAAATATTTAATAATTTGAAGAATCGTTCCTTTATGATCAAGGAAATCTGTAAGATCATCAAATATATCTCCAATCATAAAGAGACTTAAAAAGCCAACATTAAGAACAATAAGAGGTAGAATAAACTCTTTCATGACATATAAGTCTAGTGTCGGAAAGAGAGTAAAAGTTTTACGACCTATTTTTTTTGATGATGTAAGCTTTTTATCACTCATTTTGAATTTCCTTTTATAAAGTTTTTAGCTTTTTTTAAAAAAGTCTCCATCATTGGATGAGATGATTTATTTTGAACTTCACTATACTTCTTCAATAGCTCTTTTTGCTCTTTATTTAGATTTTTTGGAACTTCAACAAATATTCTAAGGTGCTGATCTCCTCTGCGCCCACCGCGAAGTGAAGGAATTCCTTTACCTTTTAATCTTAATACTGTTCTATTTTGCGTGCCCGATGGTATCTTCATCTTCGTCTTACCTGTGATAGTCGGAACCTCAACCACACCACCTAATGTTGCTGTTGGGAAATCGATAGGGATTTCACATAAAACATCTAGCCCATCGCGTTGGAATACTTCATGAGGTCGTACATGCATTACAACATAAAGATCTCCGGGAGAACCACCACGAAGACCTCCTTCTCCTTCTCCAGCAACTCTTAATTTTGAACCGGTATCAACACCGGGTGGAATATGGATTTTTAGTATTTTTTCGGCTCGTACGCGCCCCTCGCCATTACATTTACGGCATGGGTTTTTGATCATCTCTCCTTCGCCTCTACAGATTGGACACGCTTGTCTTACACTGAAAAAACCTTGAGACATTGTTACTTGACCCGTGCCGTGACAGTGCGAGCAGGACTCTCTTGCGGAGCCACCAGCACAGCCGCTACCATGACACGAATCACATGTTTCCATTCTTGGGATTTTAATCTTTTTATCGGCTCCATAAACCGCATCCTCAAAATCAATCTCAAGATCGTATCTCAAGTCTGCTCCCTCCATAGGGCCTGAGCTTCTTCGTGAGCTACCGCCGCCACCACCTCCAAAAAGTTCTTCAAAGATAGATCCACCACCGCCACCACCTCTGCCACCACCACTGAATACCTGACTAAATATATCAAACGGATCGTGGAACCCGCCACCACCGCCTCCACCACCAGCTCCTCTGCCTGCGCCGGTAAAGGCGGCATGTCCGAACTGGTCATATTGCTGGCGCTTAGATTGGTCGCTCAGTACCTCGTATGCCTGTGATAGCTCTTTAAATTTATCTTCAGCTTTTTTATCACCCTGGTTTTTATCAGGATGGTGCTTTATTGCTAATTTGCGGTAAGCTTTTTTGATCTCAGTTTCAGACGCACCTTTGTTCACGCCCAATATTTCGTAATAATCCTTAGCCATTCTCGTTAATTCTCCATATTTTTAAGCACACTTGCTTTTTTTCTTTATATTGACATTTTAAAAATTAAGCTTACACTAGCAAATTCTTACTATTCTGCTTTTTGCAAAGCTTAATGATGCGCAGATGCAGCTGTTACTCTTCTTCTTCTATTTCGTCTTCTGCCTCGACTTCCGGACCCGAACTTACGACAACAGTTGCTGGCTGTAAAAGACGTTCCCCTAGTTTATAACCACTTTTCCACTGCTTGATGACAAAATCTTCTTCAATTTCATCAGAAGCTTCTTTTGCTACAGCTTCATGAATTTTCGGGTCAAACTGCAATCCAACTGCGTTAATCTCTTCAACGCTGAAATCTTCCATTGCTCTGGAAAATTCATTGCCGATCATCTTCATTCCTTCACGAATAACATCCATATTCTCTGTCTGCTCAGCGGCAACTACTGCCATCTTGAAGTGATCAAATACGTTCAGAATTGGCGTTAATGTATCAGCTTTTACATACGCACGAGTATCAGCTAGTTCTTTAAAGGAGCGCTTTCTGTAGTTGTCATACTCGGCATGTGTACGCAGGATTTTATCCTCTGCAGCCACCAACTTCGCTTCAAGTACTTTGATCTTCTCTTTTAGCTTGAGCTCTTTCCCCTTTGCTCCCTTCTTTTTTACTATTTTTTTAATTTTTTCTTTATCTTTGTCTTTATCAGCCATTTTATTTACCTATTGTTAATAATATTCTCAATTTTTGCAACAATAAAGATAGAGCAATCGTTGAGGATTTCAAGCTAAAAATCTATTTTGTACAACTTCATTTCAATTTAATCCCACAATGGGGGGTGATTTTCTGTCCCTTATGATGGAAATAGGTTTAATGGGGGCGAAAATTTATATATTTTTTTTAGGCTGACTTTCACCTAGCAATAGATGTGCAATTATGACTACAGGCCAGATTAGAGTTGCGATCCAGATTTTTAGTGAGGTCCTTAGTTCAAGGATTCCCATTATTATATAGATATGCAGAGAGATAATGTTAATTGCCGCGATCAACATAATAGGCAGTCCGAGTTTTACGAGTACTTCGCATCCCGGAAGATCGGCACCGAGGCTGAGCATCCTCCCAGCAAATATAAGTACAATTGATAAGACCAGCATTGCACTCGCGGATGGCAGAGCAAGATTTATCAGAGATTCAAATGCTGTACAATTGCCCTTGATCGACTCTTTTAAATATTTAATGATCTGTTTTTTTAGATGCTTTTCATCTATGGTGGTATGAGATTGAGTAATGTCTGAATCAGTCACGACCCCACTGTTTTTACCACATACGAATCTTACCTTTTCGCCCGCAGTGATTAACCTGAGATGATATTCCTGAATCCCTTCATTGTCAGTAACTGTGAAGGGGATTTGTTCTAGGATATGCTTTGTAAGACAACTGCCATTTCCAGTAAGGGGCGATGAGAATCCAACTCTATCACGACCTCGTGGTTGCATATATTTTGAAGAAGCTTCTAGACCTAGATTAAGGGCTTGAAACCATGAAATATTACGATTCGTGCTCTCTTCGGTCAACTGCATTGCTATGTGCCCCTCTGTAAATTCCGCATCGAGGTCACGAAGTGTATTGGGTTTCAGAACTGAGTCGACATTAAGAATAAGAAAAAGATCAAATTGCTCTTTTTTTAATTTTTCAAACGCCCACTCAATTGCATAGTGCTTTCCAGTTTTCCACTCATTGGTATGATCCAGTACACGTGCCCCAGAAAATGATGCAAGATATGACGTTGAATCGGTACAGTTTTCAGCTATTACAATGGGTTCATAGAGGTCAGAGGGATAATCAATATCAGCGATAAGGCTCGTCACTATTTTTTCAATCTGTTGCTCCCCATTATGTACAGGAATAAGAATTGCGATCTTCGCAGAACAGCTCTTTCTCCGCCTGATTCTGCGTGGAATAAGTGAGGCTAAAGTTACCAGTAGCATATAGAGCGAAGCAGTGAGTGCTGGAATGGCAATAATCGCAGCAATTCCGCAGATAACATAACCGAAAATTAACATAAAACGCCTCTATTTCTCTATTTTTTGCCATGTTCGATGGCTGTATTCTCTACTCCGAGCCACTTCGAGATCTTTTTGTCTATATTAAATGCACTATTAATCATATACCCCAATCCCAGAGAAATTAGAAGAACAATTATAACAAGCAGTAATTTTTTACCAAAACTTTTTTTCTTGAAATTAGTTTTTCTAAGAAAAAAATTGGTATGATCAAAAAACTTCTTCTCTGAGTTCTTCGGGAATGCTGGCGTTCTGGTAAAAAGTAGCCCGAGCTTAAATGTCAGCCTCATCGAGGTGTTGATCGACCAGCCGCACGCTTCAAGAAACATCCCTATATTACGCCGTCTGAGCTTAAGCATTGCTGAAATAATAATAGGAATTGCAATGACAATGATAAGGCCAACTAAAAACAGTCCAATCTTTAGCATTATTGTATCATTTTTCAGTGCATTCATTACAGATGCAAAAGCACTGCCAACTCCAGCAAGACCAATGCCGCCACCAAGCAACATCATAGGGCCAGTCCAAGAAGTTTTGGCCTGTGCAACTGGTGGAGCGGGGGTTTGTATCGATTTAGTGACATTACTTACACTTGTCCCGACCCCAGATTCAAGTTTATTATAGGTTGATGCTTTAAATTTGTCTGTCTGTTTCTTTAAAAATCCACCAAGTTTTGTGAAAGGCATTTTAAGAGCCTCGTAAATTGATACCGGTTGCTGAAGAAAATCAACAACCTCAGCATCCCACTCTATTCCATCTGGTGTAAAAAAGACGCCACGTTTTCCAATGTATAAGTTTGTGATATTTCCAGATGTTACAGCAGTTGCAACTTCACTGTTCAGGATCTTATCTCCATCCTTTGCTGTAAGTTTCAGATACATAACGCAGATGTTACTTTTTGCGGCAATTTTTTTATGCTGTTTTCGATCCTTAACTTTTACATTAAGATCAAAATGACGGGCATCCATTACCAGTTTACCAACTTGTATCATCGAGATGTTTTCAGGGTCAAATAAATTTGTAAATGAGATGAAATTATTTGTAAATGTTAGAAGATATCTGCTGTAGAGAATAAGTTTTTCCACATCACCAATTTTTTTAATCTCATC
>JAUUYH010000169.1 GCA_030590505.1 Kiritimatiellota bacterium
ACAAATGATGGGGTCTTTTCGTTATGGAACGGACACAGTGCCTTATGCCTGTTAGATCCTGCCCGTTTTAGGGGAAGATAACTGCTTATCACATCCACAATATCTGCTCTGTTATGGATCTGATCAACGATAACTTCTGGAATAAATGCACTACTCATAAAAAAATACCCTGCCTCATATACTGAAAATAGTTTTAACTCATATCAAAATAGTAACAAAATAGAGATTTGTCAATAGAGGTTATTGATAAGATTGATAAGATTTATTAGTAGGGAGGCAGAATTATGATGAGAAGCATATCAATTTTCAAATATATCTTGCGTTATACCCGAGTGTGTGCTATAGTCTGCCTCGTTTTTTGATCCTTGGCAAATTTGTATTATTTGGAAGATAGGTATTATGGCAAAACAATCGGATAAAGTAGCTTTTTCTGTGGAAAATATTGAGGTCTCATTCAGTGATCAGTTGATACTTGACGGTGCAACTCTTACGGTGCACGATGGTGAGGCAATAGGAATGGTGGGCCGAAACGGATGCGGTAAGTCAACCTTTTTGCGTATTCTTGCTGATAAAGAGGATCACTATTCTGGTAAAATTATTAGGCGGCGCGGACTTGTTACAGGATATTTGCCTCAGGAATTTGATCTTGACTCTACGAAAAATATTTATGAAAATATCATTGATGGCCTTCCTCATATAGTAAAACTCCTAAACGAGTATGAAAATCTATCTCCTGACTCCGATAAAGGACATATTCTTGAAGAGCAGATTACCCATTTTGATGCTTGGAATCTTGATTATAAAATTGACTCCTTTCTAGATGCTCTAAAAATTCCTCCGCGTGATTCCCTTATAACAACTCTTTCTGGTGGTGAGCGACGAAGGATTACACTCGCTAGGGCATTGATTGCCAATCCAGATCTTCTTCTTCTTGATGAACCAACAAACCATCTTGATACGGAATCAATCGAGTGGCTTGAGAAGTTTTTGAGGAGCTATAGGGGGGCTTGTATATTTGTGACGCATGACCGTGCGTTTCTTGATAATGTATCAAACTATATTCTTGAGCTCGCAAGAGGCAAGTTTCAGACATATTCCGGAAATTACAGTGATTTTCTTCAGAAAAAATCTGAACAGCTTGAACGTGAAGAGGTTCTTGAACATAAAAGAGAGCGGTTTCTTAAAAAAGAGCTACAGTGGATTCGCAGAGGCCCTAAGGCAAGAACAACAAAAGCACAATTTCGTGTAAATCGTTATTATGAGGCGGCCGCAGAATCTTCGATTGAAAAAGATGAAGATATTGATCTTGTAATTCCACCACCACCTTATGTTGGCAATAAAATAGTAGATCTGAATAGTGTCGGGATGAAATATGGAGAACGTACACTCTTTTCCAACTTCAGTTTTGAATTCAAAGCAGGTGATAAAATTGGGGTGCTTGGGCGGAACGGAGTGGGGAAAACTACTCTGTTGAAAATACTTTCAGGGGCACTAAAGCCTGCAGGTGGAACTGTTGAGATCAGTGATAACGTTGCCTTTAACTATGTTGATCAAGAGCGGGTGGCTTTGAATGATGAAAATAGTGTTCTTGAAGAGATAGGGGAGGGGTATGATTTTATTCAACTTGGTAAGGATAAAATTACCATCTGGGCATATCTGAAACGCTTTCTTTTCTCTGATGAGCGTATAAAAACCAAAGTCGGTTGGCTCTCTGGTGGCGAACGGAGTCGCCTGATGCTGGCTAAAATCCTGAAACATGGTGGTAATTTTATCATTCTTGATGAACCGACAAATGATCTGGACCTCGCAACATTAAGAATTCTGGAAGAGGCACTTATTCACTTTGGCGGATGCGTAATCTTGGTCAGCCATGACCGCTCATTTTTGAACCGAGTCTGTAATCATATTCTTGCATTCGACGAGACTGGAAGCATCACCTCCACTCTTGGTAATTACGACGACTATATGCAGAATAGACAATCAAAAAAGAGTTCAGCACCCTCAAAGCGTACAAAAGATAGTAAAAAGAAAGAGCAGGGGTCCAACTCTCCAGAACAACGAAAATTGACATGGAAGGAGAAGTTGGAATTAGAGGGAATGGAAGGTGAAATTATGGAGATCGAAGCCAAAAAAGAGGAGATAGAAAATCTTTTTGCCGATCCGGATTTCTATAAAACAACTTCTGACAAAGTTGCTGAACTTAAAGCTGAGTTACAAACTTATGTAAAGTCTCTGGCAAAGCTATATGAACGCTGGGAGTGCTTGGAGAGTTTGTAGACAGATTGAACGGGTTATACCGCAAGCGGTAGATATCTTGTCTCTCTTTTGCTAGCTAATTAAGTTTAAGAAAAATGTTAAGATTTCATCCGTGTAAAGTATAGCTCGTGCAAAATATGGGTTATCTGAAACTTTAAAGTAATTTTTGGATTTTTGCTTTGAATGTTTTCCATTTGATGATAATATTCAATTAATGAGAATCAACGTGTCTGGTATTTTTACTACAATTTAGATCGTATGATTCAAGTACAAACATATAACATCAAGAGGTTTTACATGAGAATATTATGCTTTTCGTTAATAATATATTTGCTTGCAGTTTCAGTTGAGGCAAAAAAAAAGAGGAATTCACCAATTCTGCCATGCTTAAATCCACAATACACTTATTCGATTCTGCTGCCTCCTTCTTATGCAAAAATGAAAAATAAGAAATTCCCGACTCTGTTTATCAGTTCACCTTCTGGAAAGCCGTCCTACATGGGGCTTGAAAATTGGGCAGAGAAAAATGAAGTTATTATTATATTGAACCGTACTACACAAAATGGTTTTGAGAAAGATTACAGTAACGCATGGCATGCTCTTATGAAAACTGTTGAGTCAAAATATAGAATCCATCCGTTTCTTAGGTTTTCGACAGGATTCAGCGGGGGGGGAGAAGCAAGTGCACACGTTGCAGTAGATTTTTCCGATAAGTGGTCAGGGGTTATTCTTCAGGCTCATAGTGGAAATAACAGAAATCCTCCTAAGCATTGTGCTGTAGCTTTTTTAGCAGGAGAACAAGATTTTGTACATAGTATAGGTGCTGTTAGATCCGCATATAGCAGAATGCAGGCAAAGGGAAACCCTGTACATATAAAAATATATCCAAGCAGAGGTCATCGTTCTGCTTTAAAAGAAGATGTTATAAATGAACTGGATTGGATGCTTAATCTTAAACGATATAATCATCCTGCGATTGATAGTGCATACATAAAAGATATCACTCCAGAGATTGAAGATAAGATCTCTGAGGTTCTGAAAATAGAAGATTGTAAGCAGAAACTAATCGAAATCGACATATTGACCAAGATCCCATGGATAGCTTCAATGAAGGAATATCCATTACTTACAAAAGAGTATGCAAAAGCGACAATTGAATGTGTTGATCAGGAAACTATTCCCCTTCAAGGTTGGATTACTCTAATCGAACTTTCAAATTCTCAATTGTATAAAAAATTGGATAGAAAAACACAGGCATCTATAAGTCTTAAAATTAGAACATTAGAAAAAAATAAGAATATATTAAAAGAAAAAGCTGCCATGACTAAATATTATAGAGCATATAAATGGCAACAAAAATATAATAAAGCAAAGAAAAAATTAAAAAGAGAGTACGCACGCATAGAGAAAGAGTATAATTCAATATTAGATCGCTACCCTGAATCAGTCGCAGCAGGTAAAGCACAAAAGGCACTTGACGATTTGTAAGACTTTACCATCGGTACGAAGTTCTGCTTTCGACACGAAACATCTCAGCCAAAGGCTGACAAGTTTGGGATTTACTCGCCTATGGTAACGTGGTATGACGACCCTACTTCGTTTTTAATTTGCAATTTACGGGGTTATGTTCTTTTCGCAATCTGTCGATGTGATTTACCGAAGTATTTCATCACTAATTGGAGGTCACTCCATGTCTCTTTTTTAGCCATTGGATTCCTGTTCAGATAAGAAGGATGAAATATTGGCATAACCTTGATTCCTTGATACATCATCCACTGTCCACGAGATTGAGTTATACTGCGTTGATTGAGTAGGTACTGGAGAGGAACTGCACCTAAAGTAATAATTACTTTTGGATTAATAAGTTTTATCTGCTGTTTGAGAAATTCCATACAGGCTTCAACTTCGGGTTTTTCTGGCTTTCTATTTTTCGGTGTACGGCACTTTATGATATGTGTAATATATACATCTGATCGTGAAAACTGCATAGCGTTAATCATCCCTGTCAGCAGTTGTCCGTCTTCTCCTATAAGTGGAATTCCCTGTTCATCTTCAGCAATACTTGGACCTTCACTGATAAACATTAAATCGGCTGTAGGGTTTCCGGCTCCGATAATTGGATTTTTACGTTCCAAATAGAGTGGACAGCGGTTACAGGTTTTTAGACTGCGTTCAACTTTTGCAAGATCCATTTTTGATATTGCGACTATATCGTCAGCACTCATTCCTTGTGGGACAGGAGCAGTTGGAACAATTGTCTGCTGTTGTGTATTAGGAGTTGTAGCAACTGGTTGAGTCTTTTGTTGTTCATAATTGCTGTTGTTCCTCTGCGCTGGTTGTGGTGGAGAATATGCAGGAGGTGTCTGAATTTGTTGAGGAGCAGGCGAGGGGATGCCAGAGACAGAATAGAACTCAGTCAAGGTTTCAGGTGTAACATTTGCGAACTTCGCAGATTCTGACTCTATGGAGAGTGTCTTAATTGTATCATCAAAAAAACTTTCTGCTTTATCATTCATTTATATCATCCTTTCTGCAATCTTTTCAGGTGTCATATTATATTTTTTGCGAATTCCGCTAATTGTTCCATGTGGAATAATCTCATCGCCCCATCCAAAATGTTTCACACCATTATGTTTAGTATTTATAAGTACGCTGTCTGCAATAGATCCTAGCCCTGCACTGATCTGGCAATCCTCAATTGTATATATCGGCATCTGCTCGGCATGTTTTATGAGCAATTTTGAGTCAAATGGTTTAAGAAAACGTGTATTTACAACAGTTGCATTTATTTTTCTTTTCTTTAAGATCTTTGCAACTTCAATCGCTGTTTCCACCTCTTTTCCGACTGCCCATATTGAGAGATCTTTTCCTTTTTGTATAACTTCCGCCTCTCCCCATTTCATATCACTGTTTTTACACTGTTTTCCACTACCTGTCGCTCTGGGATAGCGAATGATTACGGGTGCATTTTTTGCGTACGCCGCAAAAAGCATATTGCGAAGTTCGCACTCATCTGCAGGTGCTAAAATTGAGAGACCAGGAATTGTTTTCAAAAATGCAACATCATTAATTCCGTGATGAGTTGGACCATCACCAACAATGCCTGCACGGTCGGTACAGATAATTACCGGAAGATTCTGCAGACATACATCATGAAATACATAGTCGAGTGCACGTTGTAGAAAAGTTGAATACATCGCAATAACCGGCCTGTACCCTTCGACGGCTAAACCGGCAGCAAATACAACGGCATGCTCCTCGGCAATGCCAACATCATAAAATCTATCCTTAAAGCGTTCAGCATATTCACTCATACCTGTCCCTGAACACATTGCCGCGGTAATGGCTACTACATCATCATGTTTCTCAGCAAGTTCGCATAGTGAATTCCCGAATGCCTGCGAAAATGTTATTGCACCTGAATTTTCATTTACAGAACCTGTGTCAGGATCAAAGCTGCCAAGTCCGTGAAATTTTTCAGGTGCTGATTCCGCGGGTTCATAGCCTCGCCCCTTTTCTGTAAGTACATGGATGAGTGTTGGTTGAC
>JAUUYH010000068.1 GCA_030590505.1 Kiritimatiellota bacterium
AATGAGTAGGACGAAGATTAGGATCACTATCAACCTGTCCCTAAAAAAAAATTGTGACGGGAAAAAACCCGTCCTACGTATGTCGGAATTCATTCCGACACTTTTTATGCTACAAAATAGGAAATAAATAAAGCCTGACAGACTACTCTTTTACTTATTTTGTTACATTTCGTTCAGCTTTTGCTATTTGCGTTGGGACAACGCAAGCTACTTAAGCGAAGAATGTACAGGCAAGGGTGCGACTGAGGCGACTAAAATGCTCCCGCACTACCGAGAGAAGAGGGAAAATCCAGAGTGATTCGTTTTCAATCCTCCAAATTTTCACAATTCGATAAATCATTTCAATAATAAAAAAGAGGATAGGTTCATAATCATTCTTTACTCATCAATCGCTTTTTTTCGGGTACGAAAGGCATGCCATAGCACAAGTAAAGCGAAAGCGAGGAAGAAAATATGAGCCGCATTTTCCGTGATCTCTTCCATTAATACGTGGTGTTGAGCCTCATTCGGCAAAATCTTAATATACTTAAATACACGTCTGGCAATCAACTGTGACGAGAAATATGATGAAAAGACTCCAATAAAGATTATCTTAACAAATGAGTAGTCATAGAAAAAAGCTATCATTTTCCTCTCCTGCCATAATCCCCAGGCAGCCATTAATCCCATAGCAACATTAATATACCCCTTGGATTTAAACTTAATTGTTCCTAAAAATGGAAGATCCATCATCGTGCTGTCCAACTCCCGAATCAGAAAATTTATAGCAAGAACAAGAAAAAAGAGTGATGCAATATTTCTAAATTTAATTGCTGCAATAGCCAGCACCGTAATCGTTGTGCCCATAAGAATGAGTGCAGCCGTCTCCTGTGTACCTTTAACCAAATAACCGGCTATATCATTCGAATCTGCAACATAAACACTTATAACTGCAAGTATAAATGGGAGAAAAATCCACCAACTCTTTGGATTGGCTACAAGCTTGAGACAGACCAACAGCTCCTTCAACACATCAACTACTTTAATCTTTAAATCTTCAATTATCTTTTTCATAAAGGAAATCCCTATATTTTTAATATTTTATATAAAAAACCGTCTATCCGCAAATAATTATGTTTTCTTAAAAACAAGATATTGATATTTGCGCCGTTTATCTTTGAATTGACCGATCAGCTCCATCTGTGGAAAAAGATTTTCCGTACTGGAGGCTAAATCTACTTTTTTGATACGATATATAATAAAAAGTTGCGAAGGGCTAGTGTTAATATAATTATTAAAGGCATTCACACCTTTTGACTCTATCAACCACCTGTTATCATTGCCGTCTCGTACACGCCGCCGTATTTGAAAATTCTTTCCAGGAGCAAACAGTAACATTTCATCACAACCTGAATAGTAAGCAAAACGATTCTCTTCGTAATTTGAAAGTATAACCGCTCTCTTACCAGGCAGAATATTACTCTTAATAAGCGAAGATACATCCTTTAGCCATTTTTTATCATTTGAATGATGCAGAGCCTTCCCTGAATATGCAAATAAAATAATCAAAACAACAGCTATGGTAATATGTTTTTCAGTAAGCTTCGGAAATTTCTTTATAAGATATTTGCTAATAAACTGTATAAATGCGAGCATACCGACCCCGGTACATACTGTTAGAATAATCATTGACGGCAAAAAATAACGGCCAGAAAAAGGGACACCAGAAAAGAAAATGACCATTCGCAAAATCAGGTCAACTATTAACAGCAGGATCAGGAAAATCATTGGACGACTAAGTTTAATTTTTTCCCGCACCGGATAAAGGAACAGAAGAAAGATGATATTCGCAGGGTATAGTGATCCAATCATACGCTGCAGGAAGATCCACCATAATTTAAAGGAGAGCATAGAATTCATAATGTATCCTCCGTCTTCAACACGTCTTCCGATGAATTGGAGAAAAAACCTTTGATATAACCTATTATTCGTGTATCAACAACACTCCAAGTTGACGATGTTCCCTTTACTGCGTTTACGATAGGCTGAGAAGTAATAAAAAACAGAAGGATAAAAATCAGTGGCCCAGAGAGTGTCTGACGCCAAATATCAGCAATCTTAAATTGCTTCTCATTTCTCTTTTTCATAATGAGATCAACGATCATCCATAAAATTAGTGCAGTAATAATTTCAAACCCTTCAGCACGTGTTGCAGTTGCCAATGCTGCAAAAAAACCGCCAAGCCCCCAGAAAAGCAATCGATTTTTCTGTATCGCAAACAGAATCGAGGCAAATGAGAAGAGAAACAGAGATAAAAAGAGCGAATCTCGCATAATCGTTGAACTAATTCGTACAAGGGACGGGTGTACTGCAATAAGCAACCCAGAAAAAGCTGCAATTTTTGTTCCAAAAAACATACGAACCACGAGAAAAAGCGGAAGAACCATCATAAAACCGGCAACAATCGATATTGCCATTGCGGCAGACTCAAGAGAGACACCTAGATTACTGACAAATGTAATCATCAAAATATAGAGCGGAGGCATTCTTCTATTCTCTATAAATGCCTCACTCCTCTCTCCATTTTTCACATTTTCCGCCATTTGAACATAGAGGACGCCATCTTTTGAGATGCGATCAACAATCAAACTCCTCCCAATGCGCAGAGAACAAGCAAGTAGTAGCAGCATAATAAGAATATGCCAATATTTTAACGATGTAAAAAAGTTCTTCTTCATTTCAAATTTATTATCTTGTTTTTTTAGTATACAGTTTCTATCAATTAATAGATATATAATATAGATGCTACAATTTCAAAATTTTACAAATCATTCTTGCAAATTTCTCGAAGCTTTTCTGTAAATAATTTTTCTTAAAGATTTTTATAAAGTCGGTTTATTTATCTCAGTATGATGATAGATTACAATTCATTGATGGAAATGGATAAATTTTATCAATGTAATTTATGTTAATATATATGCACAAATAAAAATTTGGTAACAAGAATTTGTGCTTAAACTTGGGCTACGGCTCAAATATCAATTATATCCGAAGATATAATTTTGGGAAATGAACTGACAGATGTTGATTTTGATGATTACAATTGCGTGTTTCTTAATAATTGCTTTTATATGTGTTTTAACTCTATTTACTAGAAATTCAGATACATACACAAGCTCAATTCGCGATAATATGCGTATAACTTTTTCTGAGGTAAGCTCTTCTGGGCCTATCCCCGTACTTAGTGATGACCTTAGAAACTGCCTGCGAGATAAATGCTTTAAGCGCTCTGCGGAACTCATGATCACCAAATCAAATCTGCCTAGGACATCCCGCTAATTCAGGGAATGGACATGGAAAATCTTCTGTTTGAAACAGAAAATATAAGTGGTGAATATAAAACCGTCGAAGAGGCAGTAAATGTGCATAAAGATGCACCGTTACCTGCACGATTGCGACCAACCACCTTTGATGAATATGCAGGCCAACTGCATCTTCTCGATAAAGGACGTCTTTTGCGCCGTGCAATAGATGCTGACCGCTTTGCCTCGATCATACTTCACGGGCCCCCTGGAACAGGAAAAACTACACTCTCTGAACTTATAGCATCGGCAACAGATTCAGCATTTGTCCGTCTTTCAGGCGTCTCCTCTACGGTAGCTGATATACGCAAAGAGATCGGATATGCCGTACAGAGGAAGAGTTTTGCGAATCGTCGTACGATTATTTTTATAGATGAAATACACCGCTTCAATAAAGCTCAGCAAGATGTGCTGCTGCCGGATATTGAAAATGGCAATATCAGGTTTATTGGAGCGACAACTCATAATCCTAACTTTTATATAATCGGCCCACTACTCTCAAGATCTCTAGTCTTTAAACTTGAACCTCTATCAATAGAAGAGATTACTGCTTTATTAAAAAGAGCCGTTGAGGGTGATATAGGATTCGATAAAACATATAAAATAGATGTTGCCGACGATGCTTATAAATTTCTTGCTACATCATCAGAAGGTGATGCAAGAAAAGCACTGAATGCTCTTGAAATAGCAGTAACAACTACTGAACAGGCAAAGGGAGTTATTCAAATAACCCTAGAGGTAGCCGAAGAGTCTATACAGCAGAAGTCAATACTATACGGAGACGACGGACACTTTGATACCGCAAGTGCTTTCATCAAAAGTATGCGCGGCAGTGATCCAGATGCAGCACTATACTGGCTGGCAAAAATGCTGCATGCTGGAGAAGATATAAGATTTATTGCAAGACGTATAGTTATATTTGCCTCGGAAGATATCGGGAATGCCGATCCCAGAGCTATTACACTTGCTGTAAACGCGATGCAAGCAGTCGAGATGATTGGAATGCCAGAGGCCAGGATTATACTTGGTCAGGCAGTTACATATTGTGCAACAGCCCCTAAAAGTAATGCATCATACGTCGGTATAAATGCAGCATTATCAGATATTAAAGAGGAGCGGGTACAGCCTGTTCCTAAACATTTGAGAGATGCGCACTATGCAGGAGCAAAAAAGATGGGCCATGGTGAAGGATATATCTATCCACATGGAGAGAAGGGTGATTTTGCAGTGCAAAATTATATGGGAGTCGCAAAGAAGTATTACTCTCCGACGGATTCAGGTTACGAATCAAAAATTAAGGAAAGAATAGCATTTTGGGATTCACTGCGAAACAATGATTGAATCAGAAAAAAATATATTAAGAGGGAATTTAAAAAAATTGCGTAATTCGCTGAGCGAACATGAACGGGATATTGCCAATCTCGCAATATGTAAACACATCAGCCAATTACAGGAAATTATGCGTGCTAAAATTATCGCCGCATATATGCCGATGAAAGATGAAATTGATCTGGTTAACTTTTTTGCGAAATTCGCAGAAAAGCAGTTCTGTTTTCCACGCTGCAAAGCTGGAAACATTAAGAATACGCCAGATTATGAGATGGCAATGACGCCTAGATCAACTTTCAGAGATAATCAGATATCTGATTATTTCACAGCCGGGAAATTTGGTATTTTTGAGCCAGTAAAGGGCTCTCCTGATATCTCCGGTGATAAGATTGATGTATGGTTGATACCTGGAGTTGGATTTGACTCCGCGGGGAATCGATTAGGACGTGGCGGTGGGTTTTATGACCGCCTGCTTGAGAAAACATCAAGCATAAAAATAGGAGTAGGATATGATATGCAGTTGGTCGCTGATATTCCTAACGGACAGCATGATCAGCGTATGGATATAATTATAACTCAAAAAGGAGTTATAAGGGTCGAGAAATAAAAAAATATTAGAATTAATTAATAAGGAGAAGAAGAATGTTAAACTTTATATTAGTGGTCATTGGGATCATAGCCGGAATGATAATTGAGTGGGTATACCTAAAATTAATGGGTACATCTGCTTCAGCTGCTGCCAATAGAATTAAAGATGATGCAATGAAAGAGGCTGAACACATACGACGGGAAGCAAAGGTTGCCGCAAAAAGTGAAAAGCTAAAAATTCGTGATGAAGTTGAAGATGAGATGAAATTAAAAAAATCCGAAATTTTTGCACAGGAACAGCGAGTTGGACAGAGAGAAGACAATCTGGAGAAAAAAGCCGATGCACTTGAATCACGGGCTGCTGGAATTGCACGTAAAGAGGGAGAAGCTGACGCTGCCAGGGAGCGTATTGTACTGAAAGAAGAAGAACTTCGCAAAATCATCTCAAGGCAGGTCGATGAACTTGAAAGAGTGGCACAACTTGATAGAGAAACAGCAAAAAAACTCATGTTAGAAAAGATGGAAGGCGAACTAGTAAATGAATCAGGACAACTGATCCGAAGACTACAGGAAGAAACTAAACAAAAAGCAGAAAAAGAGTGTCAGAAAATTATGACATATGCAATGCAGAGATACGCATCTGACTGCACATACGAGCGGACAACTGCAACAATCCCTCTTCCTACCGATGAGATGAAAGGACGTATCATCGGACGTGATGGACGTAATATTCGTGCCCTTGAGGCAGCAACAGGAGTGAGTCTCCTTATTGATGACACTCCAGAAGCAGTTGTTATATCCTGTTTCGACCCGATACGCAAAGAGGTTGCAAGACTTCTCCTCGAACGCCTAGTTGCGGACGGCAGAATTCATCCTACCCGTATAGAAGAACTTCTTAAGAAAATTCAAAAAGAGGTTGATGATGAAGCATTCACTGCCGGTGAAGCTGCAGTTCTGGAAACAGGAATCACAGGAGTTCCACCGCAAATTGTTAAACTTCTCGGCCGTCTAAAATTCCGTTACAGTTTCTCTCAGAATGTACTTAAACACTCACTTGAAACTTCTTACTTTATGGGAATTATTGCTGCCGAACTCGGTTTGGATGAGCGTAAAGCAAAACGAATCGGACTCTACCATGACCTTGGGAAAGCTGTTGACCACGAAGTAGAAGGTTCTCATGCTATCATTGGTGCGGATATACTAAAAAAACATGGGGAAGCTGCAGATGTTATCAATGCTGTTGCTGCACACCATAATGAAGTCGAACCAGAATCACTATACGCAATTCTTACAAATGTCTGCGATGCACTAAGTGCTTCAAGACCAGGTGCAAGAAGTGAAACTACTGAACTATATCTCAAACGTCTTGAACAGCTCGAAGCTATCGCAATGGACTTTAGCGGCGTTGAAACCTGCTATGCACTGCAAGCAGGAAGAGAGGTCCGTGTAGTAATAGAACCGGACAAGCTTAATGAAGCTGAAGCTAATGTACTTGCAAGAAATATATGTCATAGGATTGAAAAAGAGATGAATTATCCAGGACAAATCAAAGTATCAGTTATTCGCGAGACACGCTGTGTGGATTACGCAAAGTAATCACGATATACCGCAAGCGGTAGAAATCTGAAGTCGCTTGCGTTGTCCCAACGCAAATAGCAAAGCCAAAAGATATGTAAAAGAATAAGCAAAAGAAGAGCCTGCAAGGCTTTATTTATTGCCTTCTTTTTTGCTTGTTGTTTGCTTGCTTAATGCGTTGGAGGCGAGACGCCTCCGAGCGAATTCACAACCGAGGACGGTTATGTTACATTAGTGGCAAGCGATTTCTGATAACATAAGAGAGATTCAGCCTTACCGTCGATATTTGTACCATGCAGCACAGGCCCCTTCTGAGCTTACCATACATGGGCCAACTGGATTTAGGGGAGTACATTTTTCTGCGAACATCGCACATTTATCAGGCTTGATTTTTCCTTTAAGGACATCTCCACAACGGCATCTCTTATCAGGAATTCCTGGTTTTATTTGTAGTCCAAAACGTTGTTCTGCATCGTATTTACTATATTTTTTGCGAAGTTTCATTCCACTCTGTGGAATAACTCCGATTCCGCGCCAGGCGACATCCGCTGTTTCTAAATATTTCTCAAGGATTTTCAGGGCAATAATGTTCCCTTTCTGTTTTACGACACGCTTATATTGATTATCAACAAATGCTTCTTTATTAATAATTTGTTCTATAATTTTCTCTATTCCGTATATAATATCAACTGGTTCAAAACTTGCAATTACGCATGGTGTATGGTGTTTATGAACAAAAGTTTTGTATGCATCCGCACCGATAATAGCACTAACATGGGCAGGAGAGAGAAAAGCATCAATATTAAGTTCAGGATCATTGGCTAGAGCCTCGAGAGCAGGCGGGACAAGTTTGAATGCTGTTAAGAGTGAAAGGTTGCCGATCTCTTTCTTAATAGCAATATCGACAAGAGAGACCACTGGAGCAGCGGTTGTCTCAAAACCGATTGCAAGAAAAACCACCTCATGCTCCGGATTAGATTCCGCAAGTTCAACAGCTCTCATAGGTGAATAACAGACCTCTACGTGAGCCCCCTCCCCGCGAATTTTTGCGAGCGTTAAACTATCATGATGCTGTTCAATCGCACCCGGAACATTCACCATATCTCCGAATGTTGCAATTATAACATCGTCACGTAGGGCAAGCTTCATCGCTGCGTCAATATATCCAGAATCAGTTACACATACAGGACACCCTGGGCCACTAATTAAATCTATATTTGATGGCAGAAGCTCTTTTATTGCGAATCTCGCAATCGCCATGGTATGACTACCGCAGACCTCCATAATATTAATAGATTTACCGGCTGGCAAAGTTTCTGCGAGTTTCGCAATTTTAGCCAAAATAGCCTTTGCAGCATTAGGATTTTTAAATTCATCAATATACTTCATCCGTATTTCCAAAAGATCAGTCACTTAGGTTATATATCAGCTCTTTAATTTCCCCAGAAAATTTGCTCTTTGCATATTTAGCAACCTTGTTAAAGGGGCGCCTAGGGGCGTCATTTCCTACCTCAAGATAACTATTCGGCTGCAGTAATTTTCCAGAAAATCGTCCTTTAATATCTTTTCCATCAACAGAAAGAGACATTGAGCCTTTCTTCGATATTTGTGCAATTATTATTGTGTCCTTTCCATCAACTATCTTCCTAGGGAAATCAAGCTCTGTTAGCTTACCTCCTGCTTTAACTCCTAGGATAACCTTCTTTTGTTTAATGTATAAAGCATATCCATTCTTTCGACCACCATGTGATAAGATCACACCATCACTAGCGGTATTAATAATAGCATAGATGGTAATATTTTTATTAACAACAAGTGGATTTTGCTTCCACTTGAGAGTATCCCCAAGTTTCAATTTTTTTGAGTTCCTATCTTCCTGCAGTTTTTTTAATATAGGATTTAAAGCACGTGTTGCAGTATTAAGACCTGTTTCCTTTTTTTCTATTTCCGCTTTCACTTCTAGTGCGCCTTCAAGATCACCTCTTTTTGTTAAAACTATTTTAAGAGCATTAAGTTTCTTTATATATGCTGTATCTATATACTTGACGCTCTTATCTAATTTACTTACTTCAATCTTAATAGCCCTATCACGGTTTACCCGTAAGGATTCAAGCTGCTTGTTGCCAGCAACTAAAACAAAACCAACAAACAGAAACATTAAAATAATTATTTTTTCCATCACAGACCTCCGAGTTCATATTATACAATTTTCAGAACTTTAATCTTAAAAGTTACATGCTCTCCGACTAGCGGATGGTTACCGTCCAGAGTTATGTCATCACCATCAATTGCTCTTACAGTTACAGTATAGTGCCCAATTTTCATCATCCACCCCACTGCCGGAACTGAGTTTTTTGGCAGTTCAGAGCGATGCAAAACTGCGACTTTCGCAGGATCATAAAAACCATAGGCTTCATCTGGTGGGAAGGTTACTTCAATCGTCTCATTTTCGCGCATTCCAAGTAGTGTTTTCTCAATCCCTTTAATAATTTTTGTTTCACCCACAATCATCTCAAATGGATCGTCATTGAAGGTTGTCTCAAATTCAGAACCATCGAGTGTTGTACCACTGTAATGGAAGTGAATGCGATCCCCTTCTTTTATCTCTTTTATCTCTTTTTCCTTATCACATAGCATGTTTAAAATACTCCTCAAGAAGACCAGTTTTTACAAAAATCATATAGAGAAGGAGCAAAACACCAAGAAAATAGGAGAGCCAACTTACTTCGCGTCCTTTTCCTCCAAACAGCTTGATAACTGGATATGCAATAAACCCAATAGTCAAACCGTCAGCAATGCTGTACATAAATGGTATTCCTACAAGTATAAGAAATGCGGGCACAGCTTCACTAAAGTCATCCCATTCAATATGCCGCACACACTTAATCATCATTGCCCCCACAATTACCAGAGCAGGAGCAACAATCGGATTGAGACCGCTCTCGGGGTAATGTCCAATCATTTCAATAAACGGTGTAAAAAGTACTGCCAGCAGAAAGCACATGCCTGTAATAACAGCAGTCAGACCAGTCCTGCCACCACACTCTACACCTGCAGAACTCTCAATATAGCTTGTCACTGTACTCTGTCCACAGAATACTCCAAAAATAGTACCGATAGAGTCTGCAGCAAATGCGCGTTTAGCATTAGGCAGTTTTCCATCTTTCATCAATCCTGACTGTGATGCAACCCCTACAAGGGTGCCAAGAGTATCAAACATATCCATAAAAGTAAAGATTATAATAAAAGGGAGCAGTTTAAGAATATTAGCAAAGACATTAACGAAGTCCATTTTTGCAAAAACTGGACCAATGCTTGGTGGCATTTTCATTAAGCCACCGTAGTGAATTTTCCCAACCAACAGAGCAATTGCAGCTGAGGCAAGAATTCCCCACAGAATAGCACCGCGAACTTTACGTATATGCAGGACTGCAATAACAAACAAGCCAGTAAAAAATATCAGAGAAGTATAAGAGTCAATGCCTTTGGTATTCAGCATATAATTCCCGAATTCATTATGAATCACTCCCCCTTTCTGAAAACCGATCAAAGCAATAAAAAGCCCAATGCCGGCGGCCATTGCATATTTCATACTTGGACTTATTGAATTCATCAACGCCTCACGCACATTCAGAAAAGAGAGAATAAGAAAGATAAGCCCGGAGATAAAAACTACCCCTAAAGCTGTCTGCCAAGCTGTCTCCGGAGGTGCAACACCAAGGGAGACACAAGAAGCAATTACGCTGACAAAAAAGAAATTTTCACCCATTCCAGGAGCAAGGGCGATAGGATAATTAGCCCATAATCCCATTAAAATTGAGCCAAAAGCCGCAGCAACACATACACCGACAATCAGTGCCTGCGAACTCATTCCAGTAGGTTCCCCTGAAAGTTGTCCTGAAAGAATAGCTGGTTGCAGAAATATAATATAGGACATCGTCAAAAACGTAGTAATCCCTGCGGCAACCTCAGTCCGAACCCGGCTGTCACGCTCTTTAATCTTAAAAAAACTACGAATAGAATACATATGTCCCCATATTTTCATATTTATACTAGCGACGGGTGAAATCTTAGCATTTTCTTTTAACTTCATTAGCTAGCAAAAGAAAGACAAGATATCTACCGCTTGCGGTATAATCAAAAAACCACTTAAAGCAACTTAAAATAAGTAAAATAAACTTACAACTAAGAATATACCATACTCATTGAAAAGATCAAGTACTTAAAGCAATATCTAAATATCACCTAAAAGATTGTATAAAAACCTCATATTTTGCAATTTTTACAGTGCATTTCTCTTTTTGGTTTTGACTAATTCCCAATTAAAGCTATTTTAAACCAAAGGAAACCTCAACTGAAGAAAGTGAGATCGGTGATTAAGTAATAAAAGATTTATAAGGAGTTCGATAGATGAAAAACATTCCTGTATTAACGGTTCAAAAAAATCCTTAGCGGAAGCTTATGAAGCTGCTTTAATAAGTTTATATAACAATGGGATTGAATTTAAAACTCAATATGACAAACCAAATGATCCAAAAAGCCTTGACTGCACGATGAATATTACAATAGAAGAGCCACTTTCAGATCCTATGATTCACAAGGCATTTCCAGGAGGAATAGATGGTTTAAAAGAATATGTTATGGCAGTTAATTAGTATTATTATCGCGGTTGAAAAATTTAGGCAGTGTAAATAAATAACCTATTCATTTCGCACAGGAATCAAATAGAAATAAACACTAAGGGATCTGACCTGGAATAGGCAAACCTCCTCCAAGATGGTTCGATAAATAGATAAGGAGCGGAAAAATGTCCATTAAACATAAAAAAAAGATATTTTCATTTATCATTATTGTTATTATTGCGTTCTATTATTATCCTGAAAAAACAATAATATTTCAAACCACTGATAAGTTAAATGAAAAATGTAATATTATCTTATTTACACAGAGATTAACAGAAAAATATAATACTAATTTGGAATATGTCACAATTAACCCTAATAAGAAGGATAATCCTGCCAATCCAAG
>JAUUYH010000181.1 GCA_030590505.1 Kiritimatiellota bacterium
CTTTCTCCTGCCTTGAATTTACGAAAAACTGTAAAAAAAAGATACAACAACAACAAAATGCCACAGAAATATTCACTTGCGGAAATAATTCATTAAAACAACTCAAGGATAGAGAAAAAAGTCCAACCAAAAGTTATATTTTTTGCAACAGGCGACTATCAACCTGTCCCCTCATCGGGTCTCGGGAGGGAAAATCATGAATTCGACAAAAAGGGGGGGATTAATCACCAACTTTACTCTTTTCTATATATATTTTTGAGCGGGTTTCGACCTCTTCCCTCGTTGGAAAATTATCGAAAATCAAGTAATGAAAGACTCTGCGTATATCGTTCAGAATGGCAATAAAGCACGGGATTAGAATAAGAGTAATGAGTGTAGCAAATAGCACGCCGAATGCAATGGAAATTGCCATAGGTTTCAGAAATGCCGCCTGCGTACTTCGCTCAAGCATTAGAGGCATAAGCCCAGCAAAAGTTGTTAGGGTTGTAAGCATAATGGCTCGAAATCGTCGTTTCCCCGCATTTGTGAGTGCAACAAATAGTGGCTCTCCACGCTCCAAATTGCTATTTACGCATTCAATAAATACAATTGCATCGTTTACTACGATGCCAGCGAGTGCGACCATTCCAAACATACTGAAGATACAAAGATTTGCCATAAAGACAAAGTGTCCGAGAATAGCACCTATCATCCCAAATGGAATAGTTGTCATTATAACCAAAGGCTGTACGTATGATCTGAATATTGATGCAATGATAAAATATATTCCAAACATAGCAATCGGAAATAGCAACCAGAGGGCACCGAGAGAGTCGCGACTCTCTGACTGCTGTCCGCCCACCTCATAGAGCACTCCATATTTTTTTGTTAATGCGGGGATAGTATTCTGTTCGAGATTAGTTATAATCTCATTTGCATTACCTCGCTTCTTATCAACATCTGCGGTAATTTCTATTTTTCTCATTCTATTTTTTCGTCGTATAATACTCTGCCCAGGCGAAAGTGTAAGTTGTGCAACCGAACGTAGTGGGACCATATCGCCGTCACGGTTTCGAATACGCAGTTTCTTAAAAAAGCTAATTGAGTTCCGCCCTTCGCTCTCAGGATATTTGATTTTCACCTTTACATCATCACGACCATTCTGAATTCTCATAGCCTCTTTACCGAAAAACCCAGATTGGACATGCTCCGCAACATCACTGAGGGTAATGCCAAACTTGGCAGCTTCAGGTTTCAGGGTTATAGAAAACTCTCGTTTCCCCTGCCTGTAATCTGTTGAAATATCATACGTACCATCTTTTTTATTGATCTCCTCAGCGAGCTCATCCGCCGCTAAATTTAGGGTTTCATTGTTATCTCCCATAAGGTTACATGCAATCGGCATTCCGCCTGGCCCTTTCTGTATAGATGCAAAACTAGTCGAAACAGCACCGGGTATATCGCCAGCCGCTTGCTTCCATGCATTAACTAGTTCAAGATAAGATATATTACGTTCTTCGGAAGGGAGCAGTTCAATAGAGATTTCCATGCTATTGCCATCGACAATCCCGCGGCGCCAGTCGATTGATGACCCTACTAGTGCGTAAATCGCAATTGATAGCGATTTATCCCCTAATTTTTTTCTAAATTTAGGATTTTGCTCTACCTCGAACCACGCATCTGTAATCTGCTTTGCCACCTCAAGAGTTTTTGATGCAGGAGTTCCAGCTGGTAGTTCCACCTTTGCCTGAATGAAGTCCTCATCAGAATCAGGGAGCAAACTAAATTTTATCAACCCGCCTTTAAAAATGCCAGCAATAATAAAAACCACGACAAAAGCGACAGCCAAAGCGACATAACGATTTGGGAGAATTTTCTGAAGTGCTTTGCCGTAGATATTTTCGATAACATATGAGAGTGCAGAATTTATCTTTGCTCGTATATGGTCAATATGTTTTGAAAGAGCAAATCGGGGTTTAGTATTCGGTGCTGGCAGGTGGCGGAGGTGAATGGGAAGAATAAACAGCCCCTCGATCAGTGAGATGGCGAGTGCAGCCACTACGGGAACAGGCATTACACCGATAAATTTGCCCATAATTCCTGGAATAAAAAACAGTGGAAGAAATGCTAAGACTGTAGTTAGTACAGCCGCAAGTACTGGTAATGCAACCTCTGCGGTCCCATTTACGGCCGACTCCATCATACCGTCCCCACTCTGGCGTCGATAGTATATCGCCTCACCTACAACGATTGCATCGTCCACGATCAGACCAAGCACCATAATCATTCCAAACATCGATATCATATTAATAGATGCACCAAAAAGCGACATAATTGCAAGTGCGCCTGCAAGAGAGATAGGAATCCCCATTGCTACCCAAAAACTGAGCCTAAGATCAAGAAACATCCAGAGAGAAACAAAGACCAAACAGAGCCCCAAAATTCCGTTTGAAATAAGCATATTCAATCTATCTTTAACCATCCGAGACCGATCCATAAATTTTGAGATATTTAATCCAGCGGGCAGATCCGCACTCTTCTCTGCAACATATTTATCAATAAGTTTTACGATATCGATTGAGTCTTCATCTTCAGTTTTAAAAATATTAATAGAAACAGCTCTTTTGCCATTAAAGAGGGAAAAAATCTGTGCATCTTCATCAAATGAGTCTTTAATCTCTGCAATCTTACCGAGTGTTATAAGTGTGCCGTCAGTATCTGTTATGATGGGAATATCCCTGTACTCTTTTGCTGCGTAGCGTCGGCCGAGTGCTTTAAGTCTGATGTCTTCATATTTTGTACGGAGTGTACCGGCAGGAAGGTTTATGCCATAGTTTCTAACTGCCTGACTTATCTGATCAAATGTTATATTATATTTACGAAGCGTATCTTCGGAAATCTCAATACTTATTTCGTAATCTCTGATTCCAGAAATACCACTCTGGCTAACCCCATCAATCTGAAGGATCTCGCGCTCTAGGGAACGCGCCACCTCTTTCAGCTGTTGTTCTGGACGATCACCCCACACGACAACAGAACATACTGCATCACGAAACTCAACCTCAGCAACAATCGGATTTTCAGCATCCAGCGGAAAAGTAGTTATAGAGTCCACTGCATTTTTAACTTTATCTTTTACCCTTATGATATCTGCATTCTCATTACAGTCAATAAGAACACTGCACAAGCCCTCTTTGGATGTAGTTATAATATCTTTTACCCCCTCGATGCCATCAAGTGCTTCTTCTAGTTTAATGGCCACCCCCTCCTCTACCTCCTCAGGATCAGCTCCAGGATATACTACAGTAACTGTAATTTTATCCAAAGTAAAACGAGGAAAAATCTCACGGGACATGGTCATGTATCCAGCGACGCCGCAAGAGAATATCAGTAGCATCAATATATTTGCAAGGACATGATTTGAGAAAAATATTTTTAGCAGTGATTTAAACATAGGTTATCTCTTCTCCTCTGCCGTATTTTGAATATTCATAGCCTTAATTTTCATACCCTCTGCAAGACCGCGCGGGAGCTGTTGGATCACAACGGAGTGGTCATCTGGTAACCCAGAAAGAATAATAACCTGATCATCATCAGTAGCAAAAATTTTAACTTTGTATCTATGCAGAACGCTCTCTTTATCGACCGTATAAACATTGTCATTAAATTGCAGAGCGGAAAATGGGATTTTAAAAGCACCTTTTAATTGTTTACCCGAAAAGATCACCTTACAGAACATCCCAGGCATTAGAGGATATAATCTGTCACGACTTCCAGAGTATTCACTGGGAACAACAAGAATACTTATGGTATCTGTCTTGCGGTTGTAATTTTCAATTCTTGCGATTTTCGCATCCCACTTACAGGTATCAGGATTACGCAACCACTGAACTGTAACTTTGATATCTTCTGGAGCCTTCAACCAGCTTGTATTACCAGGAAATATCTTAAGTATTGTCAGTGCTTCATCGGTATTTACTGGAACTTTAAGTGAAAGATGTGAGTCATTGACTACGGTACATGTTTTTTTTCCGACATTCAGATATTCGCCCTCTTCAATATCGCACTCAGTAATGCGACCGCTAATTGGGGCTTTAATTGTAGATCTCGTTATGTTAAGTTTTGCCCTATCAAGCATCGCATCTGCTTGTTTAATTTTTGCTAATGTTGCTTCAAGCATAAATTTTTGCTTTGATAGAATATTACTGGCAGATATATGTTGATTTTTCTTCTGCGAAAGCACCTGCATCGCCTTCTCCAGTTCATTCTGGGAATAAACCCCTTTGTCAAAAAGCTCTTTTATACGCTTATGCTTTGCCTCTTCAAGACCATAATCCTCTTTGCTTGTTTCAAGCATATCTGCCAGATCCTTGATGTTCTGTTTCATCTGTTCTGCATCAGCCTTAAGAATTGCAAGTGCTGCCTCTGCCTCCTGCTTTGCGATTTCATAGTCTCTCTTATCAATTTCAACAAGAATATCGCCCTTGGAGACAAGCACTCCATCTTCCGTTAGCTGACTACAATATATCACTTTACCATTTACTTCAGATTTTATTGCAATTTCCTGTAGCGAACTAACTACTGCAAACTCCTCAAGGTGCGGAGTTATATTTCCCCTTTCAAGCGGAGCTGTTATTAACGTTCTCAACATCTCTCCAGCTTTTTCAGGCGGAGCTTTTTGTAGCAGAGATAAAGCCAAAAAAGCGAGTCCTCCACAACACAATATTACTATAATTATTACTATTTTTTTCATCACATTTTTCCTATTACATCAACTACTTCTAAATTTCAAACCGCAGAAAATTGTATCTGCAATATGATTAACGACCATCTCCACATTTCCAGCATCCGAAAAATCCACAGGCTCTACTTCAATTGGGGCAACCTGCTTCTTTCTAAACATTACACACTGCGACATCAGTGTCATAACCCACATTGAAACAACCTTCTCTTCGGCATCTTCCGACACCCCCTGCCTTATCAAGACCCTCAACTGCTGCTGCACCGGGCCCATATACTTACTATACATATCCTTAAACAGTACAGATGGATTATTTAACTCCCTAAAAATTAGCCGTGACCTGTAAAAATTACGGTGTCCCTCAATATCTC
>JAUUYH010000090.1 GCA_030590505.1 Kiritimatiellota bacterium
CTTGAGAGAGGTGAATCCTGTGTATGCAAATTAGTAGATCAGATTGGATCTGACTTCTCCACTGTCTCGAAGCATCTTACGATTCTAAAGGAAGCTGGAATTGTAACCGACGACAAGCGTGGTAAGATGGTTTACTACAGATTAAAAGTCCCCTGTATTTTAAGGTTCATGGATTGTATCGACAATGTATGCGAAGCCAAGCAGCCTTGAGGCATACTTGGTTAAAAAGGAAAATAGTAGATGAATTTAAAAGAAGAGTGGAAAAAACTTGCGATAATCGCAATAATATTTGGGGTATGCTTCTACCTCCCTGTCGGCACGCAGAGATTTGACAACGCCATAATCGAGGCACTTGAGCTTCTAAAATGGTATGCCCGCGAACACGTACTGCTATGCCTAATACCAGCCTTTTTTATTGCCGGTGCAGTTGGACTTTTTATCAGTCAGGGAGCTGTAATCAAATATCTGGGGGCTGGGGCAAACAAATTTCTCGCATATACAGTTGCCGCCGTATCAGGTACAATACTTGCTGTCTGCTCCTGTACAGTTCTGCCTCTTTTTTCAGGGATTCATAAACGCGGCGCTGGCCTTGGTCCAGCAATCGCATTTCTCTACTCCGGCCCGGCAATAAACATTCTGGCAATAATAATGACAGCTCGAATTCTCGGTATGGAGATCGGTATTGCCAGAGCGATCGGAGCAATTCTATTCAGCATTGTTATAGGCTTAATTATGAGTTTTATTTTCAGAAATGAAGCGCTTGACACAGATGACACAAAACTTAACGTGCCTGATGACAAAAAACTACGCGCACTATGGCAGACCGCAATCTATTTTGCATCAATGGTGGCAATTCTAATATTTGCGAACTTCGCAAAACCAGCAGAACCAACAGGAATCTGGCATCAGATCTACTCCATAAAATGGTACCTAACAGGCCTCTTTTCACTTTCACTAGGCATTTCTCTTGTTTTATGGTTTGGTGTAAAATTATGGAAAGTTGCGATTGTCGCAATAATTATTGCGATTCTCGCATTCGGTTTTGCCCTACCACCTATGGCACTCTTTTTTGTTGGAGTAATTCTGCTGTCTATAATTCTTGCAACTGCCGAAGATAAAGAGACAGGTGAGTGGCTTGGGGAAAGCTGGTGGTATGCAAAAATGATTTTGCCCCTGCTTTTTGTCGGTGTACTCATAGCTGGTTTTCTGCTCGGCAGACCAGGTGGTGAAGGTATGATACCCACAGAATGGATATCCAATGCTGTCGGTGGAAATTCGCTATCATCAAACCTCTTTGCATCAATTGCAGGAGCATTTATGTATTTTGCTACATTAACAGAAGTTCCTATTCTGCAGGGATTGATGACAAACGGTATGGGAAAAGGCCCAGCTCTGGCACTGCTTCTTGCAGGCCCTGCACTTAGCCTGCCGAATATGCTGGTGATCAGACAGGTAATTGGAACAAAAAAAACAGCAATCTATGTAACTCTGGTTATCATTATGGCAACATTTAGCGGAATGATGTTCGGAATGCTCTGAAGCGATTAATCAAAAAATGGAAAAGAAAACTCAGAAAAAGGAACTAGCAGATGAAAAAATATCTAACACCAGACGAGATAAAAAAACTATCGCCTGAAGATATGTTAAAAATAACGTGCTCAGATTCTGAACCGCAACCGACATTCTCTCCTAAAAATACATCCTATGTACATAATCTATTCTACTCATGGCACGGTATTCTATCCGACAAGATTGATTTCCCACCCACAACGGAAAACATAATTAAACAGTGCATCCCTTTATGGAAAAAAGACGGCTTTGAGTTTCTTCATGCTACAAACACAGCGAAACCCCTACAAATTCTATTCAAAGTGCAACCAAACATATCACCAGAAAAACTCACCCAGAAGGTAAAAGGAAGACTCCTCTATGCCTTCAGGCAATCAGGCATTTATTTGAAATTTTCCCGAGCTCTTGGTTTCAGATCCCTGGGTTTTAATACTTCAAAAATAGTTAAAGATTACATTGACGGCCAGGTTGAAAAAGAGGATTTGGCAGACAACAGGTATAAAGAAATCCTAAAACAGTTCACCTCTTCAGACAACAAAGTACACTTTAATGATCCTCACAAAAACAAACGAAGTCGTTACTGGTATAACATTCACCTGGTTATCGTAATAGCAGACAGAGGTCTTCCAATAACAAAGGATGCCGTTTTTAAGAAAATAAAAGAAATTATTCCACTTATTGCAAAAAAGCATTGTCACTATATATCCGACTTTGCTGTTATGCCGGATCATATTCATATCGCAATGCAAGCGAACCCGGAAAAATCTCCTCAAGAGATAGGACTTTCATTTCTCAATAACTTAGCATATATGATGAAAATGGCCTATTTCTGGAGTAATGAATTATATGTAGGAACATTCAGTGAATACACACTAAAAGATTTGGGAGTAAAGACAACATCCATTCCCACGAGACAAGCTCGTGGGTGATGAAGACCAAAAGGCAAGGATTGGTGATGAAGACCAAAAGGCAAGGATTGGAGATGAAGACCAAAGAACAAGGGTAGGTGATGCAAAACAAAGGGGTCAAGAATTGAAAATAAAACAAACATACGTTCAATTGACCTGAGATATTTTGCGTAATTACATTGTTAAATTGATATAAAAGCATATAGTTAACGGAAAGAGAACATTTAGAATAAAGGTAAAAAATGAAGATAAAAAGAGTAGTGATAAGTCTAATCATTATATTGCTTATTGCAGGAGTTGCAATTTTTGCAGTAATTAGAAAGAAAAAAGAACTTAGTAAGGCAAAAGCGTTAACAAATCGTCCTGTTCCTGTAAGCGTTGTTGAGATAAAAGTTGGAGAATTTGTTACGTCCAAACGATATGTTGGCGTAATGATTCCACTGACGACGGCCAATATTTCTTCACGAATAACATCAGAGATCATCGAAATATATCACAGAGAAGGTGAAAATGTAAAAAAAGGAGATAAGCTTCTAAAGTTGGATGGAATTCAACTTGAACAGACCATTGCCGTTGAAAAAACAAAGGTTGAAAGTGTAAAAACCGAGATAGTCGCCAATAATGTTTCTGTAAAATCCCTAAAAGATTCTGTTGCATACTGGGAGAAACAGGTAAATCGTGATGACTCCTTAAACGAGAAAAACATTATATCAAAAAAACAGCTTGAACAATCTAGAGAACAACTGAATTCTGTAACAGGAAGGTACAATGTGGCACTACAGAGGTGTAAAACCCTCGAAGCTCTTTTAGCATCAACTCAAGGGGCACTTAGATTAGCTGAAATAAGTCTGAGTTATGCAAATATTGTAGCACCATTTGACTGTGTTGTCTGTGATGTCCCGATTGATCCAGGAGATTTAGCATCACCTGGAAAAAAACTCATGCTCGTTGAAAATCATAATCAGTTAAAGGTATCTATTAAAATCCCGCAAATTGATATGCGATTAGTTAAAATCGGCGAAAAAATCCATGTAACATCTCGTACGGAAAAAGCGATTATAACTATTACAAAAATTTATCCGTCAGTTGGTGTAAACAAAATGGTTCGTATTGATGCAATTATACCACAAGTTGACTCAAATAAATTTGTTAGCGGACAGTACGTGCTAGTCTTCCTTGACAGCAAAGTTCTAAAAGATGCCTTAATTGTGCCGTCAACAGCGATCAACATTGACAACAACAAGCAAACAGAAAATGCCATTTTTGTTGTAAAGGATCAGATACTGACAAAGGTTCCTGTAAACGTAATATCCAACAATGAAACATCTGCTGCGATTTCCGGAGATATAAAGCCTGGCGATAAAGTTGTTGTTAGTGCATTTCTAGGATGGGCAAAACTATCTAACGGTCTAAAAGTTACAACAAATAAATAGAAGATAATATGACAAATTTTTCATTAAAATATACTTACGTAATTATTGCAAGTTCACTACTTATTGCAATACTTGGAACGGTTGCGTTTTTTAGAACAAATACGGATCTGTTTCCAAATTCGACACCTCCACAGGTGGCAATCATCACCGTTCAACGGGGTGCATCTGCGGAAAACATTTCTCACAAAATCACCGAGGTTCTTGAAAAAGAGCTTAACAGCATCAGTGGACTCAAGCGCATATTAAGTACCTCCCGCGACGAAGTATCATCTATAAATGCAGAGTTCAATTATGACAAACCTATAGGTGAAGCTGTCGTGGATGTACAGAATGCTGTTAGCAGGATTGAGGCAAACTTACCTGCAGACATCAAGAAACCGATGATTTATCGCATTACAGATACAACAAAACCGTTGCTGACAATTGCACTGTCTCCCAAAGAGGGTTCTGGTAAAAAATTGCGGGATATTCGCCTGCTGGCCGAAAACCAGATTACGGATGCTCTCTTAAATATTGAAGGTGTCGCAGATGTCGATATTTTTGGAGCAAACAAACCAGAGATCCAAATAAAGATAAAAAAGAGGTGCCTTGATGCGAATAATTTGTCAGCGGTCGAAATTGTTAATGCCCTCAAAGAACATAATATAAATTATCCTTCTGGATATATATACACAACAAATAGTGAATATATCATCAACACATTCGATGAGTGGCAAAACTTAAAAGAGATGGAAAACATACCGATAGCCCGTCGCAGTAACGGCACACTTTTTCTGCGAGATGTTGCCGATATTGTTCTTACTGAATCAGAACCACACTCACTCTATCACGGTAACGGTAAAACTGCTATTGCCATAAGTGTGATGCGACTTAAAAATGCAGGCACAGGAACAACCATCAAGCAAATAAAGAAGTATCTACCAAAACTGCAGTCTAAATATCCTGATATAGTATTTGAACTAACTACAGATCAGTCCCCGATAATCGATGTAAATATTGAGGGTATGCGCTCAAGTCTTATCCAGGCCATTCTGCTCACCGCCCTAATTATTTTCATCTTTATGGCGGATATGCGTGCAGCACTCATCGTATCGGTCAGTATTCCGATGGCATTTTTTGCAAGTCTGATAATCCTATGGTTCAGCCCGTTTACGCTGAATATGGTTACACTTTCTGGCCTGATTATCTCTGTAGGAATGGTTGTCGATGCATCAATTGTAATGCTTGAAAACATATTTCGACACTACAAAGAGATGAAAGTGCCAAATGCACTGCAAGCGACAAGGGCCGGAGCAAATGAGGTAAAACTAAGCATTACAGCTGGCATGCTAACAACCGTAATTGTACTAATTCCGGTAATGTTTACAGGTGGTTATACTCAACAGGTGATGCGTCCACTTAATCTGATGATATGTGCCACTCTTGTTGCATCGCTTCTTGCGGCACTCTCCATTGTACCTCTGATGGCGGCAAAGTTGCTTGCGAAACCCGCACATAAAAAGAATTTTATAGAGAGATTTTTCTCATACTCCGATATTTTTATTGCCCGCCTATCCGACCTCTACACGTGGATTCTTTCCAAAGCACTCCGTCATAGAGTGAGCACAATAATACTTGCTGTTGTACTTTTTGCTGTCAGCATAAAAATTGTTGTTCCACTTATAGGTAAAGAGATGATGCCCCCGATGGACACGGGGATATCCATTATCTCATTTTCAACCCGTTCAGATATGAAACTTAGTGAAGTTGAAAAGATTACAAAAAAGATTGAAACTTCTATTCAAAAAAATAAAGATGTCGTACAGATATCAACAATTGTCGGCTCTGAGCCAGGTCAGATAAGTTTCGGCGGTGGAGGAAAAACCTCGCAAAGTGTCTCAATCACAACCCGCTTACTGCCAAGAAACAAAAGAAAAATAAGCATCTGGGATATTAACAAAAAATGGCGTGAAGAATTTGAGAAACTGCCAGGCATACGTGATATGATAGTAACAGAATATGGAGCAACACCACTCTCAACAACAAAAGCACCACTTGATGTAATTATCAGCGGCCCTGATGCTGCTATACTAGATAAAATTGCCGATGAAGTTGTGAAACGACTAAAAGAGGTTCCTGGCCTGATCGATATACGCCGTAGCTGGTTTTTTGATAAAACGAAATTTCAGATTATGCCATCTTCGATTCAATGTTCAACGTACGGCATCACTCCACGAGATATTGCGGTTGAGGTCAAGGCAACTCTAAACGGATACATTGTAGGATCTTTTAATCTAAAAGATTATCTAGCCATACCGATTCGTGCAAAATATGAGGATTCAACAATTGATTCTCCATCAGAATTAGGAGATATTTATGTACCGACAGAGTACGGTTTTTTACAGATACGTAATCTTGCGACAATTGAAAAGCAGAAGATTCAGCCATATATCACACGAGAGAAATTGGTAAATACCATTGATGTAACTGCACTAAATCAAACCTATACGATAGGACACGCTGCGGCCTTTGCAGAAACTGCCCTAGAGGATATGGAACTGCCTAATGACTACACAATAAAAGTTGCCGGCTCTATGGCTGATATGCAAGCAAGTAATGCACGAATGATAAAAGCACTGCTTATCGGTCTAGTACTCCTATATATGCTACTGCTGGCAATGTTCAAATCATTCCTACATCCTGTTACGATTATGGCAGCAATCCCGCTCGCCGTCGCAGGTGCGATGTGGGGGCTGCTGATATTCAACAAGCCGATGTGTAAACCAGCAATGATGGGGATTATATTCCTCGGAGGAACAATTGTAAATAACAGTATTCTCCTGCTGGATTTCATTATTCAGGCACGAAAAAAAGGAATAAACCGTAATGATGCAATTATAAATTCCGTAAAACTTAGAATTCGCCCGATTCTGATGACTACAATCTCAACGGTTGTCGGCCTAACCCCTCTTATATTTGAAATGGCGGTCGGCCTTGAAAGAATGAGCCCATTAGGAATAGTTGCAGCATTCGGACTTACCGCAGGAACACTATTGACCCTTGTCGTAATTCCTGTTGTATATTCAATAATGGATGATATTGCAGGGTTCTTCCTAAAACAAGATGAACATCCGGCATAGCCTAAAATTTTAAGAAAAATGAACAGGTCGATAATCAACCTGCCCCCTTATGCCCCGCATTTATGCAAAAAAAAAGCACATATCCTGCGGGGGATATATGCTTTTAATAGAGTCCGCTTGTTTTTACCAGAACTTGTACCAAGGCTTCTGGGATTTATTTTTCTTATTCTTCTTGGCTTTTTTATTAAGGTTTTTCTTTTTGCCAGCACTTTTTTTGGCCTTAGCTGCTTTTCTACGTCTTTTTATAGCTAATTGTCTCTTTTTATTTTTCTTATTATTCTTAACTTTTTTGTTAGGATTTTTCTTTTTGGCAATACCTTTTTTAGCCTTAGCTGCTTTTCTACGTTTTTTTATAGCCGCTTGTCTCTTTTTATTTTTCTTATTATTCTTAACTTTTTTGTTAGGATTTTTCTTTTTGGCAATACCTTTGTTAGCCCTAGCTGCTTTTCTACGTTTTTTTATAGCCGCTTGTCTCTTTTTATTTTTCTTATTATTCTTAACTTTTTTGTTAGGATTTTTCTTTTTGGCAATACCTTTTTTAGCCTTAGCTGCTTTTCTACGTTTTTTTATAGCCAATGCTCTCTTTTTCTTATTCTTCTTCAGTTTTTTAACTTTATCCCCTTCCAGTTCATGGCCACAGGTGGGACATATTTCTACAAAATCCTTCACATTTTTTTCTGCATTGCTCTGGGATTTTTTCTTTGCGGAAAGGTTATTCGGGACCATAAAAAGCGTCATTCCGAATACCAATGCCATTAATAATTTAAACATAATAACTCCTCTATTTACTTCATGTTTTTTTTGAGGCAATTACAATTACCTCATTGTTTACTCACCGATAATACATTAAACGACAAAAATAAAATATTATTGCCCTGTAAATATATTTTTATATGAGAAGCCCCCCCACCTGGTGGGATTCACTCCCCTCATATTTCTAGATCTAGAATTAGCGGAAAGTGATCGGAACCTATGTTATCTGCTATTTGTCGATTAAAAACCTTTATGGTGGGTGAAACAAGGCAATGATCAATTGGAATACGAAGGAACGGGAGTTTATTCGGCCACGACGGCTGAATGCCAAACCCTAGCTGCGAATTTCGCAAACCTGACTCATTCTCAAGTTTTCCGAAAAAATATGACCAAGGAGTAATGTTCAGATCTCCAAGTAATATTTTATTTATACAACTATCTTTTTTGATCTCATCTGCGACTTCCGCAAGTTGCGAATTTCGCATATTAAAGTAGTTTTTCCCAATTGGCGGCAGTGGATGTATGCCGTAAAATGCAAGACTTTTATTACTGCTCTTATCGAGTATAAAACTTGCATATATATACGGAACATGTGCTGATTTACTTATGCGAACTTCGCAGAAATCAGGTTTTATTTTTGCGAACATCGCAATCCCGAAATTATCCTCACGCGACTCTTCAAGTGAGTATGGATATTTTTTACGTATTGCGGAGATGTTGTTCAACCATTTCTCATTAACCTCATCAAGGAGAATAATATCAGGGTTATTCGCGAGGATAGCATCTTCCACTTTTTTATATTCGCCATTGGCTGTAAATACGTTGATCTGCATAACTCTAAGGTTGACGGGATTGGTGTTTGCAACCTTCGCAGATGGTGGAATATAGATAGGAAAAATAGTGATAAAAAGAGTAATCGTTGCAATATATGCGAATATCGCAAATTTACGATGCTTCTTTTTGAAAGAGAGTGTAACTGCCCCGATAAGGGCGACAATTGCATATTGAAATCTAAAGTTAGAAAATAGGTCGAAAAACCAGAAAAACCTACCTAAAAAACCAAGTAGTAGAAAAAGAATTGCTGTCGCAGGTAACAATGCCATAAGCACGTACCAGGGAATCTTCATCTTTATAATATTTAACAATTGTGTATTCTCTTTCATACTTTCTACTCCTGTACTGAAAAATCAAATGGCGGATAGATAATGCCTTTTTCTGTAATAATACCTGCAATTAACTCATTCGGGGTGACATCAAATGCCGGGTTATACGTATTTATATCTGCAGGAGCTGTAAGTCTGCCAAAACCTCTCCGAATCTCATCAGGATCACGTTGCTCAATTGGGATTAGATCACCTGTTGCAAGCTCTAGGTCAATTGTCGAAGAAGGAATTGCTACATAAAACGGGATATTGTGGTATTTTGCGAGAATCGCAACTCCGTAAGTCCCTATCTTATTTGCAGCATCACCATTGGTCGATACACGATCCGCGCCGACGATTACCATATCGATCTTACCCTCTTTCATAACTTGCGCCGCCATATTGTCGCAGATTGTTACAACATCCACCCCTCCCCTCTGCAACTCCCAAGCTGTAAGGCGTGAGCCCTGAAGCAGCGGACGCGTCTCGTCGGAATAAACCGTAAAACTAACCCCATCATTATGCGCAACATACATAGGCGATAGTGCAGTTCCAAAATCACTTGTTGCCAAAGCACCGGCATTACAGTGAGTAAGAAGGCCCATTCCTTCCTTTATTAATTCCGCTCCATTTTCACCGATTGCACGACACATGGCAATATCTTCTTCAAGGATATTCATAGCTTCCTTTAGTAACAACTCTTTCAGTTCTGGAATGCTATGAAGCTGACCTGTCCCTTGGCATGACTCGAAACTCTCTAGTTTAGAAGTACATCTGTTCAGTGCCCAGAATAGATTGACAGCTGTCGGACGCGACTCTGCAAGCCTTGCTGCAATTTTGCGAACTTCGCAGAAAAATTGTTCAACACTCTCAGC
>JAUUYH010000244.1 GCA_030590505.1 Kiritimatiellota bacterium
CTGCATTTCTGCTAAGTAATCGGGATCGTGAAAAAGTGCTGATGCAGGAATATATTCCCAGTCGGTTAATGCAGGATTAATCCATTTTATTTTTAATCTTGAAACTTGCAGTAATCCAGTCCAGTAGGGATTTTTAGGGACAGGTTGATTATCGACCATTGAAAAGGCACCTAAAAAGGAGGGCGGTAATTATTAAGTAAGAGTAGCATGCGTTGTCCTCAACGCATTAAGCAAACAACAAGCAAAAAAGACGGCAATAAATAGAGCCTGATGGCTGTTCTTTTGCTTATTTTTTTACATCTATTTTGGATTTGCTATTTGCGTTGGGACAACGCAAGCTACTTCAGGTGATGTTATTTGTAGAAGCTGTCCCTTTCTAATGTTAAAAATGATGCAAAAATGGATAATTTTAAATATCGCTTGCAGCGAAAAATATGGGATTGGTAACTTTCCTAGCCTAGATGCTTTGCATCAAGACTAGGCTATGTTAAACATCTGCTCCGCAGAAGTGACGAAGGGCTTGCCACTTTTTTCAAGCTTAACGGTTACAACTTTATTTATTCTAGAGCAAATAAAAGATATAAATTTTTAAAAGCAACTCCGCAATCTCGTATCTATTAACCCTAAAGCAAAAATGGAACCTGCCCCAAATTTCTGGGAAGAATATGACGTGAGGAAGAAGAAGTTACAAAAATAAAAACACTAGAGCCAATCAACCAGTGAGATGTAGAGAGAAAATATTAAAAAAAATCAGGAAATGAATTGCGAAGTTCGCAAATAAAGATTATAGTAAAAAAGAGACAGTTGAAAAATAAACTACCTCGATGTCTACTCGAGCATTGCGACAGATCTGCAAAGCAGATAACCATGCGAGGTATATACGCTTTTAATAAAAGCTCAGCAAAATATATTTTTATATAGTACGCCCCAAGGGACGGGGAATAAAACCCACCATGGTGGGATTAAACTTTTGCTTTTGCACTGAGGACAGTGCAAGCTACTAAGAAAATGCGAAATGCGCATATCATACGGAGTTGCGTAGTCTGAAATAGTTTTATGCTGGTACGTGCTCTTGAACTGTTCTCAAAAGACAAAAAGTACACATAATGTTGAAATAATTAATCGATAGATCTAACAAAGGAGAGAATCATGGCTAAAGGCAAAAACACCCAAAAGGCAGTTAAAAAAAAGTCTGATAAAACGTTAAAAGAGAAGCGCAAAGAGAAAAAAGAGAAGAAAGCCAATAGAAAATAATAAATACCACCTAGTACAGCGTAAATCTTAAACTGTTGCACCAGGCCTTGCTTTCAGATACTTTAAGTTGCTATGAAGCTCCTTTTAAGGTAACCGTTAAGCTTGGATTTTTTATTCACTTTTATACTTCGTTGGAGGCGAGACGCCTCCGAGCGAATTCACAACCTGGACGGCTATGCTACATTCGCGGCAAGCCACTTTTCCAAGCTTAACGGTTACCTGTTAAGTGAACTAAATAAAAAGCCAAAGCATATTCGGGCAAATGACTTATGCAAATTGCGTGCTTAGGATTGCACTATTTAGGTACCAATTAAACCCAAGATATTGCGAATTAAGCAAAAAGGTATCTATTTTTACGGTTTGTTGCGATATTCGAGTAGGCATTGAGGTAAGTTATTTTAGTAACTTAATAAAGTTATTATCATACTTTACTCCAAGTGTATCTACTCGTTTTTGCAATATTCCTCCTGTAGTTTTTTATAGTACCTATATCGTGCACTTGAGGTCGCAGTCAGCCCACATCGCACAACAGAATTCTTCTGTGAAAGAGGCACAAAAATGCCTTAATATATTAGCAACTTTGTATTTTTGTGCTAAATTGAGCGCCTTACATCAGAGTTTAATAGAAAAATTATAAATTTATACAGGAAATATTATGCATCAGTTTAGAACACATAAGTGCGGCGAACTTCGCAAATCGGATATTGACAAGACGGTTCGTCTATCGGGTTGGATACATCGTGTCCGTGATCATGGAGGAATTCTTTTTATTGATTTAAGAGATCATTACGGTCTTACGCAGGTTGTGATTGACCCGAATTGTGATTTTTACCAGGGGGTTGAGCACTGGCGTTCGGAGACGGTTCTCTGCTTTACTGGTAAGGTTGTTGCCCGTACACCGAAAACAGTAAATACTAATCTTTCTACAGGTGAGATTGAGCTTGTCGCAGAAGAGATGGAAGTTCTTGGACAGGCAGATATTATTCCATTTCAGGTTGCCGTTGAAGAGCAGACTCCTGAAGCCATGCGTTTAAAATATCGTTTTCTCGATCTGAGACGTGAAAAACTACATAGCAATATTCTGCTACGTTCGCAGGTTATAGCCGAGATGAGACGCTTGATGACATCATACGGATTTAACGAGTTTCAGACACCAATTCTTACAAGTAGTTCTCCTGAGGGAGCCAGAGATTATCTTGTTCCGAGCAGATTACATCCCGGACAGTTTTATGCACTTCCACAGGCTCCGCAGCAGTTCAAACAACTTCTTATGGTTGCTGGCTTTGACCGTTATTTTCAGATTGCCCCGTGTTTCCGTGATGAAGATGCACGTGCAGACAGGTCGCCGGGCGAATTTTACCAACTTGATGTTGAGATGAGTTTTGCCACGCAGGATGATGTTTTTGAAGTAATTGAGAAACTTATGCATAAGCTTTTCACGCAATTTTCAGACAAGAGAATTGATTCAATACCGTTCAAGCGTATTCCTTACCTTGAATCGATGCTGAAGTATGGTAATGACAAGCCTGATCTGCGAAATCCACTGGAGATTCTTGATGTTTCCGATATTTTCTTAGATAGTGGGTTCAATGCATTTGCATCTATAGTCAAAAAGGGCGGAGTTGTCCGTGCAATAAAAGTTGCGAATATCGCAGATAAGCCTAGAAGTTTCTA
>JAUUYH010000146.1 GCA_030590505.1 Kiritimatiellota bacterium
CCCGTGAAGCATGTCTGGATGTAACATTGGACTTGCTCGCCTACACACGAGAGCTTAACCCCAAAGTCATTATCAACTACACCAACGGAAGCTTTTTTACACCTTTCTTTCTGCTGTCTGTCGAGTATCTTTGGATGAATTCCGGCGACCACGGCAGTAGTGGGTCTGTACCGCAAATATCTAGACTTGAAAACGCGACAACGTACCGAGACGATCACTTCTACCACTCATTCAATAACCCGGAACGTACAATTCGCCCCATTCTTCCCATCGCAAACTTCATGACCCACGGCATTCTGCACAGCAAAAAAGTGAAGTATTTTAACCCGAAAACGGATCCTACTCACGAATGGCTCAACTATGTGGTGATGTACTACGGTCGCGGTACCTTGCTCAAAGAACTCTATCTTTCTCCCGACTACGTATCTGAAGATATGTGGAAGGCTCTCGGCACCGCCAGCGCGTGGGCTCAAAATAACGAAGACTTGATGCGAAATACCGTATTGGTTGGTGGCAACCCCAAAGAAGGAGAGGTTTACGGCTTCATAAGCTGGCAGGGAGACAAAGCCATGCTCACTGTTCGTAACCCAAACCGTCATAAACAAACACTTGAGGTGCCATTTGATGTGTCAGTCTATTATCGCGGTGCTAACGACAAACCATTCCGTGCCCGTGCCATCTATCCCTTTGTTGAACATATGCCTTGGAAGCTCCAGTCCGGCAAAACCTTCTCTTTCGAGGTCCCGGGCGATTCAGTAATGGCATTCGAATTAACCAAAGGGGCACCGTTGTCCAAGGCCGTTGTCACACCCCAGCCCCTGCCACCCGTTGTTGCTGCCAGCAGCACCACAGAGGGCTATGAATTCAAGCTGATGATTCCGGACGAGGAATTCCCCCATTATGAATTGCTTTTATACAAAGCTAAGGCACCGAGCATCAATGGAGTGGCAGTGACTACTCAAAGGAAGTCAAAAGGAGTTATGGGCATAGACCTGCGTTCCTACCGAGGAAAGACCATCACGATCTCTGGCAAAACACCGAAAATGGAGGCTTGGTTGGTCGTTAATCGCAAGGTCAATGCGGTTGCCAATGCAACACAGGAGGGAGATATTCTGCCCTGGGCGATTGGTCAAAACAATCGCCGTTTAACGCAACAGGTAATAGTAACACCGAAAGAAAGCAAATAATCTAGATCATTACCAAACCACAATCAAAAGCAGAACAAAATCTTACACGGGACGGGCTAAAGTCGTGCCCGTGAAGATAAGCGTTCTGTGAATAAAAGATGAAGAAAATTGTAAAATTATCATTGCAAACGTAGGAATTATTCTATGTGTAGGAATCGCTACCTTTTTACCAAGTCTGTGGACTGGGGTTAGCGGGAGAGATTTTTGTTCAGGGGCAACCACTGCAGGAATACTTATTTTAGCATTATCTTTTTTGTTGACATATAAATTCCGATGGTCTTGCTTGGATATATTATTTTCTATTATCCTCACTCAGTTTATTATTTATTTTCATCTGCTCTATTTCAGCGATAGACAATCCTGTAATTGCCGCGATAGTGTTACAATCAAGCCCCTGTGCAAGACTTTGTGTAACTATTTTTTTAATTTTAGCATCACTATCTTTTCTCTCTTCTTCCCTACCTTTCTGTATACCTTTCTGTATACCTTTCTGTATACCTTTCTGTTCAGCTGTTTCAATCTGAGCTAATTTATCACCTTCTTTGCCACTCCAATAGTCGTAAACATCTAGTTCTTCCTTAGACCACTTCATCTGATTTGCTGTATCAAAAGCTTCTAAAAGTTCTGTTTCTGTAATTTTTGCCGGTATTACATCAAGATTTTCAGCATTTTTCAGAAAGTAAATCCATTTATCAACTATGTTATCCAACTCATCTTCGGTTTTATTATATTTTTTCAATTCGATAAAATTGAATTCAAAATCTTTCAAATCTTGTCGTTCACTTTCCTGATTAATAAGTATGTGTCTTGATAAGTAGGCATCGCCATCGAACATATTGAAATTAAGAATGCCAACAAAGTATGCTGGTTTGAGTTTTGCATAGTCCTCGGCTTTACGAATTTGTCCAACATAGCTTTTAGCTAGATAATACAAAGCTCTTTTACCGAAAAGTTCATTGCCTTCAACCTGCATTTCAACAATAAACTCTCTACCGTTCTCGTCAACGGCTTTCACATCAAGTGAAGTCTCCTTAAGATCCTGAATGCGGGGGATTTGATATGGAGAAGCAAGAGTCAGGCTCGCAATTGGACTCGGTAATTCCAGAACAGCATTTAGGAAACTGATTAAAATCTCAGTTTTCCCGGAATCTCCAAATATTTTCTTAAAAGCTACATCATTTTTAGGATCGACAAAATGCATAATCAGTGCATCCTTTTTTGTATACTTTATCATCAATAAAGTAAAGATAATGGCAAAAAACTCATTGAATAGTATATAGGAAGTTAGTTACTATGTCAAACACAAATCAGATCATTTCAATAGAAACTTTCCCGTTGTTCTCTGTTTTTGTGTTAAAAGTACCTCTATGCGATTATATGAGAAAGTTCGCTTTTTGCCTGTGTTATTGAGATTTTTTTTCTTTCTGCGAAGTTCGCAAGTTGATCTTCTCCGATTTTTGCAACGGGGAAGTATGTTGAGTGTGGGTGTGCAAAATAGTATCCTGATACAGATGATACCGGAATCATTCCGCAATTTTCTGTCAGCTCGATACCTGTATTTTTTGTTACATCAAGAAGATTGAAGATCATTTCTTTACCTTTATGATTTGGGCATGACGGATAGCCAGGAGCCGGCCGAATGCCAGTGTATTTAATGGCAAACTTATCATCAACAGACATCTCTTCGTCTGCGGCGTAACCCCAGAACTCTTTACGGATTTTTTCGTGCAGTAATTCGGCAAATGCCTCTGCCATACGGTCAGCCATTGCCATCGTCATAATTGCAAGATAATCATCATCATCGCTGTTAAATTCTGCGATAAGTTTATCCGCTCTGATACCGGCGGTAACAGCAAAGAAACCGATATGATCTTTGTATGCCGATTTTTTGGGTGCAATAAAGTCTGAAATTGCTAAATTCGCAGAGTTATCGGATTTATTAATCTGCTGGCGAAGAGTTGGATATAGTGCGATCTGTTTTTCTGGCTTATCCGGATTATAGATCATTATATCATTTCCTTCGGATGCTGCGGGAAAGATTCCGAAGACACCGTGCGCAGAAATCAATTTTTCATCTACAATTCTCTTTAAGAGTTCTTTTGCATCATTGAGTAATTTTGTAGCCGCCTCGCCTTTTACCTTATCTTTAAGAATACGCGGATACCCACCCTTCATCTCCCATACCTTAAAGAACGGACGCCAATCAATATAGTCAACAAGTTCCCCGAGGGGCTGATTTTTGATCACTTTTACACCTGTAACTACAGGTTGAGGTGGAGGATTTTCCTGCCAATTTATCTTAAAACTATTTTTCTGTGCGTCCTCAAATGGGATAATTTTTATACGTGAATCGGCGTGCGAATTTCGCAAAACTTGATATTCATCATTTAGATTTTCCACAAACTCTTCGGCAAGATTATCATTTAAAAGTGCATTTACAACGGAGACGCTTTTTGAAGCATCAAGAACATGGACAGATACACCGTTTTTACGTGCAATTGCAATTTTTACAGCAGTATGGAGTTTTGATGTTGTTGCCCCGCCGACAAGAAGAGGGATCTTCATTCCGCGTCGATCCATCTCCGCGGCAACGTGTGTCATCTCTTCAAGGGATGGAGTTATAAGCCCGCTTAGGCCGATAATATCAACGTTCTCTTTTTCTGCGAGATCTAGGATTGTAGAACAGGGAACCATTACACCCGCATCAATAACTTCTAGATTATTACAACGCAGAACGACACCTACAATATTTTTTCCGATATCATGCACATCGCCTTTTACGGTTGCAAGCAGGATTTTTCCGGCAGGTTTTGCCAGCTCTTTGCCGCCCTGAGATTCTTCAATATAGGGCATAAGATAGTCAACTGCTTTTTTCATTACTCTTGCACTTTTTACTACCTGTGGAAGGAACATTTTACCTGCTCCGAATAGCTCGCCGACACGTCCCATTCCGGACATCAAGGGGCCTTCGATAACCTCTACAGGATCTGCGACTTTCGCACGACACTCTTCAACATCTTCAATGATAAATTCTACAACGCCCTTGATCATTGCGTGTGCAATACGCTCATTCGCCGGATCTTTGCGCCACTCTGGGTGTTCTGCCTCTTTTTTTGCAACATCCTGCACACTTTCCGCCGCCTCCAGCAGTTTATCTGCAGCATCGGGTGTAAGATTCAAAACAGCATTCTCAACTGCCTCTTTCAGATCATCTGGAATATCATCGTACACTGTAAGTTGTCCAGGATTAACAATTCCCATATCCATTCCATTCTGAATTGCATGATAAAGAAAGACGGAGTGGATCATCTCCCTGATAGCATTATTGCCTCGAAAGGAGAAAGATACATTGCTGACGCCTCCGCTGATCAGGACACCGGGGCACTGCTCTTTGATCGCCTTTACGGAATCGATAAACTCTTTAGCATAGGCATTGTGTTCAGGGATACCGGTAGCAATTGCAAATATATTCGGATCAATAATGATATCATGCGGTGGAATCCCTACCTTATGTACAAGGATATTGTATGCCCGTTTAGTTATATCTAGGCGACGCTGATATGAGTCTGCCTGTCCCTCTTCATCAAAACACATTACAAGGATAGCCGCCCCCATCTTGCGTACAAGTTCCGCCCTTTTTACAAACGCCTCCTCACCCTCTTTTAGGCTCAATGAGTTTACCACGCCTTTCCCCTGAATACACTTCAGACCGGCTTCAATAACTTCAAATTTAGATGAATCAACCATTACTGGCACCCGAGCGATTTCGGGTTCCGAAGCAATCATGTGCAGAAAGTGTGTCATCGTTTCGACACCTTCAAGCATACCGTCATCCATATTTATATCAATTATCTGTGCACCATTCTCCACCTGATCACGTGCAATACTCAGCGCCTCTTCATAGCTTTCTTCTTTAATAAGGCGTAGGAATTTACGCGAACCTGCAACATTTGTTCTTTCACCGATATTTACAAAATTATTTTCAGGCCGGATATTCAGACTTTCAAGACCGCTAAGGCGACAATAGTCTCTAATTTTAGGAATTTTCCGCGGAGGATGGTTGGATACCGCTTCAGCTATGGCCTTAATGTGTTCCGGAGTTGTTCCGCAACACCCACCGATTATATTCAAGAAACCGCTCTCTGCGAATTCCGCAATAAGTTCCGCCATCTGTTCCGGAGTCTGATCATACTCCCCGAATTCATTCGGAAGTCCGGCATTAGGGTGGGCACTAATATGAAGAGGGGTTTTAACCGACAACTCTTCGATGTGCGGCCGCATATCTTTGGCTCCGAGCGCGCAGTTCAGTCCTATGCTTAAAAAGTTCGGGGTGTGCATAACTGAGATCATAAATGCCTCGACAGTCTGTCCAGAAAGTGTTCTCCCGCTTGCATCTGAGATGGTCCCGGAAATCATAATCGGGACAGAAAATTTGCGTTTTTCGCAAACAGAATTGATTGCGAATATCGCAGCTTTGCAGTTCAGCGTATCAAAAACTGTCTCAATAAGAATGATATCAGCCCCGCCCTCAAGCAAAGCATCAACAGCAACAGAGTATGTTTCAACAAGCTGATCAAAAGTTACATCTCTGTGCCCTGGATTTGCAACATCCGGAGACATTGTGCATGTTTTCCCTGTAGGCCCGATCGAGCCAGCAACGAAGCATCGGCGACTAGGGTTTGCGGCGATAAATGTATCAACTGCGACTTTTGCGAGTTTCGCAGCTTCAAAGTTAAGTTCATAAACAAGCTCTTCAAGTCCATAATCTGCCTGCGAAAAACTGTTCGAGTTAAAAGAATTTGTTTCTATAATATCTGCCCCAGCCTCCATATATTTAATATGAATTCCAGCAATAATCTCAGGTTGAGTAAGAGTTAGAAGATCATTATTTCCCTTTAAATCTCTACTGCAATGCTTAAAACGCTCTCCGCGATAATCCTCTTCAGTAAGATTGTGGCGTTGTATCATCGTGCCCATTGCCCCGTCAAGAATCATAATTCTCTCAGCTAAAATAGTATCAAGTTCTCTGCGTATTTCACTACTTCTCTTAATCATTATATATATCCCACATAAAAAGTTCAATTATTGTTTATTATATTCAAATAAATTCAAAGTAAGTTACAGTTGAGAAAAGACGATACAATCTCAACTTCAAAAAAATCCTGAATAAACTACCTTGATGCCTACTCGAGCATTGCAACAGATCTGCAAATCAGATAACCATAAGAGATATCAACCTTAACCACGATTTATCACTAAATACGATATAGTTCCTAAACGAAAAAGAGGCATTTCATAACTGCTACTTGATTTATAGTGTAAGTCCACTATAGTAACTTCTTGTGCGAATTCAGAACAGGACTAAATAGGTAGAGAGA
>JAUUYH010000143.1 GCA_030590505.1 Kiritimatiellota bacterium
AGATTAAGACAAAGATTAAGAGGAAGATTAAGGTTGAATATCTACTCAGACGGGGTATTTTATGGGTATAATCAAAGTCGAGTGTCTTAACTTCGGGGTTCGCCCCTTATAAATAAAATAAAGTAATAATGATGCAAATAAGCAAACTCAGTATTCAAGATATATTACCTCTCACCTGCTCACGAACTGGAACATGCTGCCATGGGAAAATTGTGCGGATTAATCCATGGGAGTTGGTCTGTCTAGCCAAGGAGAAAAAAATTACTCCAAGGGAATTTCGTGATCTTTATTGTGAGTTCGGCGGAATTCGTTTACGGTTTAACGGAAAAGTAGGATGGATGGGACAAGAAGCGTGCTCTCAATATGTCGAGAATTTTGGATGTAGTGTACATTTGGGCCGCCCACTAGCTTGCCGGCTATATCCACTTGGTCGTCAAATCCAAAGTAACGAAGCTTGCTATATGTATCAAGGAGATAAATTCCCTTGTTTGGAAGGATGCCCTGAAGTTTTAGAATTACCTCATTTGAGTGTTGGTGAATATCTGAAAGGCCAAATAACAGATGAGTTCGAAAAGGCTCAAGATGAATATTTAGAAGTGATGGAAAATATAGCTGATATCGCTTTTGTATTACTGCTTGATACTGGCTTGGCTGAATCTGGAGATAAGGAGACATTGACACTATGGAGAAAAATGGGTAACGAGCGCCCGGAGGTATTGGCAGAGAGGATAGGAGATGAATGGATGGATTACTTGATGCTTCCAGAATTGTTTGATGAATATAAAGATCCAATTGCATTTGCTCGAAAACATAATGATTTACTCCAATTAAAAGCGCAAGAAAAATTTGGAACCCTGCAAACAAATCAAGAATTACATGAAGCTTCTGTTTTAATAATGGGAGTAACATTGCATCTAGCTCATGCCATAGGTACAGATCCAAAAACTCTTGCTGAACATTGGATCGAGACGGCAAAGAATCATGGGGCTAAGGAATAATTGGAGAACGAGGCCAGTTAGAGAAAAGAGGAGTTTAGATTAAGACAAAGATTAAGAGAAGAAGTAAACAAAATGCCCGAAGGGCTTCTGAAGTACGTTAGACATTCCTGTCTGACACAGGTAAGAGAAGAGGAATAAGAGAAGGCCTTAAAAAAAGTCTTACAGGCTCTGGAAGGGCCTTTTTTATACTTGTTTTTTTGCGCTATGTCAGGCAGGAATGCCTAACGTACTTGAAGAGAAGGCCTTAAAAAAAGTCTTACAGGCTCTGGAAGGGCTTTTTTTTGTTTGTTGTTTGCTTGCTGTATGCGTGGGGGCACGAAGTGCCTTTTTAATGTTGCTGTCATTTCTGCTAAGTTCGCAGTATATGGCTAAAATACTGCAACCGCAGAAATTGTACAGGGTATGTAAGAATTTCTGAGAATTGTAGAGGGAGGATGTACAATTCTAGCAATTTACAATAGTTCCTGTTAGCTGGAACTCGGAGGCTTCGGTTATTTTGACTTGCGTAAAATCACCAGATGAGAGTTTAGCCCCATCAGTTATTTCTACGATATTATCTATTTCAGGAGCATCCATATATGTTCTACCTAGCGCGTAATCTTCAAAAATATCATCAATAAGCACTTCAAAAGTTTTTCCGATAAGTGTTTGGTTGTGTTTTAGGGATATTTCGGACTGTATTAGCATAATTTCATCACATCGTTCCTGTGCAATTTCTGTTGCAATATGATTCTTCATTTTTGCTGCAGGTGTTCGTTCCTCTTCACAATATGGAAAAACGCCGAGTCGGGTAAATTTGATCTCTTTGATAAAATCGCATAGTTCATTGAAATCATCTTCAGTTTCTCCGGGATATCCTACAAGGAATGTGGTCCTTATTGCGATATTTGGGGCGGCTTCTCTCAACTTTGTAATATTTTTGCGAATTTCGCAGGAGTCGATTTTTCGATTCATGCTTTTCAGAATATGATCAGAAATATGCTGAAGTGGCATATCGATATATGGCAGGAGGTGTTTTGAGGTTTTAAAGAGTTCAATTACGTTATTTTTAAGGTGTGCCGGGTGTGCGTAGAGTATGCGTATTTTAAAGTCACCAGTACATTGGTCAAGTTGAGTTATCAGAGCTGCTAGATCTTCTGATGTTGTAGGATCGGTGTAAACGGTGGTATCTTGAGCGGCAAGAATAATCTCTTTTACGCCGTTTCTGATCAGGTTGTTTGCCTCTTTTATAATGGATGTGATGGGGCGGCTTCGCAGTTGTCCGCGAATTCCTGGGATTGAGCAGTAAGAACAATTGTTATTGCAGCCGTCGGCAATTTTCAAATATGCGAAGTGCGCAGGCGTGAGTTGGAGACGCGGTGTGTTTTCATCGTAGAGAAATGTTGGTGTAGTTACTTCAATATCAGCACAGGATATTTGATTATTGGTGTAGAGAGAATTGATATGTTTATCAAGATTTACAGCCTCATCAACTGGTATCCAGAGGTCGATGGATGGATATTTTTTGCGAAATTCGCGATTTTCATCCCATTGAGTCAGGCATCCGCCGATAATTATTTTACGCCCATCGACTGCCTGTTTCCATTTTACAGCCTCATTGATGAATTGCTCTGCTTCATCGCGTGCCGGAGAGATAAATGCACAGGTATTGATAAAATATACATCTGCCGTTTCTGGATCATCGGCAAAGCCTATCGCATTAACTGCCATACTTCCGGCGGCAAGTTCTGTATCTACTAAATTTTTGGCACAGCCGAGACTGACCATATATACATATTTTTCTATCTTCATAAGTTTTTGTCCATAATGATGTTGAGTGCTTATACTTGCACAATCTAGGTACTATTGTGCCTATTTTTTATATTCACTAATTCTAAAATTTTCATTTTATAAGTCTCAAGTAACCTATTTGATTAAGTTGAAGTTGCAATAAGAAAGGGTGAAGTTTTGCGAATTTCGCCTTGTATGGGGCAAAATATAATATAAATTTAAGAATATCATCAATATAATTGTATTGTTTATTTATACCGCAAGCGGTAGAGATCATGTCTTTCTTTTGCTAGCTAATTAAGTTTAAAGAAAATGTTAAGATTTCATCCGTGCACAGTATAAATAGAAAAAAATAGAAAATTTTTTATTAATTACGGAGTCATACTAATGAAAAGAGTACTTGTTACAGGTGGAGCTGGGTATATCGGGAGTGCGTGCACGGAATATTTGCTGGATCGTGATTATGAAGTTGTTGTCTTCGACTCACTGGTTACGGGACACGAAGATGCTGTAGATAAGCGTGCTGAATTTGTAAAGGGTAATCTAGCTGACAGAGAGTTAATTATAGATGTGGTTAAAAACGGTAATTTTGATGGAATAATGCATTTTGCAGCATTCTCTCTTGTTGGCGAATCGATGACTGATCCTGGTAAATATTTCCGAAACAACCTTGGTGCTGGTATCAATCTGCTCGACGGTGCAGTTGCTGGAAATGTAAAATCATTTGTCTTCTCAAGTACCTGCGCCACATACGGTGAGCCTACACAGATTCCGATCCCAGAATCCGAAAAACAGCTTCCGATAAATGCCTACGGTGAATCAAAATTGATGTTTGAAAAAGCTCTTAAATGGTATAAAGAAATTTTTGGACTAAACTATGCGGCGCTTCGTTATTTCAACGCTGCTGGTGCATCAAAGCAGTTCGGTGAAGATCATTACCCAGAAACACATCTGATTCCACTTGTCCTGCAGGTTGCACAAGGGAAGAGAGATTCTATTAAAATATTCGGAGATGACTATCCGACTCCTGACGGAACATGTATCAGAGATTATATTCATATTCTTGACCTTGCACAGGCTCATATGCTTGCCCTTGATGTAAAAGAGAGCGGACACTACAACCTTGGCACAGGAAATGGATTGAGTGTGAAAGAGATTATTGATGTATCACGAAAAGTAACTGGGCACGCAATTCCTGCCGATATTGAACCACGCAGAGCTGGTGATCCGCCGCGCCTAATCGGATGTGCTGACAGAGCAAAAGAGGTCCTTGGGTGGAAGCCGGAATTTGAAAATGCGCACGACATTATATCTTCTGCCTGGAGCTGGGTACAGAAATTCCCGAATGGATATGATAAGTAATTATAGATGGTTAATTCCCACCAAGGTGGGTTTTATTCCCTCTCTCTTGTGGTGTATCATATAAAAATATATTTTATAAACTTATTCGTATTTTTAGGCCGATTTATGATAATTTCAGAGAAGATCATAAACTTTTAAGAGAACTAACGCAAGCTTCAGGGATTATAAAAATCAAGAATAATGTCATGAGATGCACAATTGATACCCCCAAAAAAAACAAAAAATTTCATTAGTAAATTGTAACTTCGGTAGTTTCTGTTATTTCAGCAGTTTCACTGAGAGAGTCAACTTTTATATCAACTATTGTAAATTCATTAGAATCGAACGTTTGATAGATAGAGCCGTTACTCACTTTGTAAGTTCCTTTTTTCATAACAAAGCGAATTTTACATTCTGGCAAGTTTATGCCAAGCTTATTTGTGATGACAGCTCTATTTTTCAATGCCGTACCATCATTAGGTTTATCATAATTGAGTAATAAATTTAGCGGAATTTCTTTATGGTTTTTTTGGGGATCACTTGTGAAACGAATAGGTTCTGAGGCGCTCAGTCGACCATTTTCTATGGTGAAAATTCGAAAAAATCCGAGGCTTTCAACAATCTTCCTTACTCCACTTCTACATACAACTCCTGGTCTTGAAAACAAGGTTGGCGTTGTCCCTATCTCTTCCTGATATGGTATATGATCATGCCCATGTAGTAATGCATTAATCTTATATTTATTTAGGAATTCAATATCTAACTTTGAATTACTATGTTTGGCTAAGATTTTAACACCACTATATTCCCCCTTCCTCTCGATGTAGTTCTTAAAAATGTGTTGAGGCATCTTCAGCATTGGGAGGCCTTCTACTCCTGTTAGGAAATCATCTACTGTAGCTACTGTTGTATTCCCGTATCTGAACCCGTATTCACGAAGTCCACACATCTTGTTCCATTGTGCTGCTTTAGAAGTGAAATCATCTTTTGCTAATCCATAAAAATCGTGATTACCTGGTAAAGAGAAGACAGGAGAGTTTAAGCCGTGAATGCCCCTAAGCCCATGAGATCCATCATAGTAATTCACCCATTTTTCTACTAATGAAGGAGCCTTCAAAGCTCCTTTAATCTTTTTCCCGCCCCACCCAGCAGCGTTGGCATTTATTCTAGTATAGTCCATTATGTTATCACCTGTAGTAATAATGAAGTCAGGATTTATAATATTTGCAACATCAATAAACTTGTCTAAAAGTTCCAGCTCTTTACCATACCCATCTTCTGGTGTTCCAATCCACTGTCTTGTTACATGAGTATCGGATATATGGATAAAAAGATGTGACTTTTTAAATTCCTTTATCACTTTTACAGCTTTAGTGGAGATATGAATTGTACCTCCACATTTAATTATCAGGTTATATAGATCTTCAGGAGTATCAGGTGGCACTTCAACTAAAATCTTTGAATTCACATAAGCTTTTGTGAAATTGTCGTATTCAAACTTTCCTTTTTTGATCGACTTTATTTTTAAAATTGTTTTGTGATATTTACTTTCTAGTGCAACCGATTGAACTGCTCTGTCATCAATATTGTTAAAGAGAATCTCAAAAGTATTTTTATTTTCAACAATACTCCTCGTTGCTCGCCATGGGTAAACAATTTGCCCTGCATGGCTTTGAGTCGTTAAAAAAAATGCGCTTACTAAAAATAATATGCGATAGTTTAGGTGTTTTTCTCTTCTTTTCGTTTTCAATTTCTTTATGCTCATTTCTATCTCCATTAAAACCTAGATTCAAAAAAACAGCTTAGGGACATGACGATTGTCAACCAACCAGCAACTATACACTTTGAGTTAGTTAAATTCAATACGACAATTCATTTTTTGTAATTTTCTGCGAGATTCGCAGAAACTAAGGTAGATACAAAAAACAGGTCTTGTGATTTATTTTCAATGTGAGCAGGCAGGGATGCCTCAAGGGAATCCAGGCAGAGGGAATTATAGGAGAAGGGGAACTGCGAATTGATTTCACGATATTATGTACTAGAGTACATCATGGAGAAAAATCAAAATGACTATCAGTAAATGGAGAAAGATATGCGTACAGGTAAGGAGTTGATTTTAGCGGCAATTGAGCGAAAGGAAGTAGAGCGAGTTCCATGGCTTCCGTTTTGTGGAGTTCATGCCGCGAGTCTTTTAGGACTAACAGCGACGGAATTTTTACAGGACAGTAAAAAGATAGTTGAAGGGATTGATAAAGCGGTTGAACTATATCGTCCGGATGGGATTCCAGTTGTTTTTGATCTACAGATTGAAGCTGAAATCTACAATTGCGAAGTAAATTGGAGTGATGATAATCCACCGGCCGTCACCACTCATCCTCTTTTTGAAGGAACTGCACAATTGGAAGATTTAAAACTTCCCTCAGAGGAGGACGGTAGATTACCGATTGTTCTTGAAGCAACTAGGCAGTTGAGAAAAAATCATCCAGATCTTGCACTGTATGGACTCCTTACTGGTCCTTTTACGCTCGCCCTTCACTTTCTTGGAACAGATATATTTATGGGAATGTTTGACCGCCCTGAATATATCCATAAAGTACTTGATTTTTGTGCGGATGTCGCAATAAAAATATCTGAAATGTATATGGATAATG
>JAUUYH010000044.1 GCA_030590505.1 Kiritimatiellota bacterium
CATCTCATTGCTGTATAAACACGTTCTGCCCGGTCAATTGATCGGATAAATAGCGAAGAAAGAATATTGTTGAACACCTTTATTCCGTATCCTTTTTTACCGAAAGAGCGTGCTGACCGTGCCTGCTCCATTCGAGATGCCTCTTCTGTCAATGAGAGTATATAACGACATAGAAAGAAGAGTTGCATTGTAAATACATGTGGCACACCAAGTTTGTCTAGTGCTTTTGATATATTATACATTCCTGTAGTTAGTAACAGAAGAAGTGCGGCACCTGAAGTTAGGAAAAAGCGTACCATTATCGATGTAAACGAGCACCATCCTCGAGATACGGGGAACGATTCGATATGTCCAGCGATTTCAGTCTCAATAAAGGGATTGGCAATAGCAATCGTAAATGCAAATATCGAGACAAATATAATTTTTTTCAGCAGGTATGAGAGAGGAATCTCCGAGTTGATAAGCATAAATAGAGGAAATGCAAAAAGAGGCAACAGGGGCAGAATATCATATCTATTGAATGAGATAACAGTGGCAGAAAAAATGAGTGTAATTATGATTTTACAACGCGCATCAACATTATGAATAAATGTATTCTTTAACGCATATTTTTCCATATTGCTTATATCAATTAATGTATCTGAAATTTTCCCCATTTACTATAAATACCTTTAAGTTATACCGCAAGCGGTAGAGATCTTGTATTTCTTTTATTGACTACTCAACATTAACCGAAATGCTAAGATTTTACCCGCGTAAAGTATATCTACGGCACGCTAGCCCGTAAAAATACGGCCTAAAGCGTCATAAATAAATAACCAATGCCTAAGCCTTTTGGAGGTCTCTCTTTTTTCTTAAAATAAATCCAATAAACATTACAAGAGTTAAGGTTATTGCTGCGCCAGTAATGCCTGACACAGTTGTTCCTATATTAACATCTCCCCATTCGGAGGTGCCCTCTTCGGTTGCCTCACTGCTGTTTTTGAATCCGTAATCTGGCAGTATGCTACTCTTGTTCTGAATTTTCTCTGATGTTGAATGGATAGATCCTTCGGGAGTTTCTGATTTACTCATCGCAGGTATCTTATCTACCGCCCATTCAAGTCCATCTGGATACTCTGATGCAAACCAGCTAAAAATTCCACCAATAATTAAAGAGGCAATACAGAGAATCATAACTATTGATTTAATGGATATTCTGTTTCGAGGTATTTGTGTTTCATTCGAGGCGAGGGGGCGCATCAAAAGTCCTGGACGCAGCTCTCTTATCATGAAAAGCACTGAAGCGGTAATCACTCCTTCAATAAATCCGATTCCCAAGTGAATTGATAGCATAAGCATCATAAATTTTCCTAATGGTAATGCGGACATCCCTGAACTCCATGTTTGAATCACAACTGCAGCAGCTCCTAACTGGAGCCCGATCACAGATGCTGCAATGGCTCCGGTGAATAGACGGGTTTTTTTAGGATTTGCCCCAACAATCGTTTTATATATGAGTGGATAGGCTATAAGAGTAGGTATTACTCCCATATTGAAAATATTACAACCTAGGGCAAGAAGTCCGCCATCTGCAAAAATTAGAGCCTGCACAACAAGGACAGAGGAAATGACAAGCAGTGCTGCATAGGGCCCGAGCAGGGCAGCTAGTAGGATTGAACCGCATATATGCCCGCTAGAACCTGTTCCGGGAATTGTGAAATTTATCATTTGTGCAGCAAAAATAAATGCACCCATAACACCCATTAGGGGTACTTTGAAATCATCAAGTTTTCGCTCAATCTTTCGTGAACAATAGAGAATTGCTGCACTACTTAGTGCCCACATTGTGCCACCCACTGCCGGCGAAATTAAAGCATCAGCCATATGCATATCGAAAACTCCTATTTTTAAATTTTATACTGCACTTGTGATCGTTTTTGATCGTTTTGTCTTTCGTATTACGAATGTTAAAATAATAACACGGTAAATTCTTTTGTCAACTAATCTTTTATGTTTTGGCAAATATAAAAAGTCTCCACTCAGGAGTTATACCGCAAGCGGTAGATTTTTTGTCTTTCTTTTGCTAGCTAATGAAGTTTAAAGGAAATGTTAAGATTTTATCCGTGCAAAGTATAGCCAACCAATACTGGCAAATTTTCATAAATATTGATAAATTATAAAATTAATTAATAGCTTTTTCCCTGAAAGTGACTACTGTATTTCTTGTATGAATCCCACCAAGGTGGGTTTTATTCCCCGTCCCGTGGGATGCCCACCATGGTGGGGTTTATTCTCATATAAAAATATATTTTGCCAAGCTTTTATTAAAAGCGTATATACCTCGTATGCATATCTGCTTTGCAGATCTGTTGCAATGCTCGAGTAGGCATCGTGGTAGTTTATTAAGTAAAAAGAGCGAGTTTATGAAGAGATCTTATAATAAAGATGATATTGCAGTGAATCGAAATAGGAATACCTGGGAACTGGTTAGACGGTTTTTATCCTATTATCGTCCGCACAGGAAGCTTTTTGCTTTGGACATTTTGACGGCCATAACTCAGGCATTTTTAGGTATAATGATTGGTGTCTTGCTTAATACAATTCTCAAGACATATCTGCCTGAAAAAGATGTTGATGTGTTGGTAATTGCAATTGGTGTGATTTTTCTTCTTGCAACTCTTCAGGGCGGAGCTCATTATGTTAATATGAGGTGGGGGCATATACTTGGAGCAAGGATTGAAACTGATATGAGATCTGATCTTTTTCGCCATCTTCAGAAACTCTCATTTAGTTATTTTGATAATACCAAAACTGGACATATTGTCTCCCGGATATCTAATGACCTTTTTAATGTTTCCGAAATCGCACACCATGCACCGGAAGATTTGTTTCTATCTATTTGTACAATAATTCCTACATTTATTATTCTATTTCATTACAATACATATATGGCTTATTTAACTTTAGCCCCTCTTCCCTTCTTGCTGTTGTGGGGGCTGACTTATCAGGGGCGGATGCGTGTTAAATATCGTCATATACGAGAACGTATTGCAGATATTAATAGTACAGTTGAGAATTCAATTCAGGGAATTCGTGAGGTTAAGTCATTTGCTAACGAGAAGTTGGAAATAGGTCGTTTTGATGATGTGAACAGTGAGTTTAAGGTTGCCAAGGAGAAGATGTACGCTGTTATGGCGGCGTTTCATTCGACTATGATGTATATTATGAATTGCTATCCATTGATTGTCATTACTGGTGGTGTGGTTCTGATAGCATATAAACATGCGGATCTCGCAGATATTGTCACTTTTAGTATCTTTTTACGATTTATTATGAATCCCATCAGGCGTATGGTTAATTTCTCTGAACAATTCCAGCAGGGTGCGGCTTCATTTGAACGGTTTGTTGAAATCCTAGATATTGATCCGGAAATTAAGGATAGACCTCATGCACTAACACTCGATTCTATTAAAGGGGATATTGTTATTAAGGATGTAGATTTTTCATACACAAAGACAACGGGCAAAGTGCTGAAAAATATAAATCTAAAGATTAAACAGGGGCAAACAGTTGCACTTGTCGGAGAGTCAGGAGCTGGAAAAACCACACTAGCGGCACTTATTCCGCGTTTCTATGAATCTGAAAAAGGTAGTGTTAAGATTGATGGACATGATATTATGGATCTTACCCAGACTTCATTGCGGGATAATATCGGAATTGTAAGGCAGAATGCTTTTATCTTTGATGCGACAATCGCAGATAATATAATGTTCGGAAATCCTGATGCAAGCAGAGATGAGTTGATTGCCGCTGCGAAAAATGCAAATATTCTTGATTTTATTGAATCACTTCCAGAAGGGTTTGATACACTTGCCGGAGAGCATGGAGTCAAACTTTCAGGAGGTCAGAAACAGCGTCTTTCCATTGCAAGGGTGTTCCTGAAAAATCCCCCTCTATTGATTTTTGATGAGGCGACCTCTGCTCTCGATACAGAGTCAGAATCACTGATTCAACAATCGATGAATGAACTGTGTAAAAACAGAACGACAATAATTATTGCCCATAGACTCTCAACTATAAGACACGCAGATGTGATATATGTGATGAAGGCTGGGGAGATTGTAGAGTTCGGGGTGCATAACGAATTGGTAGATAAAAAGGGATACTACTACCAGTTGCATAAAATATAATGCCTGTCGTCGAAGCGGAGGTTTCGTGGTGAATGGTTGTTGTTGGTTGAACCTCTTCATTTCTTCATTTATTTCTTCATTCGATGTTCGGTGTCCGATGGTTCGCCAAAGGCAACTATTAACCTGTCCCTAAGAATTTTAATCTTTGTCTTAATCTTTGCCTTAATCAAACCCCCTCTTTCTTATTCCTTGCATTCTTCCTCTTCAAGTACGTTAGGCATTCCTGCCTGACATAGCGTAAAAAAACAAGCATAAAAACATGCCCTTCCAGAGCCTGTAAGACTTTTTTAAGGGCCTTTTTTATTCCTCCTCTCTTGCTCCCATGTCAGACAGATCCCCGAACGTAGTGACGGATTATTAGCATACATGTACAGGCAGGGATGCCCGTACTACAGAGGGAAGAAAGGCAACTATTAACCTGTCCCTAAGGATTCTAAGGATTTTATCTTGATTGTATATGAATTTTGGTTTATAGGCAAAAAAAAAGCGGACATTGCTGTCCGCTTTTGTGTTTTATTAATAATACGAAAACCCACCTTGGTGGGATGACTACTTATTTTTTATGACTGCCTGTGCAGCTGCGAGTCTCGCAACTGGTACACGATACGGACTACAACTCACGTAGTTTAGCCCAATGTTGTGACAGAACTCAACGGTTTTTGGTTCGCCGCCATGTTCGCCGCAGATACCGAGTTTGATATCGGGACGTGTCTGTTTTCCTAAGTCAACAGCCATCTTCATCAGTTTTCCTACTCCGCTTTGATCTAGAACTTCAAACGGATCGTAGTCGTAGAATGCCTTATCGATATCGTTTACGTAAGGTTCTAGGAATTTAGCAGAGTCGTCACGACTGAACCCGCAAGTCATTTGAGTCAGGTCATTTGTTCCGAAACTGAAGAATTCTGCCTCTTTCGCAATTTCGTCAGCGGTTAATGCCGCTCGCGGTACTTCAATCATTGTTCCGAGTTTATATGTGATTGTTTTGCCTGTTTCAGCAAATACCGTATTTATTACTTCAAGGGCGATATCCCTACAGAATGTGTACTCTTTTACTGTTCCTACAAGCGGGATCATGATTTCAGGATTTACTTCAATTCCCTTATTGGAAACTGAAATAGCTCCTTCGATGATTGCTCTTACCTGCATTTTAAGAATTTCTGGATATACAACGGAAAGACGACATCCTCTGAATCCGAGCATAGGGTTAAACTCATGAAGAGATTCAACTTCAGCTTTAATTACAGATGCATCCATACCGAGCTCTTTCGCTACCTCTTCCTGTCCCTTTGCATCGTGCGGTAGGAATTCATGAAGTGGTGGATCTAGCAGACGGATTGTGCCGGGGCGTCCGTCGAGTGCTGTAAAAATTCCATCAAAGTCTTCTCTCTGAATCGGAAGAAGTTTTGCAAGTGCAGTTTCGCGCTCTTCTAGATTGTTTGCAAGAATCATTTCACGCATAGGGATAATTCTGTCACCTTCAAAGAACATGTGTTCTGTACGGCAGAGTCCGATCCCTTGAGCTCCAAATTTTACCGCCATCACTGTGTCAGCTGGTGAATCAGCATTTGTGCGTACATCCATAGTTCTAAACTCATCAGCGTAGCCCATGAATTTATTGTAGTTTGTAAAAAGTTCTGACTCTTCTGCATTCATTGTTCCATCAAGAACCTGTACAATTTCTGAAGGTTTAACCTCTATGGCAGCATTAAAAACATCTCCTTCAAAACCATCAATGGAGATAACATCACCCTCTTTTATGGTCTGACCGTCAATTGTCATTGTTTTTGATGCATAGTCAATTTTTACTGCATCTGCACCTGAGACACATGGACATCCCATGCCACGGGCAACAACAGCTGCATGACTTGTCATTCCGCCGCGTGCAGTAAGAATACCTTGTGCAACAGCCATTCCGCCGATATCTTCAGGGCTTGTTTCAATGCGTACAAGAATAATCTTTTCTCCAGCAGCATCCTGTGCTTCAGCATCTTCAGCCGAGAATACAACTTTACCACAAGCTCCACCAGGACTTGCGTTCAGTCCTTTTGTGACAGGTGATCCTGAGAAGTTAGAGAGGTCGAGAATTGGAGCAAAGAGTTTATCGAATTCATTTGCTGGTACACGACTTATAGCAGTTTCTTTGTCGATCAGCCCCTCTTCAACCATTTCAACCTGAGTTTTTAGCCATGAGAAGATTGTTCTTTTTCCGTTACGAGTTTGGAGAATATATAATTTTTCTTCCTGAATCGTAAACTCAAGATCCTGCATATCTTTATAATGCAGCTCAAGTTTGGTACGGATATCAACAAGTTCATTAAATACTTCTTCATTTACTGCTTTCAGAGTCTCAATTGGCTGCGGTGTTCTGATACCTGCAACCACATCTTCTCCCTGTGCATTCATTAAATATTCGCCGTAGAAGTCATTTGTGCCTGTAGAAGGGTCACGGGTAAATGCTACACCTGTTCCAGATGTTTCGCCCATATTACCGAAAACCATTGCTTGGATGTTTACAGCCGTTCCGAGAAGACCGCGAATATCATTCATCTGACGATATTTAATCGCACGCGGATTGTCCCATGAGCTGAATACAGCATTGATTGAGGCAAAAAGCTGTTCGCGCGGATCTGTAGGGAAATCTGAACCAATCGCTTTTTTGTAAACTTCACGAAAACGATCAACGACTAGCTTCATATCGTCAGCAGTGAGTTCAATATCGTTCTCTACGCCTTTTTCCTTTTTGACCTGTTCAAGGGCAGCCTCAAAATCGTGATGGGGAACACCCATAACAACATCACCGAACATCTGCATAAAGCGTCGACAGCTATCCCATGCAAAACGGGGATTGCCAGTCTTTGCGATAAGACCTTCAACTGCAGCAGGGCTCATTCCAAGATTAAGCACAGTATCCATCATACCAGGCATTGATGCAGCAGCCCCAGAGCGTACGGAGACAAGTAATGGATTGTCTGCATCTCCAAGTTTTGCACCCATAAGTTCTTCAAGTTTTTTTAGGTTTTCATCAACTTGATCTTCAAGACCTTCAGGGTATTTGCCATCGTTAGCAGAGAAGTGTCCGCAAACCTTTGTTGTAATTGTGAATCCCGGAGGTACTGGCATTCCTATACTTGACATCTCTGCTAAGTTCGCACCTTTTCCTCCAAGTAACTCTTTCTGCGATGCGTCTGCATCAGCAGTGCCACCACCAAAAAAATAGACATGTTTTTCGCTCATTTTTCTTTTCCTTATTCTCTTTATTATTGTAAGTGTTATTGTTTTTTATATTTCTTAAACGCACGAATTGTTTTTACCTTATTAGGGTTTTCGCTGTATGTTAGCATAACAAAGTGTCCATTCGTTATAGCTGGCACTTTATTGCCCAAAACCATGATATATCCCTGTTTTTTAACTTTAAGCAACTTATTTGCCTGATAATCAACTTTCATATTATATAGGTAAAATTCAATATTGGCTCCTTCAATGACCATAACCGCTCCGTCGTCGGCAAGAATGGCTTGATATCGGACATTTCTCATTAACGTATCTATTGTAAGTCCAGACTTTTTTAAGTAAATAATGAGTTGGTTTATCGTTCGCGTATCCTCAAATTCAGTAGGAGTTGACTGACATCCAGTAACAAAAAATATCGGTGCTGCAACCATAAAGGCAAGTGTCATCATACTTGCTATATAGCTAAATTTAACTCTTCTGCAATTCTTGAAAATATTCATAATTGTATCCATTTTTTAATATTAAATTTATTCTATAACTAAAGTATTTTTAAATTAACACGCTTTAAAATTTCTGCAAGTAAAAAAAAGAGAATTTGTGACGGGGTGAAACCCCTCCTACGTATGTCGGAATTAATTTCGACACTTTTTATGCTGCAAAATAAGAACATCTCTCCCTTAAAATCTTTGTCTTAATCTAAAGGCAACTATGAACCTGTCCCCTTTTTTTCTTTTTATTTTCGAGGTGATCAGCATTCGAAAAATAAAACTCTGGCTCCCCACTCAAGGCGGAGTACCGCCTTGAGTGGGGAGCCAGAGTTTAGGATGGAAGTGAGCATTACCTGTTCCTTCCACTAAGCATCCAAAAGATAAATCAAAGAAATCTATAGATGTAATTTGAAATAAGAAAAAGAGGTATTATTATTTTAACTGGTAAAATCGTTTAAATTTTAACAACTGATGGGGAATCCCCATAAAATAAAGACAAGTGTTTTTAGTATAAAGATTAAGAGGGGTTCTAACTTATAGCAGAGTTCTTGTTGTCAGAAAATGGGGGCATTATACTATACTGTAAGAATGAAAGTACTCTCTTAGATTTTTAAATTAATTTTTATTAACATGTTCGACTGTTAAAATTTACGGATTTCTCCGTGTTTTTTAGCAGAATATAAAAAAAAAGGGGTTCGATATGAAAATCTTAAATTATTTGTTTGTGGTATTGCTCGTGCTTACAGTGGTTGGTTGTGAAAAAAGTCCAGCTCTTAGGAAAAGAGTTGCTGTTAAGTCTTTAGAGGAAATAATTCAAGAGAATGCCAAAAGAAAACCAAAAGCACAGATAGAAGCAGAAGCAAAAGCACAGGTAGAAGCAGAAGCAAAAACACAGATAGAAGCAGAAGCAAAAGCACAGATAGAAGCACGAGCAGAAGCACAGGTAGAAGCAGAAGCAAAAGCACAGACAGAAGCACGAGCAAGGGCACAGGCAAAAGCACGAGCAAAGTCGCAGACAGAAGCAAAGGAGCAGGCAAAAGCAAAGGCACAGGCAAGAGTCGTTAAGCTTGCAAAGTACAATGCATACTATAAAGAAAAGATAAATAAATGTGATAATCAAATTAAATCTCTGAAATCGCAGCAAAAATCTAATCTCTCACAATTGTCATCTTTAAAAAAACAATATACAGCAGCAAAAAAAGAAGTTGCCGCACTAAAAACAGCTTATTTTGCATCAAAAACTCGCTACTATTATTATGTTCAAGGAGGTATTAGAAAAACAGCTCCTACCCTTCTTCCTGGGCGTCCTCCCAAATCAAAGAAAGGGGCTGTTAAATATGTATTTAAGCGTAATGAGTCCTTGAATACACGTAGAAAGGCTACAGAACAGAAAATTCTCAAAATGCAAAAGACTTCCAGTCAATTATCAATAAAACTATCAAGCCTCAAATCAATGATTTCGAATCAAATGAGCTTAAAGAAGACATACACTGCAAAACTCAAATAAAGACGAGTTTTAGCATATGTGTTGATGATTTACTTTTTTGGCAACGAACATTGAGGATTCACTTGCATGTGGTGTGATATAAAAATAGCAACTATTGTAGTCCGTATTTATTATTATTAGACACTTTTTTTATGAACTGCCTCGGTGCAAGCACACGAGGTATCTACGCTTTTAATAAAAGCTTGGCCAAATATATTTTTATGTGATACGCCCAAAAGAACGGGGAATTAAACCCACCTTGGTGGGATTTTAAATATCGCTTACAGCGAAAAGCATGGGATTGATAACTTTCCTAGCCTAGATGCTTTGCATCAAGACTAGGCTATGTTAAACATCTGCTCCGCAGAAGTGACGGAGGCCAAACACATTAAAAAAGTAGCATGCGTTGTCCTCAACGCATTCAGCAAGCCAACAACAAGCACAAAAAAGAAGGCAATAAATAGAGCCTTACAGACTGTTCTTTTTCTTATTCTTTTACATCTCTTTCAGCTTTTGCTATTTGCGTTGGGACAACGCAAGCTACTTCAGATTTTGCTCTTTGTTTTCAACTTGATGCTAACCCACCTTCCCCCGCTCTGCATCGTAACTGCTTGACTATCAACAATAATTATTTCTTTGGGAACTACATTTACCGGTTTTATACTTTATAAATATGATCCTTCAATTTATTCTTAACGTTTAGTTTGAAGTACATTTCGCTATGCTTGACTTCTGGCTTTGCAGATCTGTCGCAATGTTCGAGTAGACATCGAGGTAGTTTATTATATTGTTAATTGAAAATTTTATTTGCGAGAATCGCAAATAAACTAAATTAGAGCAAAACATGGACAGATTGATTATCATCACACCTAAAGTGAAATGCAAACAACTTCCCGCAAGGCTTTCAAGCACTTACATTATAGCATGTTTTACACCTTAACGTAGTAATCAATTACTTAATGAGTTTTAGGCGTTTATAATCAACGTTCTCCCAGCCGATATCTGCGAGAAGTCCTTTAAGCATCTTCGCGCCGTACGTTTTTCCGGGATGAAAGTGTATTGATACACGTCGGGAACTCTTTTTGAATATATTCATTGAACCTCCTCCTGTGCATACATCAAGCGTCCATTTGTCTCTTTTTAGAGCACGCATCAATTCAACTGCAGTTATATTTTTCAGCTGATCCCATGTCTGTTTATTCATAATCAGTATGCCAGAGCAAGGGGCTCTTCAAGGGGAATATTTACTTTTTCCGGAAAAATGGCGTGACTGCGCTTGAGTTTATTGTAGGCCGCCTCTTTGATTATTGCATCACATGGAAGCGGGTCTTTATGTTTTAATAGTGAAATAGAATAACCGACAATTGCATCTTTCGCAAACTTGACAGCTTCTGCTTTTGTATTTCCGTAAACATGTAACCCCTTAAATGACGGACAATGTGCGTAATATCCCCCTCCGTCTTTTTCAAGGATGATATTCACAGACAGTGATAATGATAATTTTTTCATAAACCCAACTCCTTTTTTTATTATCCCCTACCCCTTTATTCAAACTTCAAAACACTAAAGTATACCTTCAAACATAATTATCAACCCTTAACAATAAAATGCAGCAATCTCTGCATCATCTGATATATTTATCTAAAGGCAATTATCAACCTGTTTCTTTTTTTTCCTAACAAGAGAAGGTTTTTTATTGATTCATCTTTTGCGAAATACGCAAGTTTTGAATGTTAGACATGATAATAATAATGCCCAAAGGGCTTCTGAAGTACGTTAGACATTCCTGTCTGACATGGGGGCAAGAGATGAGGAGGAAGAAAAGTCCTTTGACAAGTCCTAGAGGCTCTAGAAGGGCATCTTGTTAGGCTTGTTTTTACACTATGTCAGGCAGGTCCACGAACTAAGTGGCGGACTGTGACCTTTTGGGTATGGTGGGCGTAACAGGATCCGCCAGAGGCAGACAAGCTTGAACTTTATCCGCCTATGGTGGACTGTGACCTTTTGGGTATGGTGGGCGTAACAGGACTTGAACCTGTGACCTCTACGATGTCAACGTAGCGCTCTAGCCAGCTGAGCTATACGCCCCAATGTTGCCCCAATGTTGGGGTTAAGGAATAGATAATAGTACGGTTGATGGAAAAATCAATAGTTGCTTTGAATAAAGTTTCTTCATTTTTTTTCATGGATGGGATTGCAGAGCGATATTATAGCAGTTAAATTAGATGTTATGGAAATAAAAAGAAAAATTTTAATTGCACCATCTCGTGGATTCTGTGCCGGAGTTGAGCGTGCTATAGATATTGTGGAAAATATGCTGAAAGAAAATGGGGCACCACTGTATGTTAGGCATGATATTGTGCATAATGATTATGTAGTTGACTCTTTCCGGAAACGTGGGGTGGTATTTGTTGAAGAGCTTACAGATATTCCGTCAGGGCAGACTGTAGTTTTCAGTGCTCATGGTGTATCACCCGCTGTTTCTGAAGATGCTGCAACGTTGGGACTTGAGTCTGTGGATGCGACTTGTCCGCTTGTTAAGAAGATACATCGTAAAGCTGTTGCGTTAAAGAATGAAGGATATACAGTTCTGCTGATTGGGCATAGAAACCATCCTGAAATAATAGGCACATTGGGGCATCTCGGAGGGGAGGGGATTGTTATTGAAAATGTTGATGATGTTGAACACCTAAATATAGCATCAGATACAGAGAAGATCACATATCTTACGCAGACGACCTTAAGTCCTGATGATGTTTATGAGATTGTAGATGTTTTAGAGCAGCGTTATCCAAACCTAAGAAAGCCTGAGAGGCATGATTTGTGCTATGCTACCCTTGAAAGGCAGGCTGCCGTTCGAGATATGGCAAAAAAATGCGATGTTATTCTTGTAATAGGATCTCAGGGTAGCTCTAATTCGAACAGGCTTAAGGAGGTTGCTGAATCGGAGGGTGCTGAAGCATATCTGATAAACTCTTGCAAAGATATACCAGAATCTATTTTGAAGAGTTGCGAATCAATCGGAATTACTGCTGGTGCATCGGCCCCGGAAATTCTTGTTGAAGAGACCGTTAAAATGTTACGTGATATATTATAATTTGATAAGTGAGTTTTGGTTTATGGATAGAAAAATAGTATTAGGTAGAGATGAAGTTGCGATAAACGCAGAGACTGATTACGGTTCATTCCCAGTGGAGCCACTCAATGCTGTAAGTAATCTTTGTTTTCTTATTGTTATTTATTACTGGATAAAAAAGACACGATGTAATTTTGGACGTTATCCGCTTATTGTGATTTCTATGCCAATAATTTTTGTCGGTATTGTTGCTGGTATCATTCACCATCTTTTTCGCGTATATAAAGTATGGAATACAATTACTATGCTTTCAGTTTTTTATTTAGTTATAATGCTCTGCGTATATCTATGGTACAGGATCGCTGGTAGATGGTTTCATGCATTCATCTTTACTATGATTATACCTGTGTCATTTTGGATAACAACACTCTCCGCAGGCGTGGTTAATAAGCTTACAGTACCTATTGTGTTTGCTGCTTTTTCTGTGGCTCTTATCATACCTGCAATGGTTTTGTGTATAAAAAATAAACTGAAACATCTTGAACTAATTGGGGGTGCATCTTTTCTCTTTTTTGTTGGAATGCTCTTTCGTATAGTCGATATGCAGTCAATCTCGGTAATATCCAGAGGAACTCATTTTCTTTGGCATATTCTTGGAGCCGCAACACTATTTGTTGTTATTAAATTTATATATCTGATAGATGAAAGCCGGGCAGAGGAGAAGGTCTCTTCTGCTGAAGTCGAGACTGCGAAAGAGTCGTAGCCGTAGATTACGCAGAAAAATCAAACTTCTGCTTTACTTCGTTTTTTTTGTGTAGTATGTTAGATCAAGGCACCCGCTGTCTATTTGAGTGTCGCGACAGGTCTATTGAACAGATAGCCAACGAGGTTTTTAAGTGTTGATGTGCTACACGGGTGTCAAGCATTAGATAACTATACTGTACGCGGGTGAAATCTTAGCATTTCGATTAAGGTTGAGTCGTTAATAAAAGAAATACAAGATATCTACCGCTTGCGGTATAGTCTCAATCGTGGGATTAAAAATTAAAGAATATTACAGTTAGAATTATTTTTAAAATAAGGATATTATTATGGGATTAAAATTTGGAACAAGCGGAGTTCGCGGTTTAGTTACAGAGATGACCGATTTAGAATGTTATCTTTACTGCAGAGCGTATGCAGAGTACTTAAAGAGAGGCAGTGCACGCAACGTTGTTGTGGCTGGCGACTTTCGCAACAGTACCCCGCGCATAATTAAGGCTGTGGCATTTGCTATACAGGAAGCTGGATTAGTATTTGAGAACGCCGGATTTGCTCCTACTCCCATGCTTGCCTTGCACTCCATGGCGAAAAAAGCTGGTGGCATAATGGTTACAGGAAGCCATATCCCTGATGATCGAAATGGTATTAAATTTTATATGCCTGACGGCGAGATTCTAAAAAGTGATGAAGAGGAGATAGCCTCAATCTATCATGACCTAAAAGCTCAACCTACGCATAAATCATTTGATGAAGACGGTATGTTGAAAGTTGATGTTGAGTTGGGAGAAGTTGTGCCATCTGTCGAGGATAAATATGTTAGACGTTACACTGAATTTTTCCCTGCAAATTGCTTAAATGGGCTCTCTTTACTATTCTATCAGCACTCAACTGTCGGCCGCACTATTTTTCCTGACATTTTAACTCAACTAGGAGCAGAAGTTAAGCTTATAGGTTGGTCAGACTCTTTTGTGCCAGTTGATACGGAAGCGGTAAGTGATCCAGATATGTTAGCTGCGTGGGTAAAAGAGGCTGGTGTTGATGCCCTTGTAAGTGCAGATGGGGACTGTGATCGACCGCTTCTTGTTGATGAACAGGGTGATTTTATCAGAGGTGATCTTCTTGGAATTCTTGCAAGTAGTTTTTTGAATGCAGACAGTGTTTCAACTCCTGTAAGCTGTAATACAGCACTTGAGCTTTCTGATCGGTTTTCAAATATCAGTAGAACGAAGATTGGTTCTCCGTATGTTATTGCAGCAATGAATAATGCTGTAACAAAAGGAGACAGGCGTATAGTTGGATATGAGGCAAACGGTGGTTTCCTTACTGCTTCAGATATTGAACTTCCTGGCTGTAACGGAACGCTTACAGCTCTGCCGACTAGAGACGCAGTACTACCTATAGTTGCAACACTTCTTGCTTCATTGAAAGCAGGAAAAACTCTTTCTGAACTGAAAAATGAGTTACCACCAAGATATACAATAAGTGGAATTATTCGCGAGATTCCTACAGAAAAAGGAAAAGGAATCGTCGACTCATTTGCTAATCATGGAGTGGAATATATTAATCAAAAACTTTCTGACATATTTGGCGAGTGCATTAATCTTGATCTGACAGATGGTTGCCGTATGACATTCTCTGACGGTGGAGTTCTTCACTTTCGACCATCTGGAAATGCCCCGGAATTTCGCATTTACACAGAATACTCGTCAGAAAAAGAAGCAATAAAAATGAACAAGGAAGGTTGTTCATTTATAAAGCAGTTAGTTATTTCTATATAGTGCAATCTAAAAACAAAACAATATTTTATATATTATTTGTTATGAAATGACTTTTTTCGTTCAGTCACTAGATAGTTACAAGCGAGTAAAATATTTTTTTACTCGCTTGCATTATCTTCATTACGCAGAGTACTTTACCTACTCTGATTTTTTATTTTGCTCCTGTTTTGCTTGTGGAACTAATTCTAA